>NZ_JADBRS010000008.1:0-225438 GCF_014930775.1 Enterobacter cloacae complex sp. P38RS
TGGTAAAGGAAAGGCCCTGGAGATACCCCACAGCCCCGAAAAAGGGCCAGTCAGAGTCTTAACTGACTGGCATTACAACCGAGGTTGCCGTTTTGCTTTTATTTCGCAATACGCTTGTACTTAATACGCTTCGGCTCCAGCGCGTCTGCGCCCAGCGTGCGTTTTTTGTACTCTTCGTATTCGGTGAAGTTACCTTCGAAGAACTCCACTTTACCTTCGTCCTGGTAGTCCAGGATGTGGGTCGCGATACGGTCCAGGAACCAGCGGTCGTGCGAGATAACCATGGCGCAGCCCGGGAACTCCAGCAGGGCGTTTTCCAGTGCGCGCAGGGTTTCGATATCCAGGTCGTTGGTCGGTTCATCGAGCAACAGAACGTTACCGCCCACCTGCAGCAGCTTCGCCAGGTGCAGACGACCACGCTCGCCGCCGGACAGCTCGCCCACGCGTTTGCCCTGGTCGGTGCCCTTAAAGTTAAAGCGGCCAACGTAGGCGCGGCTTGGCATCTCGGTGTTGCCGATACGCATGATATCCAGACCGCCGGAGACTTCTTCCCACACGGTTTTGCTGTTATCCATCGCGTCACGGAACTGGTCTACGGAGGCCAGCTTCACGGTTTCACCCAGGGTGATTGAGCCGCTGTCTGGCTGTTCCTGACCGGACATCATGCGGAACAGGGTCGATTTACCCGCGCCGTTCGGACCGATGATGCCAACGATAGCGCCTTTCGGTACGGAGAAGGTCAGATCGTCGATCAGCACGCGGTCACCGTAGGACTTACGCAGGTTGGTCACTTCAACCACTTTATCCCCCAGACGCGCTCCAGGTGGAATAAACAGTTCGTTGGTTTCGTTACGTTTCTGGTATTCGGTGTTGTTCAGCTCTTCAAAGCGTGCCAGACGGGCTTTGCCCTTAGACTGACGGCCTTTCGCGCCCTGACGAACCCACTCCAGCTCTTTCTCGATAGACTTGCGACGGGCCGCTTCCTGAGACGCTTCCTGCGCCAGACGCTGATCTTTCTGCTCCAGCCAGGAGGAGTAGTTGCCTTCCCACGGAATACCTTCACCGCGGTCCAGCTCCAGGATCCAGCCGGCGACGTTGTCGAGGAAGTAACGGTCGTGGGTAATTGCTACAACGGTGCCTTCGAAGTCGTGCAGGAAGCGCTCCAGCCACGCCACGGATTCCGCATCCAGGTGGTTAGTCGGTTCGTCGAGCAGCAGCATGTCTGGTTTTTCCAGCAGCAGGCGGCACAGCGCCACGCGGCGGCGTTCACCACCGGAGAGATTCGCGATTTTCGCATCCCAGTCCGGCAGACGCAGGGCATCGGCCGCGCGCTCCAGCTGCACGTTCAGGTTGTGACCGTCGTGCGCCTGGATGATCTCTTCATATTTGCCCTGCTGAGCGGCCAGTTTGTCGAAGTCCGCATCCGGCTCGGCGTATTTGGCATACACTTCATCCAGACCTTTCAGCGCGTTAACCACTTCGGATACCGCTTCTTCAACGGATTCACGTACGGTGTGTTCCGGGTTCAGCTGAGGTTCCTGCGGCAGGTAGCCGATCTTGATGCCTGGCTGCGGACGGGCTTCACCTTCGATGTCTGTATCGATGCCGGCCATGATGCGCAGCAGGGTGGACTTACCGGCACCGTTGAGACCCAGCACACCAATTTTTGCGCCCGGGAAGAAGCTCAGCGAGATATTTTTAAGAATATGACGTTTCGGCGGGACAACTTTGCCGACACGATGCATGGTATAAACGAATTGAGCCACGTGGACTTCGCCTCTTTTATCGTAAATGAGAAGGAATTTCAGCCTCGAAGTGTAGCCTTTTTCACGCCCTAATCCCAGCCAGGAACGTCGGGAGTGTTAAAACGCGCAAGAAAGGTAAAAAAGTGTCCATGACGTGGCGCGTTGCTGGATGCCTGGTTAGCATAAGTTGTTGTGACTTTGACGTGGCAAGACGCTGCAATTGACGAAAAAACAATGAGGAAGAGCTTGTGGAAAAAGCCAAACGGGTGGTCTGGCGTCTGCTGGCTGCCAGCGTATGCGTAATGGCGGTAAGCCAGGCGGTGCATGCCGATTCACTGGATGAACAACGTAACCGCTACGCCCAGATTAAACAGGCGTGGGACAACAAGCAGATGGATACCGTGCAGGCGCTGATGCCGACGCTCAAGGATTATCCGCTGTATCCATATCTGGAGTATCGCCAGATTACCGACGATCTGATGAACCAGCCGACCGTCACCGTGAATAATTTCATTCAGGCGAACCCGACCCTGCCGCCTGCCCGAAATCTCCAGTCTCGTTTTGTGAATGAGCTGGCGCGGCGTGAAGACTGGCGCGGCCTGCTGGCGTTTAGCCCTGACAAGCCGAATACCACCGAAGCGCAGTGTAATTACTACTATGCGAAATGGGCGACCGGGCAGCAGGAAGAGGCCTGGGCCGGGGCGAAAGATCTGTGGCTGACCGGCAAAAGCCAGCCGAACGCCTGTGATTCCCTGTTCGGCGCATGGCGCGCTTCCGGCAAGCAGGATCCGCTGGCCTACCTTGAGCGCATCCGCCTGGCGATGAAAGCCGGCAACACGCGTCTGGTAACCGCGCTGGCAGGGCAGATGCCGTCCGACTACCAGACGATCTCCTCGGCGGTTATCGCGCTGGCAAACGATCCTAACAGCGTCCTGACCTTTGCCCGCAGCACGGGCTCGACCGATTTTACCCGCCAGATGGCGGCGGTGGCTTTTGCCAGCGTGGCGCGTGACGATGTCGAAAACGCGCGGCTGATGATCCCGCAGCTGGTGCAGGCGCAGCAGCTGAATGAAGATCAAACCCAGGAGCTGCGCGACATCGTGGCCTGGCGACTGATGGGCACGGACGTGACCGACGAACAGGCGCGCTGGCGTGACGATGCGATCATGCGCTCAAACTCGACCTCGCTTGTCGAGCGCCGCGTGCGTATGGCGCTGGGCACCGGCGACCGCCGTGGCCTTAACACCTGGCTCGCGCGTTTGCCGATGGATGCCAAAGAAAAAGACGAATGGCGCTACTGGCAGGCCGATCTGCTGCTGGAGCGCGGTCGTGAAGACGAAGCCAAAGAGATTCTTCACTCGCTGATGCAGCAGCGCGGGTTCTACCCGATGGCGGCGGCGCAACGGCTGGGCGAGGAGTACACGCTTAAGATCGACAAAGCGCCCGCTAACGCGAACCCCGCTCTGACGCAGGGGCCAGAGATGGCGCGCGTGCGCGAGCTGATGTACTGGAACATGGATAACACCGCGCGCAGCGAGTGGGCCAACCTGGTGACCAGCCGCACCACGGATGAAAAAGCGCAGCTTGCCCGCTATGCGTTTGATAATCGCTGGTGGGATCTGAGCGTGCAGGCGACGATTTCAGGCAAGCTGTGGGACCATCTCGAAGAGCGTTTCCCGCTGGCGTATAAAGATCTGTTTGACCGCTACACCAGCGGCAAAGATATCCCGCAAAGCTACGCCATGGCGATTGCCCGTCAGGAGAGCGCCTGGAACCCGAAAGTTCGTTCACCGGTGGGTGCCAGCGGGCTGATGCAAATTATGCCGGGGACGGCGACGCATACGGTGAAGATGTTCAACATTCCAGGTTACAGCAGCCCGTCACAGCTTCTCGATCCGGATACCAACATCAACATCGGCACCAGCTATTTGCAGTATGTCTATCAGCAGTTTGGCAATAACCGCATCTTCGCGTCGGCGGCGTATAACGCCGGTCCGGGGCGCGTGCGCACCTGGCTTGGCAACAGTGCAGGACGCATTGACGCAGTGGCGTTCGTGGAGAGCATTCCGTTCTCGGAAACGCGCGGCTACGTGAAGAACGTGCTGGCTTATGACGCCTACTATCGCTACTTCATGGGGCAGAAAGATACCCTGATGAGCGATGCCGAGTGGCAGAGACGTTACTGATCGGCATGGGTTGTGTTATGCTGTACTCGCTAAAGAGTACAAGAGGCAGCATAACATGACCCAGCATTCCCCGTATTCCTCGGCAATGGCCGAACAGCGTCACCAGGAGTGGCTTCGTTTTGTGGAGCTGCTTCGCCAGTCTTACGAGCAGGATTTGCACCTACCCCTCATGCAGCTGATGCTTACGCCGGACGAGCGTGAGGCGCTGGGCACGCGCGTGCGGATTATTGAAGAGCTATTGCGCGGTGAGATGAGCCAGCGCGAGCTGAAAAACGAGCTGGGCGCGGGCATCGCGACGATCACCCGTGGATCGAACAGCCTGAAGTCCGCGCCGGTTGAGCTGCGCCAGTGGCTCGAGTCAGTCTTATTGAGCGATCAACGATAAATGGCGTTATGAAACGGGCTCAGCGCCAGGATCACCGCCTGATGGTAAACCCCTGAACGCGTGAGCTTACCCGCCGTAAAGACGCCAATCGCCCCTTCTTTACGCCCAATCTCATCAATGCCGGTGTACTGTGACATCACCGGCCCGAGCGCTTCACCTGCACGGACTTTTTCCAGAATGATCTCCGGCAGCGGCAGGGTGGCTGAGCGCGCTTCGCCGCGCTGCTCACGGCTTTCAATCACCACCCAGCTAAAGGTTGCGCCTTCGTCGATGCCTGCTTCAATGGCGACCCAGAAGTCAGCCTTCGGGGCCGCGGCTTTTGCATTTGCCACGCGATTTCGTGCGCCAGCGCGCGTTTCCTCGCTGCCAAACGGCTGTTCAGGTACGCCACTCTCGACGCCGATGGCCTCAATATGGCAGGATCCTTCGCCGAAAATCTCTTCAAAAGCCTTTAGAATTGCCTGAATTTTGGCAGGATTGGTGGTAGCAGAGACAACATGGTGCATAATTAAGCTCAATTCAAAAAAAACTCATCGCAGTATAACGGAAAAAAAGCATGTTACAGGTATACCTTGTTCGCCACGGTGAAACGCAGTGGAACGCCGAGCGACGTATTCAAGGCCAGTCAGACAGTCCTCTCACCGAGAAGGGTGTGCAGCAAGCGTGGCAGGTGGCGGAACGCGCCAGAACGCTGGGCATTACCCACGTTATTACCAGCGATTTAGGTCGCACACAGCAGACGGCGCGCATCATTGCCGACGCCTGCGGCTGCGATGTGATGCTTGAGCCGCGCCTGCGCGAGCTGGATATGGGCGTGCTGGAAAAGCGCCATATTGATACGCTGACGGAAACGGAAGAGGGCTGGCGCCGCACGCTGGTGAACGGTACCGAAGATGGTCGTATTCCTGAAGGGGAATCCATGCAGGAGCTGAGCGTGCGTATGCATGCCGCGCTGGCGGAATGCCTCAAGCTTCCGGCAGGCAGCCGTCCGCTGCTGGTGAGTCACGGTATCGCGCTCGGCTGCCTGGTGAGCACCATTCTGGGGTTACCGGCTTACGCTGAGCGTCGGTTACGCCTGCGTAACTGCTCCATTTCCCGGATTGATTATCAGGAAAGCGCGTGGCTGGCGTCGGGCTGGGTCGTGGAGATGGCAGGGGACATTTCGCATCTCGATGCCCCTGCGCTTGATGAACTGCAGCGTTAACGACGGACAGGAATCAAGAATTCCATACGCAGATTGATTGGGCCTTCTTCCGGTTTGGCATCCTGCGCCGGGTAGTAGCGCTCGATATCCTGACCTTTACGGCGATTCAGATTCAGCATTGGCATGCAGGTCCCGTAAACGGTCAGGATAAACTCCTGGACGCCCGTACCCAGTCCTTCATACGAGAACATCACGTACTCGCCGCCTTCCAGCACGACCGGCTTCGAACCCTGAATGTAGCCATTCGCCAGCTCCGGCGTCAGCGCGGTGGTGTAAAACACCTCCTGCTCGTCGTCTTTTTCCTGGCTTGGGTGCGTTTCGTTGAGGCCATACAGGATCGGCGGAATGGCCGGCGCATGGCTCAGGAAATCGCGCCAGAACTGGACGCGCATCTGATGGCGGAACTCAGAAATCTGCTCCAGAGAGCACGAGTAGCTCTGGGTAGTACCGATCAGATGGGTTTCCGGCAGAGTGACCATTTCGTATTTCGGCATCGCGAACTCGCCCAGACGCAGCGGCGGACGCATGCCAAACGAGCTCCAGTCAGGCGAGCGGCGATAGAGCGCTGGCGTCAACGAGAACTGTTTTTTAAAGGCGCGGGTGAAGGTTTGCTGCGAATCAAAACGGTACTGCAGGGCAATATCCAGAATTGGCCGCGCGGTCAGGCGCAATGCCACCGCAGATTTCGATAAACGACGTGCGCGAATATAGGCACCGATAGCATGACCGGTGACATCCTTGAACATCCTTTGCAGATGCCACTTGGAATAGCCCGCTTTAGCCGCCACATTATCCAGTGACAAAGGCTGGTCGAGATGACCTTCCAGCCAGGTGAGCAGGTCGCGAATAATTCCAGCCTGATCCATATACTATCCTCATCCTTAAAACAGCAGGTGCCTGATAACAGGTTAGCGGATAATAGCATTTTTTGATGTTTTAGCATTCAGTGTTTTTTTTGCGCATTAATGCCTTTTCTCTCTCATTTTGGGTGAATATATTCTAATCCTGTGATCTTGCTACATTTTTGACTAACGTGTTGAATAATCGCTCAATGCAATTTTAAAGAATGGTAACAATATGAAATACAAGACTTTGCTTCTTACTGCCCTGCTGCTGGTAGCGGGCCGTGCGGCGCAGGCGGAACAGATTGGTTCTGTCGATACCGTGTTCAAAATGTTCGGTCCGGACCACAAAATTGTGGTGGAGGCGTTTGACGATCCGGACGTGAAAAACGTCACCTGCTACGTTAGCCGCGCGAAGACGGGCGGTATTAAAGGCGGCCTGGGGCTGGCGGAAGACACTTCCGATGCGGCGATCTCCTGTCAGCAGGTGGGGCCGGTTGAGCTGAGCGATAAAATCAAAAACGGCAAAGCGCAGGGCGATGTGGTGTTCCAGAAACGGACCTCGCTGGTGTTTAAAAAGCTGCAGGTGGTGCGTTTCTATGATGCAAAACGCAACACCCTGGCCTACCTGGCGTATTCCGATAAAGTGGTGGAAGGGTCACCGAAAAACGCCATTAGTGCGGTGCCGATTATGCCGTGGCATTAATTCAGGGATGAACCATGCAACGACCTGTAGTCTGGCTGGTTGAAGACGAAACCAGTATCGCCGATACGCTAATCTACATGCTTCAGCAGGAAGGATTTGCAGTAAAAGCGTTTGAGCGCGGTTTACCGGTGCTGGAGGCGGCGCGCCAGCAGGCTCCGGCGATCGCCATTCTTGACGTCGGGCTGCCGGACATCAGCGGCTTTGAGCTCTGCCGCCAGCTTCTGGCGCAGCATCCGTCACTGCCCGTGCTGTTTCTGACGGCACGCAGTGACGAAGTGGATAAACTCCTCGGCCTGGAAATGGGCGCAGACGACTACGTCGCCAAGCCTTTCTCCCCGCGTGAGGTGTGCGCCCGGGTAAGGACCATTTTACGGCGGATGCAAAAATCCGCCGCCCCAGCGGAGACGGTGCGTATCGGAAAGTTTGAGCTGAACGAAGCTGCTGCCCGAATTAGCTGGTGCGGTGAAGCATTACCGCTCACGCGCTATGAGTTTTTGCTGCTTAAAACGTTACTACAGGCTCCGGGAAGGGTTTTCTCTCGGCAACAGTTAATGGACAAGGTGTGGGGCGAAGACGGCGACAGTTACGATCGTACCGTGGACACTCACATCAAGACCCTGCGCGCCAAGCTGCGGGCAGTGAATGAGGAACTGTCACCCATCAGCACCCATCGCGGTATGGGCTATAGCCTGGGGCTTTATTAATGCGCATCGGAATGCGTTTGCTGCTGGGGTACTTCCTGATCGTCGCCATCGCCGCATGGTTTGTGCTGTCGATCTTTGTTCAGGAAGTGAAGCCCGGCGTGCGCAGGGCAACCGAGGGCACGTTGATCGATACCGCGACCTTGCTCGCCGAAGTTGGGCGTGAGGATCTTCTTTCGGGCAATGCTCAGCAGGGCAGACTGGCGCAGGCCTTTTTACAGCTCCATCAGCGGCCTTTCCGCGCCAATATCGGCGGCATTCATAAGGTGCGCAACGAGTATCACGTCTACATGACCGATGCGCAGGGCCGCGTCGTGTTTGATTCTGCCGGCCTGGCCGTGGGGCAAGATTACTCTCGCTGGAACGATGTCTGGCTGACGCTTCGCGGCCAATACGGCGCGCGCAGTACCCAGAGCCATCCCGACGATCCGGAGAGCACGGTGATGTATGTTGCCGCACCGGTTGTGGAGCAGGGCAAGATTATCGGCGTGCTGTCGGTGGGGAAACCGAACAGCGCGATGGCGCCGGTTATCCAACGCAGCGAGAGGCGGATTCTGTGGGCTGGCGGGGCGCTGCTTGGCATTGCTTTACTGATCGGTTTTCTCGTCGCCTGGTGGATCAATCGTTCCATCAGTACGTTATCGCGCTATGCCGACTCGGTGACCACTGATACGCCTCTCCCGCTGCCTAATCCAGGCAGTAGCGAACTGCACAAGCTGGCTCAGGCGCTGGAAAATATGCGTATTCGCCTTGAAGGGAAAAACTACATTGAACATTATGTCCATGCGCTGACCCACGAGCTGAAAAGCCCAATAGCCGCCATACGCGGCGCGGCAGAAATTCTCACCGAGCAGCCGCCGCCGCAGGTGGCCGCGCGGTTTATCGATAATATTCTGGTGCAAAACGCGCGTATGCAGTCGCTGGTTGAAAAACTGCTGACTCAGGCGCGGCTTGAAAATCGGGTCGAGATTACGCCCCAGGCCGTCCGCGTCGACCTGCTGTTTACACGGCTTGCCGACGCGCGTTCGGCGCTATTGGCGGTAAAAGAGATTGCGCTGACCCTCCAGCCCGCTTCGCTTCTTGTTGAAGGCGATCCCGACCTGCTTGAACAGGCGCTCGGTAATTTACTGGATAATGCTATCGATTTTACCCCACAGGGTGGTGCCATTGAACTGGCGGCCCGGGAAGAGCAGGGGCAGATACGGCTGAGCGTCACCGACAGCGGAAGCGGGATCCCGGATTATGCGCTGGAGCGTATTTTTGAGCGCTTTTATTCCCTGCCGCGCGAGAATGGGTTGAAAAGTAGCGGACTCGGGCTGGCGTTTGTTCAGGAGGTGGCGCGTCTGCACCACGGAGAGATTACATTGCGTAATCGTGATGAAGGTGGCGTGATAGCCACGCTGACACTTCACCGTCCCTTCACATAACTTCAAACTGGCCCCACACAGCCTGGTTACGCTCTCCACATCACAAAGGAGACGTAATGATGAAATCCCCCCTGTTCTGGAAAGTAAGCACCCTGCTGGGGTGCATCCTGCTGTTGTTAGTCCCACTGTTTATGGTGAGTAACCTCATTTCAGAGCGTGAAAGCTACCGCAACGATGTCGAAAATACGCTTCGCCAGAGCACCAGCGGGCCGCAAAAATTGGTCGGCCCGCTGATTGCGATCCCGGTAACCGAGGTTTTTTACAAGTTAGAGGATGAGAAAAAAGTCGAGTACAAGAAAAGCTATATGCATTTTATCCTGCCGGAGTCTCTGCGCGTTGAGGGTAACCAGCGCGTTGAGTCGCGAAATGTCGGCATCTATGACGGACAGATCTGGAATACCGACCTCAACATAAAAGCCCGATTCAACACGGAAAAAATGACGCAGCTGAAAGGGGAGTCGATGACCCTGGGGCAGCCGTTTATCGTTGTTGGCGTGGGCGATGCTCGAGGCATTGGCACGGTGAAAGTCTCCAGTATCAACGGCGAGACGCTAAGTGTGGAGCCGGGTACAGGCGTGTATGGCGCGCTTCCCGGTATCCATATCCCGCTGACTGACAAGGCGCTGGAATTAAAAACGTTTGCTATGGATATTTCGCTGAATCTGACGGGAACAGGAAGTTTTGCCGTGGTACCTGTAGGACGTAGCAGTGAAATGGCGCTGAACAGCAACTGGCCGCATCCTGGCTTTATGGGTAATTATCTACCGGTGAAGCATAAAATTGGTGACACCGGGTTTCAGGCGAACTGGCAGAGCAGCTGGTTTGCGAACAATCTTGAGAGCTGGTTCAACGGAAGCGAGTCGCCGTCATGGGAGTCGATCCCCGCCTTCAGCGTTACGGTAGCCACGCCCGCCGATCAGTATCAGCTGACTGACCGGGCGATCAAGTACGCCATTTTGCTGATTGCGCTGACGTTTATGGCCTTCTTTGTTTTCGAGACCTTAACCGGGCTGCGCCTGCACCCGATGCAGTATCTGCTGGTGGGGCTGTCGCTGGTGCTGTTCTATCTGGTGCTGTTGGCGCTATCAGAACATGTCGGGTTTACGCCAGCCTGGGTAGTTGCAAGTTTGGTTGGTGCGGCGATGAACGGAATGTACCTGCAGGCCGTGCTGAAAAGCTGGAAGCGCAGCGGACTGTTTGTGCTGGCCTTGCTGGGGTTGGATGTGGTGATGTGGTTCCTGCTGCGCTCGGAGGATAGTGCACTGCTGTTGGGGTCTGCGGTTCTCGCGCTGGCGCTGTTCGCCGTCATGTACCTGACTCGTCATTTCGACTGGTATTCGCTTTCACAGCCGAAGCGACCTGCGCCGCCCGCAGAACCTGATAACGACACAATGCGGATCTGGAAATAAAAAAAAACGGCGCAAATGCGCCGTTTTTCATGCGTTAACTGCGGGATTATTCCTGCAGATCACCGCAGAAACGGTACCCCTCGCCGTGGATGGTGGCGATGATTTCCGGCGTATCAGGCGTCGATTCGAAATGCTTACGAATACGACGGATGGTCACGTCTACGGTACGGTCATGAGGCTTCAGCTCACGACCGGTCATTTTCTTCAGCAGTTCTGCACGGGACTGAATTTTGCCCGGATTTTCGCAGAAGTGCAGCATCGCGCGGAATTCGCTGCGCGGCAGCTTATACTGCTCACCGTTCGGGCTAATCAGCGAACGGCTATTGATATCAAGTTCCCAGCCGTTGAATTTGTAGCTGTCGACGCTACGACGCTCTTCGCTGACCGTGCCCAGGTTCATGGTGCGGGACAGCAGGTTGCGTGCACGAATGGTTAACTCGCGAGGGTTGAACGGTTTGGTGATGTAGTCATCCGCACCGATCTCCAGGCCAAGAATTTTATCAACTTCGTTATCACGGCCCGTCAGGAACATTAACGCGACGTTCGCCTGTTCACGCAGTTCGCGCGCCAGCAGAAGACCGTTTTTGCCCGGCAGGTTGATATCCATGATCACCAGGTTGATATCATTTTCAGAAAGGATCTGATGCATCTCTGCGCCATCGGTCGCTTCAAAGACATCGTAGCCTTCTGCTTCGAAAATGCTCTTTAACGTGTTGCGTGTTACCAACTCGTCTTCAACGATAAGAATGTGCGGGGTCTGCATGTTTGCTACCTAAATTGCCAACTAAATCGAAACAGGAAGTACAAAAGTCCCTGACCTGCCTGATACATGTCGCAAATTAACATGATCGGCTTAACGTGACTAAAGTACGTAATTGCGTTCTTGATGCACTTTCCATCAACGTCAACAACATCATTAGCTTGGTCTTGGGTACTTTCCCTTTGGACCCGACAGTGTCAAAAACGGCTGTCATCCTAACCATTTTAACAGCAACATAACAGGCTAAGTGACACCAGACACCCAATAAAACTACGCTTCGTTGACATATATCAAGTTCAATTGTAGCACGTTAACAGTTTGATGAAATCATCGTAGCCGAATGCTAGCCTTTGTCACAATTTTTCAATAAACCAACTAGTTGCGGAGATTGATTTATAAACAAAGCGAATCCAATCAGAACAGGGTATTCACGTTGCCATTATCATTATAAAACATAGGGATAATAGGCTTCTGTTAACATTCTAACTGATTGTTCAGACACAAAATAGTTTAGCGTCTTTAATTTGTTATGAAACGCTATTTCGGTGATTTGTGTTGCAAATTTGTAAATTCGTGCTGCGTAATATGTTGAAGTGCATCACACTTTTCTCCGCTAACTGATTAAAAAGAGAGCATAAATGCATCTGTCGATTGTACTGGTCGCTCCAGCCAGAGCCGAAAATATAGGCGCTGCGGCGCGTGCCATGAAGACCATGGGTTTTACCGATTTACGTATTGTGGACAGCACTGCGCACCTGGAGCCTGCCGCCCGCTGGGTGGCGCACGGTTCGGGGGATATTCTCGATAATATAACGACTTACGCTACGCTTGCCGACGCGCTGCATGACATTTCATTTACCGTTGCCACCACAGCACGCAGCCGGGCGAAGTTCCACTACTACGCCACGCCTGCTGAACTGGTGCCCATGCTGGAAGAGAAAAGCCAGTGGCTTGAGAAAGCCGCGCTGGTATTTGGTCGTGAAGATTCCGGGCTCACCAACGAAGAGCTTGAGCTGGCGGACGTTCTCACCGGTGCGCCGATGGTAGCCGATTATCCTTCCCTGAATTTAGGCCAGGCGGTAATGGTCTATTGCTATCAATTAGCTTCCCTAATGCAAATCCCTCAACCCCAGACGGAAGCCGCCAATGAAAATCAGCTGGCCGCGCTTCGTGCTCGCGTAGAGCGTCTTTTATCGAGCCTTGGCGTTGCGGACGATCAAAAAATGGACGACTGGCTACAGCAGCGCCTTGGACGTCTTGAGCAGCGGGACACCGCCATGTTGCACCGTTTGCTGCACGATATTGAAAAAAAATTGGCCGAGTAAAATGCTGTCATAAGTTTTTACTATGGCGAAATGGTCTGTCGTGGAGGGTTGCGACTGGGGGATTCGGATGAAAATAAAACGTCACGCAGCGTGACGTGAACGTCCGCGGAATTGTGATCAAATTAAAAATTCATTGACTTAAGGTGCCCGATCCTTTAACCCTAAAAGAATACAGCACAGACAGATAATAATGACAGAGTACACAACATCCATGAAACGCATCAGCATCACCACCATTACCACAACCATCATCATTACCACAGGTAACGATGCGGGCTGACGCGTACAGGAAAAACAGAAAAAAGCCCGCACCTGAACAGTGCGGGCTTTTTTTTCGGCTAAAGGAAACGAGGTAGAACCATGCGAGTGTTGAAGTTCGGCGGTACATCAGTGGCAAATGCAGAACGTTTTCTGCGTGTTGCCGATATCCTGGAGAGCAACGCCAGGCAGGGGCAGGTTGCGACCGTGCTCTCTGCCCCGGCAAAAATCACAAACCATCTGGTGGCGATGATTGAAAAGACCATCGGTGGCCAGGATGCACTCCCGAACATCAGCGATGCCGAGCGTATCTTCGCCGAGCTGCTGCAGGGGCTGGCAGAGGCGCAGCATGGTTTCCCGCTCGCGCAGCTGAAGTCTTTCGTTGAGCAGGAGTTTGCTCAGATCAAGCATGTGCTGCACGGCATCAGCCTGCTGGGCCAGTGCCCGGACAGCGTCAACGCGGCGCTGATCTGCCGGGGCGAAAAACTTTCCATCGCCATCATGGCGGGCGTGCTGGAAGCGCGCGGCCACAACGTTACCGTGATCAATCCGGTTGAGAAATTGCTGGCAGCGGGCCACTACCTCGAATCTACCGTTGATATTGCCGAATCAACCCGCCGTATTGCCGCGAGCAAAATCCCCTCTGACCACATGATCCTGATGGCGGGCTTTACCGCCGGGAACGAGAAGGGTGAACTGGTGGTGCTGGGCCGTAACGGCTCCGACTACTCTGCCGCCGTGCTGGCCGCCTGTTTACGCGCTGACTGCTGTGAGATCTGGACTGACGTCGACGGCGTCTATACCTGCGATCCGCGCCAGGTGCCGGACGCCAGGCTGCTGAAGTCGATGTCGTACCAGGAAGCGATGGAGCTTTCCTACTTCGGCGCCAAAGTGCTTCACCCGCGTACCATCTCCCCCATTGCCCAGTTCCAGATCCCATGCCTGATTAAAAACACCGGTAACCCGCAGGCGCCAGGCACGTTGATTGGTGCCAGCAGCGATGAAGATGGTCTGCCGGTGAAAGGCATTTCCAACCTGAATAATATGGCAATGTTCAGCGTCTCCGGTCCGGGGATGAAGGGGATGGTCGGCATGGCGGCGCGCGTTTTTGCGGCCATGTCACGCAACGGTATCTCGGTGGTGCTGATCACCCAGTCCTCTTCCGAGTACAGCATCAGCTTCTGCGTGCCTCAGGTCGACTGTCTGCGCGCCCGCCGCGCGCTGGAAGAAGAGTTCTATCTGGAGCTGAAAGAGGAACTGCTGGAGCCGCTCTCCATTCAGGAGCGCCTGGCGGTGATTTCCGTGGTTGGCGACGGTATGCGCACGCTGCGCGGTATCTCCGCCAAATTCTTTGCCGCGCTGGCGCGGGCCAATATCAACATCGTGGCGATTGCCCAGGGCTCGTCCGAGCGTTCAATCTCCGTGGTGGTGGATAACGATGACGCCACCACCGGCGTACGCGTGGTTCACCAGATGCTGTTCAACACCGATCAGGTTATCGAGCTATTCCTGATTGGCGTGGGCGGCGTCGGCGGTGCGCTGCTGGAGCAGGTGAAGCGCCAGCAGGAGTGGCTTAAGAAAAAGCACATCGATCTGCGCGTCTGCGGAATTGCGAACTCGAAAGCGCTGCTTACTAACGTTCACGGTCTGAACCTGGAGAACTGGCAGGCGGAGCTGGAAGAGGCGAAAGAGCCGTTCAACCTGGGGCGCCTGATCCGTCTGGTGAAAGAGTATCACCTGCTTAACCCGGTTATCGTTGACTGTACCTCGAACCAGGCGGTGGCCGACCAGTACGCCGACTTCCTGCGCGAAGGCTTCCACGTGGTGACGCCGAACAAAAAGGCCAACACCTCGTCGATGGATTACTATCACCAGTTGCGCCTGGCGGCGAGCAAGTCGCGCCGCAAGTTCCTGTACGACACCAATGTCGGTGCCGGCCTTCCGGTCATCGAGAACCTGCAAAACCTGCTGAACGCGGGCGACGAACTGCAGCGTTTCTCCGGCATCCTCTCCGGCTCCCTGTCGTTTATCTTCGGCAAGCTGGATGAAGGGATGAGCCTGTCGGAAGCCACCCGTGCCGCGCGCGAGCTGGGCTACACCGAGCCAGATCCGCGCGACGATCTCTCCGGGATGGACGTGGCGCGCAAGCTGCTGATCCTGGTGCGCGAAACGGGCCGCGAGCTGGAGCTTTCGGATATCGTGATTGAACCGGTGCTGCCAGCCGAGTTTGACACCAGCGGCGATGTCAGCACCTTTATGGCGAATTTACCTCAGCTTGACGATGCCTTTGCCGCACGCGTTGCGAAAGCCCGTGATGAAGGTAAGGTATTGCGCTATGTTGGGAACATTGAAGAGGACGGCGTATGCCGGGTGAAGATTGCCGAAGTGGATGGTAACGACCCGCTGTACAAAGTCAAAAACGGCGAAAACGCCCTCGCGTTTTACAGCCACTATTATCAGCCATTGCCGCTGGTGCTTCGCGGCTATGGCGCAGGGAATGATGTGACGGCGGCGGGCGTGTTTGCCGACCTGCTGCGTACCCTGTCATGGAAGTTAGGAGTTTAAGATGGTTAAAGTATATGCCCCGGCTTCCAGCGCCAATATGAGCGTCGGATTTGACGTGCTGGGTGCGGCGGTGACGCCGGTGGACGGTTCGCTGCTGGGCGATACGGTAACGGTTGAGGCGGCAGAAAGCTTCAGCCTGAATAACGTCGGCCGTTTCGCCAGTAAGCTGCCGCCTGAACCACGCGAGAATATCGTTTATCAGTGCTGGGAGCGCTTCTGTCAGGAGATCGGCAAAAACGTGCCGGTCGCCATGACGCTGGAAAAAAGCATGCCGATTGGTTCGGGCCTGGGCTCCAGCGCCTGCTCGGTTGTCGCCGCCCTGGTGGCGATGAACGAGCACTGCGGCAAGCCGCTGAACAATAGCCGTCTGCTGGCGCTGATGGGCGAGCTGGAAGGGCGCATCTCCGGCAGTATTCACTATGATAACGTGGCACCGTGCTTCCTCGGCGGCATGCAGCTGATGATTGAAGAAAATGGCATCATCAGCCAGCAGGTGCCAGGGTTTGATGAGTGGCTGTGGGTGCTGGCCTATCCGGGCATCAAGGTCTCTACCGCGGAAGCGCGTGCGATCCTGCCTGCGCAGTATCGTCGCCAGGACTGTATCGCCCACGGGCGTCATCTGGCGGGCTTTATCCACGCCTGCTACACCCGTCAGCCGCAGCTGGCGGCGAAGCTGATGAAAGACGTCATTGCCGAGCCGTACCGTACGAAGCTGCTGCCCGGCTTTAACGAGGCGCGACAGGCTTCAATGGATATCGGCGCGCAGGCGTGCGGCATCTCCGGCTCCGGCCCGACGCTGTTCGCCCTGTGCGATAAGCCAGACACCGCGCAGCGCGTGGCGGACTGGCTCTCTAAACACTACCTGCAAAATCAGGAAGGCTTTGTTCATATTTGCCGTCTGGACACGGCTGGCGCACGAGTACTGGGATAACGAATGAAACTCTACAACCTTAAAGATCATAACGAGCAGGTCAGCTTCGCGCAGGCGGTGACTCAGGGGCTGGGCAAAAATCAGGGGCTGTTTTTCCCGCACGACCTGCCGGAATTTCAGCTGACCGAAATCGATGAGCTGCTGAAGCTGGACTTTGTCACCCGCAGCACCAAAATTCTGTCTGCGTTTATTGGCGATGAAATCCCGCAGGAGCTGCTGGAAGAGCGCGTGCGTGCGGCGTTTGCTTTCCCGGCTCCGGTTAAGCAGGTGGAGCCTGACGTCGGTTGTCTGGAGCTGTTCCACGGCCCGACCCTGGCGTTTAAAGACTTCGGCGGCCGCTTTATGGCGCAGATGCTGACCCACATCAGCGGCGACAAGCCGGTGACCATCTTGACCGCGACCTCCGGTGATACCGGTGCGGCGGTGGCACACGCGTTCTACGGCCTGAAAAACGTCCGCGTGGTGATCCTCTATCCGAAAGGCAAGATCAGCCCGTTGCAGGAAAAACTGTTCTGCACCCTCGGCGGCAACATTGAAACCGTGGCGATCGACGGCGATTTCGATGCCTGCCAGGCGCTGGTCAAGCAGGCGTTCGATGATGAAGAGCTGAAGGCCGCGCTGGGGCTGAACTCGGCGAACTCCATCAACATCAGCCGCCTGCTGGCGCAGATCTGCTACTACTTCGAAGCGGTGGCTCAGCTGCCGCAGGAAGCGCGCAATCAGCTGGTAGTTTCGGTACCAAGCGGCAACTTCGGCGACCTGACGGCGGGGCTGCTGGCGAAATCTCTCGGTCTGCCGGTGAAACGCTTTATCGCTGCCACCAACGCCAACGATACCGTGCCGCGCTTCCTGAAAGACGGCAAATGGGCGCCTAACGCCACGCAGGCGACGCTCTCCAATGCCATGGACGTGTCGCAGCCGAACAACTGGCCGCGCGTGGAAGAGCTGTTCCGCCGCAAGGTGTGGCGTCTGGGTGACCTGGGCTACGCTGCGGTGACGGACGAAACCACCAAAGCCACCATGCGCGAGCTGAAGGCGGTGGGCTACACCTCTGAGCCGCACGCGGCAATTGCGTACCGCGCGCTGCGCGACCAGCTTAACCCGGGTGAATATGGCCTGTTCCTGGGCACCGCGCATCCGGCGAAGTTCAAAGAGAGCGTGGAAGATATTCTGGGCGAAACGCTGCCGCTGCCAAAAGAGCTGGCCGAGCGCGCCGACCTGCCGCTGCTGTCCCATGAGCTGCCGGCAGATTTTGCCGCGCTGCGTAAGCTGATGATGACGCGCGCGTGATTGTGTTGCCCGGTGGCGGCTACGCCTTACCGGGGCTACAACGACGAGATGACCGTAGGCCGGGTAAGCGCAGCGCCACCCGGCTTTTTTATGAAGAAATTAAGGAGAAAAATTGCAGGAAAAAAGCAGAAATTCCCATTAAATGCGGTCACTTAGCGTTTAGGATTGCAGAGAATAACATCCACCGTTCCCCTCGCGTACTCTCCTTACATCGGCCCACGTTGGGCAAGAAGAATAAGGAGTCACCTGTGTCTACACTAAAACCTGCACTCATCGCGCTTTCTCTGGTGCTGGTCGCCCCCATGGCGGTACAGGCATCTGAAATTACTCTCGTACCTGCGGTAAAACTGCAGATTGGCGATCGGGACAATAGCGGGCATTACTGGGATGGCGGCCGCTGGCGCGACCACGACTGGTGGAAGGCGCATTATGACTGGCGCGATAACCACTGGCGTCCGCATGACGAGCATCGCGATCGTGATGACCGACACGACCATCATCACGACGACCACCGTCCGGGCCCGGACTGGAAGCACCATTAACGCAAAACCCCGCCAGATGGCGGGGTTTAGTTTTACTGCTCGTGGCGCTTAAATACCAGCTCACCTTTCCCTGACGACGCCTCGTCAAAGAAATAGCCGTCGGTGTTGAATCCCGTTAACTGCTCCGGCTTCGTCAGGCGGTTCTGAATGATATAGCGGCTCATCAGGCCACGCGCTTTTTTCGCATAGAAGCTGATGACCTTGAACTTGCCGTTCTTCTCATCAAGGAAGACCGGCTTAACGATCTCCGCGTTCAGCTTTTTCGGCTTCACCGACTTGTAGTACTCATCGGATGCCAGGTTGACCACCACGTTATCACCCTGAGCATGCAGCGCCGCGTTCAGCTTGTCGGTGATGATGTCGCCCCAGAAATGGTAAAGGTCTTTGCCTTTGGCGTTTTCCAGGCGAATCCCCATCTCCAGACGATATGGCTGCATCAGATCCAGCGGGCGCAGTACGCCATACAGGCCCGACAGCATGCGCAGATGCTGCTGGGCAAAATCAAAGTCGGCTTCGCTAAAATCTTCCGCCTGCAGGCCGGTGTAAACATCGCCCTTAAACGCCAGGATCGCCTGGCGCGCGTTAGCGGGGGTGAAATCCGGGTGCCACTCGTGGAACCGGGTCGCGTTCAGGTCTGCCAGCTTGTCGCTGATGCTCATCAGCGAGGCGATTTGCGGCGCAGAGAGCTTGCGCGCTTCGCGGATCAGCTGTTGCGAATAGTCCAGCAGTTCTGGCTGGGTATAACGCTCGGTAGCGAGCGGGCTCTGGTAGTCGAGCGTTTTTGCAGGTGAAATCAGAATCAGCATATCCAGTCCTTGCAGGAAATTTAGAGCGACTTTAACAAAAAATCGCCCTGAATTGATCGATAGCTGTTATCGCCGGGGCAAATCATCCCAGGTGCCGGGGGCAAGCTGTGACTGAATTTCGGGATAGCGTGCGGCATCAAATACCGGGGGAACGCCCAGCTTGCGCTGGCGAAGATAATCCCTGGCAATAAGGTTCACAACGGGCGAGAGCAGCAGGATCGCCGTCAGGTTAGTGATTGCCATTAGCGCCATAATGACATCCGCCAGCTGCCAGACCAGCGGCATATTCAGAAGGGAGCCCGCGATCACCATCAGTACTACGCCCAGGCGAAGCAAGAAGATGGCAGGACGAGAGTCGTATTTCAGGAAGATAAGGTTATTTTCGGCGTACAGGTAATTCACCACAATCGAACTGAAGGCGAACAGTATCAGAATGAGCGAGACAAATCCCGAACCCCAGCCGCCGGTCAGATTCACCAGCGCCTGCTGGAGAAGCTGTATTCCGTCGATATCCGAGTCATGCGCCACAGGACCGGCCAGCAGGAGGATCATGGCGCTGGCGGAACAGATAATAACGGTATCAATAAACACGCCTATCATCTGCACGATACCCTGCGCTGCCGGGTGCGGCGGCCAGGAAGAGGCGGCCGCGGCGGCGTTGGGAGTGGAGCCCATCCCGGCTTCATTGGAGAACATGCCTCGCTGAAAACCTGCCATCAGCGCCTGGCTCAGGGTGTAGCCCAGCGCGCCTGACGCCACCTCACGCCAGCCAAAGGCGCTTTTAAAGATGGTCGCAATCACGTCCGGAACCTGGTCGGCATGCAGCGCAGCGACGACCAGGCTCGCGGCAACCCAGAGCAGCGCCATGATGGGAACCAGCCACTGCATCAGGCGGGCAACGCCTTTCAGGCCGGCAGAAATGGTGAACAAAACAAAGAGGGCTAAACCGATGCCGGTGATCCACTCCGGACAGGAGAAGGTATAGCGCAGGGCATGGGCGACGGAGTTTGACTGCACGGTATTAAAAATTAGACCGTACGCGAGCAGTAAAAAAAGCGAGAACAGAACGCCCATCCAGCGCATTCCTAAGCCACGCGCCATATACCAGGCCGGACCGCCGCGAAACTGCCCGTTTCTGTCTTTCTCTTTATAGAGTTGCGCCAGCGAACTTTCGGCAAAAGAGGTAGCCATTCCGAGAAGCGCCGTGACCCACATCCAGAACACCGCGCCTGGCCCACCGGCGCTGATGGCCAGCGCAACGCCCGCCAGGTTTCCGCTACCGAGGCGGGCAGCCAGGCTGGTACACAGCGCCTGAAACGACGTTAATCCGCCCGGCTGGGGCGTGACGCTGTTTTTCAGACTTCTGTCAAACTTGCGAATATAGCGAAACTGGATAAACCCACTGCGTAGCGTAAACCAGATACCTGCTCCCAGAAGCAGGTAGATCATTATCGAACCCCAGAGGACTTCGTTAATAAAGAAAAGGAAATCAGGCATTAACGTCCCTCTTGTTGATGCCAACGTGAATATGTAAGCGCTACCACTGATTGGGCATGCTGTTGCTTAGCAGCCTGTTAATATTTTGAGTTTATCATACTCTGCCTAAGCGCACTGTCTGCGGTTGCGCTACCCCTCCGTCGTGTTATCATCAGGGCAGACCGGTTACATCCCCCTAACAAGTAAACCTGTCATTTTTCCGCTGCAGGCATGCTGTCGGTAGCGTGAATTATCCAGGGCACGTTAAAAGAGAAACACTATCATGACGGATAAATTGACCTCCCTTCGTCAGTTCACCACTGTCGTAGCTGACACCGGAGATATCGCGGCAATGAAGCTGTACCAGCCGCAGGATGCCACAACTAACCCTTCTCTGATCCTTAACGCCGCACAGATCCCTGAGTATCGCAAACTGATTGACGAGGCTGTGACCTGGGCGAAAGCACAGAGCAATGACCGTGCGCAGCAGGTTGTGGATGCTACCGATAAACTGGCAGTGAACATCGGTCTGGAAATCCTGAAGCTAGTTCCGGGCCGTATCTCTACCGAAGTGGATGCACGTCTCTCCTACGACACCGAAGCGTCAATCGCGAAAGCAAAACGCCTGATCAAACTGTACAACGACGCGGGCATCAGCAACGACCGTATCCTGATCAAACTGGCGTCGACCTGGCAGGGCATTCGCGCTGCCGAGCAGCTGGAAAAAGAAGGCATCAACTGTAACCTGACCCTGCTGTTCTCCTTCGCGCAGGCGCGTGCATGTGCGGAAGCAGGCGTGTACCTGATTTCTCCGTTCGTGGGCCGTATTCTGGACTGGTACAAAGCCAACACCGACAAGAAAGAGTACGCAGCGTCTGAAGATCCAGGCGTGATTTCCGTGACTGAAATCTACGAATACTACAAACAGCATGGCTATGAGACCGTGGTTATGGGTGCAAGCTTCCGTAACGTGGGCGAAATCATTGAGCTGGCTGGCTGTGACCGTCTGACCATCGCCCCTGCGCTGCTGAAAGAGCTGGCAGAAAGCGAAGGTGCTATCGAGCGTAAGCTGTCTTACACCGGCGAAGTGAAGGCGCGCCCGGAGCGCATCACCGAATCCGAGTTCCTGTGGCAGCACAACCAGGATCCAATGGCGGTAGACAAACTGGCGGACGGTATCCGTAAGTTTGCTATCGACCAGGAAAAACTGGAAAAAATGATCGGCGACCTGCTGTAATCATTCTGCGTGACCGGGCTCCCGGTCACGCGTCTTCTTCTGTCCTCTGTCTGAATTTTCCCTCTGCGTGTATCATTCCCTTTAATCAGTACTTTTTGAATGGAATGAATATGAATACCTTACGCATCGGCTTAGTGTCGATTTCTGACCGCGCCTCCAGCGGCGTTTACCAGGATAAAGGCATCCCCGCTCTGGAAGAGTGGCTGGCAAGCGCGCTGACCACCCCGTTTGAGATCCAGACTCGCCTTATCCCCGACGAACAGCCGATCATTGAGCAGACCCTGTGCGAGCTGGTGGATGAGATGAGCTGTCACCTTGTGCTCACCACGGGTGGAACCGGCCCCGCGCGTCGTGATGTGACGCCGGACGCGACGCTGGCTATCGCCGATCGTGAAATGCCGGGCTTCGGCGAACAGATGCGCCAGATCAGTCTACACTTTGTCCCGACGGCAATCCTTTCCCGCCAGGTGGGGGTGATCCGCAAACAGGCGCTGATACTGAACCTGCCGGGGCAGCCAAAGTCGATCAAAGAGACGCTGGAAGGATTAAAAGCCGAGGACGGTCGCGTCATCGTGCACGGCATATTTGCAAGTGTACCGTATTGTATACAGTTGCTTGACGGGCCGTACGTGGAAACTGACGACAAAGTGGTAGCAGCATTTCGTCCTAAAAGCGCACGCCGCGAGACAATCTCCTGAAATTTACTAAAATGTGACATTAGCGCCAGCCGCAGTAGCGTGTAAATGGATTTACGATATAGTAATTTTTTCTTTACGATTGCTGTAAAAAATAATCCACAACACATGCACAATGGTTCGCTATGTCACATAACACCCGACCTCTGAATCGACAGGACTACAAAACGCTTACGCTCGCCGCCTTAGGTGGCGCGCTGGAGTTTTACGACTTCATCATCTTTGTCTTCTTCGCCGCCGTGGTGGGGGCGCTCTTCTTCCCGGCGGATATTCCAGAATGGCTGCGTCAGGTGCAAACCTTCGGCATCTTTGCTGCCGGGTATCTGGCACGTCCGCTGGGCGGCATCGTCATGGCCCACTTTGGCGATCTTGTCGGGCGTAAGAAGATGTTTACCCTGAGCATCCTGCTGATGGCGGTGCCGACGCTGGCGATCGGGCTGCTGCCCACCTATGCCTCCATGGGCATTCTCGCCCCGCTATTGCTGCTGCTGATGCGCATTCTTCAGGGCGCGGCCATCGGCGGGGAAGTGCCGGGGGCCTGGGTGTTTGTGGCGGAGCACGTTCCTGCCCGCCGCATCGGGATCGCCTGCGGAACGTTAACGGCGGGGCTGACCGTCGGGATCCTGTTGGGGTCGGTAGTGGCGACGATAGTCAACACCAGCATGACGCAGCAGGCCGTGCACGACTGGGGCTGGCGTATTCCGTTCCTGCTGGGCGGGGCGTTTGGCCTGGTGGCAATGTACCTGCGCCGCTGGCTGCAGGAGACGCCGATTTTCCTCGAAATGCAGCAGCGTAAAGCGCTGGCGCAGGAGTTGCCGGTCAAAGCCGTTGTAGTGCGTCATAAAAAAGCGGTGGTGGTGTCGATGCTGCTCACCTGGCTGCTGTCGGCGGGCATCGTGGTGGTGATTTTGATGTCGCCGGTGTGGCTGCAGAAACAGTACGGTTTCGCCCCTGCCGTGACCTTACAGGCAAACAGTATTGCGACAATCATGCTCTGCTTTGGCTGTCTGGCCGCCGGGCTGGCGGCGGATCGTTTCGGTGCCAGCCTGACCTTTATTGTCGGCAGCCTGCTGCTGGCCGCGTCGAGCTGGGCGTTCTACCATCTTGCGGGCAGCCATCCTGAACAGCTGTTCCTGCTGTACGGCGTGGTCGGACTGTGCGTGGGCGTCGTGGGGGCAGTGCCTTACGTCATGGTGCGCGCTTTTCCGCCGGAGGTTCGCTTCACCGGGATATCGTTCTCTTATAACGTCGCGTATGCCATTTTCGGCGGGCTGACGCCGATAGTGGTCACGGTCATGATGGGGGTGTCGCCGATGGCGCCTGCCTGGTATGTACTCGCGCTCTCGCTGATGGGGCTGGGATTAGGCGTTTGGCTTCGTCAGGCGGGAGAATATCGTGCCCGCGAGGCGGGCACGACAGAGGGATCAGTGTTTTTCACCAATAGGTAAAATGGTGCGGTCAAACTGTTCGTTCAGCACTTCACCCATTGCCAGGTAGATAGCGCTTGCGCCGCACACCAGGCCAATCCAGCCTGCTACGTGAACGATGCCTTCGTTATCCGCCAGGTGGCCAATCGCCAGCAGGGCGAACAGTACGGTCAGGCTCAGGAAGACGAACTGCAGCGCGCGGTTGCCTTTCAGGGTGCCGAAGAACATGAACAGGGTAAAGACGCCCCACAGGCCCAGATAGACGCCCAGGAAGTGGGCGTTTGCCGCGTCTGCCAGGCCCATTTTAGGCATCAGCAGGATGGCGACCAGGGTCAGCCAGAACGAGCCGTAAGAGGTGAAGGCGGTTAAGCCGAAGGTGTTGCCTTTCTTATATTCCAGCAGGCCCGCGAAGATTTGCGCGATACCGCCGTAAAAAATGCCCATCGCCAGGATTACGCCGTCCATCGGGAACATCCCGATGTTGTGCAGGTTCAGCAGAATGGTGGTCATGCCAAAACCCATCAGGCCCAGCGGAGCCGGATTAGCCAACTTAGTGTTGCCCATAAGTCCTCAAAAAAAATCATCATTAAAATGGTGAAATGGTTAAACCCGCGTCAATACTCCCTGACGGGGCGCGGCATCATAATGGGCGGCATCGACGCCGTCTATGATCTCATCAGGGTGAAATTAAAATTTTTTTTATGCTTGCCCCTTGATGGATGCCGTCGCGACCCCATCTTGTAGTCAACCGCAGTGTGTGGACCTGAAAAAAATCAAATCTGGGCAGTTGAAAAAGCACGTTCTGCCCTTATTACAGGTACACAACCACATGTTGACTGATTTTTTAGTGGAGACGTTTAGATGGGTAAAATTATTGGTATCGACCTGGGTACTACCAACTCTTGTGTAGCGATTATGGACGGCACTACTGCACGCGTGCTGGAGAACGCCGAGGGCGATCGCACCACGCCTTCTATCATTGCTTATACCCAGGATGGTGAAACTCTGGTTGGTCAGCCGGCTAAACGTCAGGCAGTGACAAACCCGCAAAACACCCTGTTTGCGATCAAACGCCTGATTGGCCGCCGCTTCCAGGACGAAGAAGTTCAGCGTGACGTTTCTATCATGCCTTACAAAATCATCGCAGCAGATAACGGCGATGCGTGGCTTGATGTGAAAGGCACCAAAACGGCACCACCGCAGATCTCTGCTGAAGTGCTGAAAAAAATGAAGAAAACCGCTGAAGATTACCTGGGTGAGCCGGTAACTGAAGCTGTTATCACCGTACCTGCCTACTTCAACGATGCTCAGCGTCAGGCAACCAAAGATGCTGGCCGTATCGCAGGTTTGGAAGTAAAACGTATCATCAACGAACCAACCGCGGCTGCACTGGCTTACGGTCTGGATAAAGAAGTCGGCAACCGTACTATCGCGGTTTACGACTTGGGTGGTGGTACCTTCGATATCTCTATTATCGAAATCGACGAAGTTGACGGCGAAAAAACCTTCGAAGTTCTGGCAACCAACGGTGATACCCACCTGGGTGGTGAAGACTTCGATACCCGTCTGATCAACTACCTCGTTGACGAGTTCAAGAAAGATCAGGGCATTGACCTGCGTAACGACCCGCTGGCGATGCAGCGCCTGAAAGAAGCCGCTGAGAAAGCGAAGATCGAACTGTCTTCTGCTCAGCAGACCGACGTGAACCTGCCGTACATCACCGCAGACGCGACCGGTCCTAAACACATGAACATCAAAGTGACCCGTGCGAAACTGGAAAGCCTGGTAGAAGACCTGGTGAACCGTTCTATCGAGCCGCTGAAAGTTGCACTGCAGGATGCTGGCCTGTCCGTACCTGACATCCAGGACGTTATCCTGGTGGGTGGTCAGACCCGTATGCCAATGGTTCAGAAGAAAGTGGCTGAATTCTTTGGTAAAGAGCCACGTAAAGACGTGAACCCGGACGAAGCGGTAGCTATCGGTGCTGCGGTTCAGGGTGGTGTATTGACCGGTGAAGTGAAAGACGTACTGTTGCTGGACGTTACCCCGCTGTCTCTGGGTATCGAAACTATGGGCGGTGTGATGACTGCGCTCATCAACAAAAACACCACCATCCCAACCAAGCACAGCCAGGTGTTCTCTACCGCTGAAGACAACCAGTCTGCGGTAACCATCCATGTGCTGCAGGGTGAGCGTAAGCGTGCGTCTGATAACAAGTCTCTGGGTCAGTTTAACCTGGACGGCATTAACCCGGCACCGCGCGGTATGCCGCAAATCGAAGTTACCTTCGACATCGATGCTGACGGTATCCTGCACGTGTCTGCGAAAGACAAAAACAGCGGTAAAGAGCAGAAGATCACCATCAAGGCATCTTCTGGCCTGAATGAAGCGGAAATCGAAAAAATGGTTCGCGATGCCGAAGCTAACGCGGAATCCGACCGTAAGTTCGAAGAGCTGGTTCAGACCCGTAACCAGGGTGACCATCTGCTGCACAGCACCCGTAAGCAGGTTGAAGAAGCGGGCGATAAACTGCCAGCGGAAGACAAAACTGCTATCGAAGCTGCACTGACCGCGCTGGAAACGTCTCTGAAAGGCGAAGACAAAGCGGATATCGAAGCGAAGATGCAGGAGCTGGCACAGGCTTCCCAGAAGCTGATGGAAATCGCTCAGCAGCAGCACGCACAGCAGCAGGCAGGCGCTGACGCTTCTGCGAACAACGCGAAAGACGACGACGTTGTCGACGCTGAGTTCGAAGAAGTTAAAGACAAAAAATAATCGCCCTGATGCAGGGTAATTAATCGGCACGGGCGTAGGAGAACTCTCCACGCCCGTGCTCGCATGTTAAGGGGCTTAAAAAAACCAATGGCAAAGCAAGACTATTACGAGATTTTAGGCGTTCCGAAAACTGCGGAAGAGCGTGAAATCAAAAAGGCGTATAAGCGCCTGGCCATGAAATTCCACCCGGACCGTAACCAGGGTGACAAAGAGGCTGAAGCAAAATTTAAAGAGATCAAAGAAGCCTACGAAGTCCTGACCGATGCACAAAAACGTGCGGCCTATGACCAGTACGGCCACGCGGCCTTTGAACAGGGCGGCATGGGCGGCGGTGGATTCGGTGGCGGCGGCTTTGGCGGCGGTGCGGATTTCAGCGACATCTTTGGTGACGTGTTCGGCGATATCTTCGGCGGCGGTCGTGGTCGTCAGCGCGCAGCGCGCGGCGCAGACCTGCGCTACAACATGGATCTCACTCTTGAAGAGGCCGTTCGTGGCGTCACGAAAGAGATCCGTATCCCGACGCTGGAAGAGTGTGACGTTTGCCACGGCAGCGGCGCGAAAGCGGGTACCCAGCCACAGACCTGTCCAACCTGTCATGGCTCCGGCCAGGTACAGATGCGCCAGGGCTTCTTCGCGGTACAGCAGGCCTGTCCGCACTGTCACGGTCGCGGTACGCTGATTAAAGATCCGTGCACCAAGTGTCACGGCCACGGTCGCGTTGAGAAAACCAAAACCCTGTCCGTTAAGATCCCGGCTGGCGTTGATACGGGCGACCGCATCCGTCTGGCGGGTGAGGGCGAAGCAGGCGAGCACGGCGCGCCGGCAGGCGATCTGTACGTTCAGGTTCAGGTGAAGCAGCACGCCATCTTCGAGCGTGAAGGCAATAACCTGTACTGTGAAGTGCCGATCAACTTCGCGATGGCGGCTCTCGGCGGTGAAATCGAAGTGCCGACGCTGGACGGTCGCGTCAATCTGAAAATCCCTGGTGAAACCCAGACCGGCAAGCTGTTCCGCATGCGCGGCAAAGGCGTGAAATCCGTTCGCGGTGGTGCGCAGGGCGACCTGCTGTGCCGCGTCGTCGTGGAAACGCCGGTTGGCCTGAACGACAAGCAGAAACAGCTGTTGAAAGAGCTTCAGGAGAGCTTTGGCGGCCCAACGGGTGAGAAAAACAGCCCGCGCTCCAAAAGCTTCTTTGATGGCGTCAAAAAATTCTTCGATGATTTGACCCGCTAATTCGTTAGCTGTGTCTAACTTCAAAAAGCCCGGAAGCGATTCCGGGCTTTTTTTTACAGTTATAGATCGGTAAAACTGAGTCTATACCCAATATTAATCTGTTTTTGCCGAGGTATTCGGCTTGGTATTATGGTTTTATCGAGGTATCGTTGTAAAAGAGAGAACATAAATGAAATTACTACACCGTTTCTTTAGCAGTGAGGCGTCCGGTGGTGTGATCCTGATTATTGCCGCGGCCGCCGCGATGGTGCTGGCTAACCTGGGCATGACCCGCGATCTCTATCACGCATTTCTGGAAACGCCCGTCGAGCTGAAGGTCGGGGCGCTGGAAATTAACAAGAACATGCTGCTGTGGATCAACGATGCGCTAATGGCGGTGTTCTTCCTGCTCGTTGGTCTTGAGGTTAAGCGCGAGCTGGTGCTAGGTTCGCTAGCCAGCCGCCAGCGTGCGGCGTTCCCGGTTATTGCCGCGCTCGGTGGGATGGTCGTTCCAGCGCTGCTCTTTCTCGCATTTACCTGGCAGGATCCTGTTGCGCGTGACGGCTGGGCGATCCCGGCCGCAACGGATATCGCCTTTGCGCTCGGTGTCTTAGCTCTGCTCGGCAGCCGCGTGCCGGTTGCGCTGAAAATCTTCCTGATGGCGCTGGCGATCATTGATGACCTGGGCGCCATTGTGATTATCGCGCTGTTCTACACCAGCGATCTGTCGATCCTGTCCCTGAGCGTAGCCGCAGGGGCGATTGCGGTGTTGGCGGTGCTGAACATCTTCAACGTTCGCCGCATCGGTATCTATATCCTGGTGGGGATGGTGCTGTGGACGGCAGTGCTGAAATCCGGCGTGCACGCCACGCTGGCCGGCGTGATTGTGGGCTTCTTCGTGCCGCTTAAGCCGCAGGACGGTAAGTCACCCGCTAAACAGTTGGAACACGTGCTGCACCCGTGGGTCGCCTTTATGATCCTGCCGCTGTTTGCGTTTGCCAACGCGGGCGTTTCCCTGCAGGGGGTCACGCTGGACGGGCTGACGTCTGTCCTGCCGCTGGGCATTATTGCCGGGCTGTTTATCGGTAAGCCGCTGGGGATCAGCCTCTTCTGCTGGCTGGCGTTGAAGATGAAGCTGGCATCGTTGCCGAACGGTACAACCTTTAGTCAGATCATGGCCGTCGGCATACTGTGCGGTATTGGATTCACCATGTCGATCTTTATCTCGACGCTGGCGTTTGGTGCAAACGCGCCAGAGCTCATCGTCTGGGCGAAGCTCGGCATTCTCATCGGGTCATTACTGGCGGCAGTGATTGGGTATACTTTGTTGAAGGTGAAGTTGTCCGGACAGGCCGTCCAGGCATAACGGAACACCGGGGGAAGGTCACTCTTCTCCCGATACACACTCAGGGAGCGAAGACGCGATGCCTCATTTGAATTACAACCATCTTTACTACTTCTGGCACGTTTACAAACAGGGCTCGGTCGTGGGGGCTGCAGAGGCGCTTTACCTGACGCCGCAAACCATCACCGGGCAAATCAAAGCCCTTGAAGAACGGCTGCAGGGTAAGCTCTTCAAGCGCAAGGGCCGTGGGATTGAACCCAGCGAACTGGGGGAACTGGTTTTCCGCTATGCGGACAAAATGTTCACCCTCAGCCAGGAGATGCTGGATATCGTCAACTACCGCAAAGAGTCGAACCTGCTCTTTGACGTGGGGGTGGCGGATGCACTGTCCAAACGGCTGGTAAGCGGCGTGCTGGATGCCGCCGTGGTAGAGGATGAACAAATCCATCTGCGCTGCTTTGAATCCACCCACGAGATGCTGCTGGAGCAGCTGAGCCAGCACAAGCTGGACATGATTATCTCGGATTGCCCCATCGACTCCACGCAGCAGGAGGGGCTGTTCTCGGTGAAAATTGGCGAATGCGGCGTGAGCTTCTGGTGCATCAATCCACCGCCGGAGAAACCTTTCCCGGCCTGTCTGGAAGAGCGTCGCCTGCTGGTGCCGGGAAGGCGTTCCATGCTGGGACGCAAGCTGCTGAACTGGTTTAATTCGCAGGGGCTGAACGTGGAGATTCTCGGTGAGTTCGACGATGCGGCGCTGATGAAGGCCTTTGGCGAAGCGCATAATGCGATCTTCGTGGCGCCAACGCTCTACGCGCACGATCTCTATTCAGACGATAAGATTACGGAGATTGGCAGAGTAGATAACGTGATGGAGGAGTACCACGCCATATTCGCCGAAAGGATGATTCAACACCCGGCGGTGCAGCGAATCTGCAACCGTGACTACTCGGCGCTGTTTACGCCACCGGCATTCTGAAGACATAAAAAAACCCGCGTTAAGCGGGTTCTTTAAACAAGCAACAACAAGTAGCGATTAAGCCAGTTTGTTGATCTGCGCGGTCAGGTTTGCTTTATGACGCGCTGCTTTGTTTTTGTGGATCAGACCTTTAGCAGCCTGACGATCCACGATTGGTTGCATTTCGTTAAATGCGTTCTGCGCTGCAGCTTTGTCGCCAGCTTCGATTGCTGCGTATACTTTCTTGATGAAAGTACGCATCATAGAGCGACGGCTTGCGTTGTGCTTACGAGCCTTTTCAGACTGAACGGCACGTTTCTTAGCTGATTTGATATTAGCCAAGTCCAACTCCCAAATATGTTCTATGTGGACAATTCAAAGGCCGAGGAATATGCCCTCTTTGCCTTCTTTTGTCAATGGATTTGTGCAAATAAGCGCCGTTAATTAGCGACGCTACGTTACGTAGTGATGGCGCAGGATTCTACCAGCTTGTCTTTCGTGAATACAGCCTTTCGGCGTAAAAATCGCAGTTCACGGGCAGATTTTTTCGCTGTGAAAGGTCAGCCTGATGAAATCATTACGGCTTTCTGTTTTGCGCGAACAATCGCCGGTTAACCTTAACCGCTGTACAAGGTATACTTTGGCGATTTTCACTGTTTTGAGCCAGACATGAAGCTGATACGCGGCATACATAATCTCAGCAGAGCGCCACACGGGTGCGTGCTGACCATTGGTAATTTCGACGGCGTGCATCGTGGTCATCAGGCGCTGTTGCAGGGATTGCGTAAAGAAGGGGAGGCCCGTGGCCTGCCCGTTGTGGTGATGATTTTCGAGCCACAGCCGCTGGAGCTGTTCGCGGGCGATAAATCTCCCGCTCGCCTCACTCGCCTGCGCGAAAAGTTGCGCTACCTGGCGGAGTCCGGCGTGGACTACGTATTGTGTGTGCGTTTCGATCGCCGCTTTGCCGCACTGACAGCACAAAATTTTGTCAGCGACCTGCTGGTTAAGCGTCTTGGCGTTCAGTTTCTCGCCGTGGGGGATGATTTCCGCTTTGGCGCTGGTCGTCAGGGCGATTTCTTGCTATTACAGAAGGCTGGTCTGGAGTACGGTTTTGACGTCACCAGCGCGATGACCTTCTGTGAAGGCGGCGTGCGCGTCAGCAGCACGGCGGTGCGTCAGGCGCTGGCTAATGATGAACTGGAGACGGCAGAAAATTTGCTGGGCCATCCGTTCACCATCTCTGGCCGCGTGGTTCATGGCGATGCGCTGGGCCGCACGATTGGTTTCCCGACGGCGAATATACCGCTGCGTCGTCAGGTTTCCCCGGTTAAAGGGGTCTATGCGGTGGAAGTGGCAGGACTGGGCGATAAGTCGTTTTACGGCGTTGCCAACATTGGCACGCGTCCTACCGTTGCCGGTGTGCGTCAACAGCTAGAAGTGCACCTGCTGGACGTTGTAATGGACCTTTATGGTCGCCATATAGATGTAATACTGCGTAAAAAAATACGCAACGAGCAGCGATTTGCTTCGCTGGATGAACTTAAGGCGCAAATCGCGCGAGATGAATTAACGGCCCGCGAGTTTTTTGGGCTTTAGAACCGGCTTAACTGCCTACGTGATAAATACGGAACCGAGAATCTGATGAGTGACTATAAATCAACCCTGAATTTGCCGGAAACAGGGTTCCCGATGCGCGGCGATCTCGCCAAGCGTGAACCGGGAATGCTGGCGCGTTGGACCGATGATGACCTGTACGGCATCATTCGTGCAGCCAAAAAAGGCAAAAAAACCTTCATTCTGCATGATGGCCCTCCATATGCGAATGGCAGCATTCATATTGGTCACTCAGTAAACAAGATTCTGAAAGATATTATCGTGAAGTCCAAAGGACTCGCGGGATTTGACTCGCCTTACGTGCCGGGCTGGGACTGCCACGGTCTGCCGATCGAGCTGAAAGTGGAGCAAGAGTTTGGCAAGCCAGGTGAGAAGTTCACCGCTGCAGAGTTCCGCGCGAAGTGCCGCGAATACGCGGCCACCCAGGTTGAAGGCCAGCGCGCTGACTTTATCCGTCTGGGCGTGCTGGGCGACTGGTCGCACCCGTACCTGACCATGGACTTCAAAACCGAAGCCAACATCATCCGTGCGCTGGGCAAAATCATCGGTAACGGTCACCTGCATAAAGGCGCCAAGCCTGTGCACTGGTGCGTGGACTGCCGTTCTGCGCTGGCAGAAGCGGAAGTGGAATATTACGACAAAACTTCACCTTCTATCGACGTGGCCTTCGAAGCGGTCGATCAGGATGCCATTAAAGGTAAATTCGGTCTGCCTGGCGTTAGCGGCCCGATCTCTCTGGTGATCTGGACCACTACCCCGTGGACGCTGCCAGCCAACCGTGCAATCTCTCTTTCCGGCGAGTTCGAATATGCGCTGGTCCAGATTGATGGCCGCGCGGTTATCCTGGCGAAAGATCTGGTTGAAAGCGTGCTGAAACGCGCGAATATCACCGACTACACCGTGCTGGGCACCGTAAAAGGCGACGCGCTGGAGCTGATGCGCTTCAAACACCCGTTCCTGGACTTCGACGTTCCGGCGATCCTGGGCGACCACGTCACGCTGGACGCGGGTACCGGTGCGGTACATACCGCCGGTGGCCACGGTCCTGACGACTACAACATCAGCCTGAAATACGGCCTGGAAATTGCCAACCCGGTAGGCCCGGACGGGTCTTACCTGCCTGGCACCTATCCGGCGCTGGATGGTATCAACGTCTTCAAAGCCAACGACATCATCGTTGACATGCTGCGCACCAGCGGCGCGCTGCTTCACGTTGAGAAAATGCAGCACAGCTATCCGTGCTGCTGGCGCCACAAGACGCCGATCATCTTCCGTGCGACCCCGCAGTGGTTCGTCAGCATGGATCAGAAAGGCCTGCGCGAGCAGTCTCTGAAAGAGATCAAAGGCGTGCAGTGGATCCCGGACTGGGGCCAGGCGCGTATCGAATCCATGGTGGCTAACCGTCCTGACTGGTGTATCTCTCGTCAGCGTACCTGGGGCGTGCCAATGTCGCTGTTCGTGCATAAAGAGACGCATGAGCTGCACCCGAACACCCTGGAACTGATGGAAGAAGTGGCGAAGCGCGTCGAAGTTGACGGCATTCAGGCGTGGTGGGATCTCGACGCCCGCGACATCCTGGGCGCGGACGCGGACAACTATGAGAAAGTGCCAGACACCCTGGACGTGTGGTTCGACTCCGGATCTACTCACGCCTCCGTAGTTGACGTGCGCCCGGAGTTTGCCGGTCACGCTGCCGACATGTATCTGGAAGGTTCCGACCAACACCGCGGCTGGTTCATGTCATCTCTGATGATCTCCACCGCGATGAAAGGTAAAGCGCCTTACCGTCAGGTACTGACCCACGGCTTCACCGTGGATGGTCAGGGCCGTAAGATGTCTAAATCTATCGGCAACACCGTTTCGCCGCAGGACGTGATGAACAAGCTGGGCGCGGACATCCTGCGTCTGTGGGTAGCCTCAACCGACTACACTGGCGAAATGGCGGTGTCTGACGAGATCCTGAAGCGTGCTGCCGACAGCTATCGTCGTATCCGTAACACCGCGCGCTTCCTGCTGGCGAACCTGAACGGGTTCGATCCAGTGAAAGATATGGTGAAACCGGAAGAGATGGTCGTGCTGGACCGCTGGGCGGTAGGCTGCGCGAAAGCGGCGCAGGAAGACATCGTTAAGGCATATGAGTCTTACGACTTCCACGAAGTGGTGCAGCGCCTGATGCGCTTCTGCTCCATCGAGATGGGCTCGTTCTACCTCGACATTATCAAAGATCGCCAGTACACCGCGAAAGCGGACAGCGTGGCGCGCCGTAGCTGCCAGTCCGCGCTGTTCCACATCGCAGAAGCGCTGGTGCGCTGGATGGCGCCGATCATGTCCTTCACCGCGGATGAAATCTGGGGTTATCTGCCGGGCGACCGTGAGAAGTATGTCTTCACCGGCGAGTGGTATGAAGGTCTGTTCGATCTCTCCAGCACCGAAGCAATGAACGATGCCTTCTGGGACGAGCTGCTGAAAGTGCGTGGCGAAGTGAACAAGGTTATCGAGCAGGCGCGTGCGGATAAGAAAGTCGGTGGCTCTCTGGAAGCGGCAGTGACCCTGTACGCCGAACCGGAGCTGGCGGCGAAGCTGACCGCGCTGGGCGATGAATTACGATTTGTCCTGTTGACCTCCGGTGCAAAAGTTGCGGATTATGCCGAGGCTTCTGCTGATGCTCAGCAGAGCGAGTTGCTCAAAGGCCTGAAAGTCGCACTGAGCAAAGCCGAAGGTGAGAAGTGCCCGCGCTGCTGGCATTACACTACCGATATCGGCCAGGTGGCGGAACACGCAGACATCTGCGGACGCTGTGTAAGCAACGTCGCCGGTGACGGCGAAAAACGTAAGTTTGCCTGATGAGTAAAACTCTCTGTTCAACAGGACTGCGCTGGCTGTGGCTGGTGGTGGTGGTGCTGATTATCGATCTGGGCAGCAAGTTCCTGATCCTCCAGAATTTCGCTCTGGGGGAGACGGTTTCGCTGTTCCCGTCGCTTAACCTGCACTATGCGCGCAACTACGGCGCGGCGTTTAGCTTCCTTGCCGACAGCGGTGGCTGGCAGCGCTGGTTCTTCGCGGGTATCGCTCTCGGTATCTGCGTGGTACTGGCTGTGCTGATGTACCGCTCGAAAGCCACGCAAAAGCTGAATAACATCGCCTACGCGCTGATCATTGGCGGCGCGCTGGGCAACCTGTTTGACCGCCTGTGGCACGGCTTTGTGGTCGATATGATCGACTTCTACGTCGGCGACTGGCACTTCGCGACCTTTAACCTGGCCGACACCGCCATCTGCATCGGTGCGGCGTTAATCGTGCTGGAAGGCTTCTTGCCTAAACCCGCAGCGAAAGAGCAGGCGTAATTGTCAATGCCGGGTGATGCGCTGCGCCACCCGGCACAACATTAAAGAGCAATGTGTATGTCTAAATCCGTACAGAGCAACAGCGCGGTTCTCGTTCACTTCACGCTGAAGCTGGATGACGGCTCCACGGCTGAATCCACCCGCAATAACGGCAAACCTGCCCTGTTTCGTCTCGGCGATACCTCCCTGTCTGAAGGTCTTGAGCAGCAGCTCCTGGGCCTGAAAGAGGGTGAGAAAAAAGCGTTCTCGCTGGAGCCGGATGCCGCGTTTGGCGTGCCAAGCCCGGACCTGATTCAGTATTTCTCGCGCCGCGAGTTTATGGACGCTGGCGAACCGGAAATCGGGGCGATTATGCTCTTTACCGCTATGGACGGCAGCGAAATGCCTGGCGTGATCCGCGAGATTAACGGCGACTCGATCACCGTTGACTTCAACCATCCGCTTGCCGGGCGTACCGTTCATTTTGATGTTGAAGTGCTGGAGATCGATCCGGCACTGGAGGCCTGAAATGCAGATCCTGTTGGCTAACCCGCGCGGCTTCTGCGCCGGTGTAGACCGCGCTATCAGCATTGTTGAAAACGCGCTGGAGATTTACGGCGCGCCGATTTACGTGCGTCATGAAGTGGTGCATAACCGCTACGTGGTCGACAGCCTGCGCGAGCGCGGTGCTATTTTCATCGAGCAGATCAGCGAAGTGCCGGACGGTGCGATCCTGATCTTCTCCGCGCACGGCGTCTCTCAGGCGGTCCGTAACGAAGCGAAAAGCCGCGATCTGACCGTATTCGATGCCACCTGTCCATTAGTGACAAAAGTGCATATGGAAGTGGCGCGCGCCAGCCGTCGCGGTGAAGAGTCGATTCTGATTGGTCACGCCGGTCACCCGGAAGTTGAAGGCACCATGGGCCAGTACAGCAACCCGGAAGGGGGAATGTACCTGGTGGAGTCGCCGGAAGATGTTCTGACGCTGAACGTGAAAAACGAAGCGCATCTGTCGTTTATGACCCAGACCACGCTCTCCGTAGACGACACCTCAGACGTGATTGACGCCCTGCGCCAGCGCTTCCCGAAAATCGTCGGGCCGCGTAAGGATGATATCTGCTACGCCACCACTAACCGTCAGGAAGCGGTGCGCGCGCTGGCTGAACAGGCGGACGTGGTGCTGGTTGTCGGCTCTAAAAACTCCTCTAACTCCAACCGTCTGGCCGAACTGGCGCAGCGTATGGGGAAAGCGGCGTTTTTAATCGACGACGCGACGGACATCCAGGAAGCGTGGGTGAAAAATGCGGCCTGCGTTGGCGTTACCGCAGGCGCTTCCGCGCCGGATATCCTGGTGCAGAACGTGATTGCTCGTCTGCAGGAGCTGGGCGGGGGCGAAGCGGTTCCGCTGGAAGGACGCGAAGAGAATATCGTCTTCGAAGTGCCGAAAGAGCTGCGTATCGACGCTCGCGAAGTGGAATAATTTCTTTTCTGATGAAAGGCCAGCACCTCCTGTGCTGGCCTTTTTTTTGCTCCGGACTTTATCGTGACGACAAAATCATGTCTTTTACTGATATCTGAGTCGGTTTCACGTTAAATTCTAATTATTGGTGTTTTCAGTTGGCAGCCTTTACGAAGGCTGGTTAATCTGAAAACGGTTTACATCATTTTAACGTAAGAGAATAACTATGCATGATGCACAGATCCGTGTCGCCATTGCGGGCGCGGGTGGACGTATGGGTCGCCAGCTGATTCAGGCGGCAATACAAATGGATGGCGTGGCACTCGGCGCGGCGCTGGAGCGTGAAGGTTCATCCCTGCTGGGATCTGATGCGGGTGAACTGGCCGGCGCGGGCAAGACAGGTGTTACCGTTCAGAGCAGCCTTGATGCGGTGAAAGATGACTTTGACGTGTTCATCGACTTTACCCGTCCCGAAGGCACCCTGACTCACCTGGCGTTTTGCCGCCAGCACGGTAAAGGGATGGTGATTGGCACTACCGGCTTCGATGATGCGGGTAAACAGGCCATTCAGGATGCAGCCACCGACATTGCGATTGTCTTTGCAGCGAACTTTAGCGTAGGCGTTAATGTCATGCTGAAGCTGCTGGAAAAAGCGGCGAAGGTGATGGGCGACTACACCGACATTGAGATTATCGAAGCGCACCACCGCCATAAAGTTGATGCTCCATCAGGCACGGCGCTGGCGATGGGAGAAGCGATTGCTTATGCAATGGATAAAGATTTAAAAGACATCGCGGTCTATTCCCGTGAAGGGCATACCGGAGAACGCGTGCCGGGCACCATTGGTTTCGCAACCGTCCGGGCGGGCGATATCGTCGGCGAACACACGGCGATGTTCGCCGATATTGGCGAACGTGTTGAGATTACGCACAAAGCGTCAAGCCGCATGACGTTCGCCAATGGCGCAGTACGCTCCGCATTGTGGCTGAAAACGAAAGAAAAGGGTCTTTTTGATATGCGAGATGTGCTGGATCTCAACAATTTGTAAGCTTTATTACCCATCGTGATGTGGTTATTGCAGTCGTAATGTATTGATTGCATAGGGCAATAATTTATTGCCCTCTTATTTTATTTGTTTTAGATGGATTTTGATTGTTAATGGTCATAAATCTGAGTTTTATGCCATTATTATGTGAATTGAATGTAAATTTTGACCATTTGGTCCACTTTTTGTCGCTCTCGTCTCTTAATTTCCATAAAACCTACCGCGCAAGCGTTTTCCAGGATGATTTACCTGATCTTTTTGCCCGTTAAATCCTATTCAAGCTTCCAGTCCTGCAAAAGAATAAACAAAATATCCGTTTTAAGTTGACTTTTACCCACCAAATCTCCAGAATGCCGCCGTTTGCCAAAAATCCGCTGGCAACACATTTGCATTGATCTATGACATAGTCATGAATTAATATGCAAATAAAGTGAGTGAATATTCTCTGGAGGGTGTTTTGATTAAGTCAGCGCTATTGGTTCTGGAAGACGGAACCCAGTTTATCGGTCGGGCCATAGGGGCAACGGGTTCGGCGGTTGGGGAAGTCGTTTTCAATACTTCAATGACCGGTTATCAAGAAATCCTCACTGATCCTTCCTATTCTCGCCAAATCGTTACTCTTACTTATCCTCATATCGGCAATGTCGGCACCAATGCGGCTGACGAAGAATCCTCTCAGGTACATGCGCAAGGCCTGGTCATTCGCGACCTGCCGCTGATTGCCAGCAACTTCCGCAACACTGAAGACCTCTCTTCTTACCTGAAGCGCCATAACATCGTGGCGATTGCCGATATCGATACCCGTAAGTTAACGCGTCTGCTGCGCGAGAAGGGTGCACAGAACGGCTGCATCATCGCGGGTGATAACCTCGATGCGGCCCTGGCGCTGGAAAAAGCGAAAGCCTTCCCAGGCCTGAACGGCATGGACCTGGCGAAAGAAGTGACTACCGCCGAAGCCTACAGCTGGACGCAGGGGAGCTGGACGCTGGAAGGCGACCTGCCGGAAGCGAAAAAAGAGAGCGAACTGCCGTTCCACGTGGTGGCCTATGATTTTGGTGCCAAGCGCAACATCCTGCGCATGCTGGTTGACCGCGGCTGCCGCCTGACGGTGGTACCGGCGAAAACCTCCGCTGAGGAGGTGCTGAAGATGAACCCGGACGGCATCTTCCTCTCTAACGGCCCAGGCGACCCGGCACCGTGCGATTACGCTATCGACGCCATCAAGTCCTTCCTGGAAACCGACATCCCGGTATTCGGCATCTGCCTCGGCCATCAGCTGCTGGCGCTGGCGAGCGGTGCGAACACCGTCAAGATGAAGTTCGGCCACCACGGTGGTAACCACCCGGTGAAAGACATTGATAACAATACGGTGATGATTACCGCGCAGAACCACGGTTTCGCCGTCGATGAAGCCTCTATGTCGGCTAACCTGCGCGTGACGCACAAATCACTGTTCGATGGCACCCTGCAGGGTATCCACCGAACCGATAAGCCAGCGTTCAGCTTCCAGGGCCACCCGGAAGCCAGCCCGGGCCCGCACGACGCCGCGCCGCTGTTCGATCACTTCATCGAACTTATCGAGCAATACCGTAAGACCGCTAAATAATCAGGAGCCGAGAAGACCATGCCAAAACGTACAGACATAAAAAGCATCCTGATCCTTGGCGCTGGCCCGATCGTCATCGGCCAGGCCTGCGAATTCGACTACTCCGGCGCGCAGGCGTGTAAAGCGCTGCGCGAAGAGGGTTACCGCGTCATCCTGGTTAACTCTAACCCGGCCACCATCATGACCGACCCGGAAATGGCGGATGCCACCTACATCGAGCCGATTCACTGGGAAGTGGTACGTAAAATCATCGAGAAAGAGCGTCCGGACGCGGTGCTGCCAACCATGGGCGGCCAGACGGCGCTGAACTGCGCGCTGGAGCTGGAGCGTCAGGGCGTGCTGGCTGAATTTGGCGTCACCATGATTGGTGCGACCGCCGACGCGATTGATAAAGCAGAAGACCGTCGCCGCTTTGACGTGGCGATGAAGAAAATCGGCCTCGACACCGCGCGCTCCGGTATTGCGCATAACATGGAAGAGGCGCTGGCCGTTGCGGCTGAAGTGGGCTATCCGTGCATCATCCGTCCATCGTTCACCATGGGCGGCACCGGTGGCGGTATCGCCTACAACCGCGAAGAGTTCGAAGAGATTTGCGAGCGCGGTCTGGATCTATCCCCAACCAAAGAGCTGCTGATTGATGAATCGCTGATTGGCTGGAAAGAGTACGAGATGGAAGTGGTGCGTGATAAAAACGACAACTGCATCATCGTCTGCTCCATCGAAAACTTCGATGCGATGGGTATCCACACCGGCGACTCCATCACCGTTGCGCCAGCCCAGACGCTGACCGACAAAGAGTATCAAATCATGCGTAACGCCTCGATGGCGGTACTGCGTGAAATCGGCGTGGAAACCGGCGGTTCTAACGTGCAGTTCTCGGTGAACCCGAAAACCGGTCGTCTGATTGTTATCGAAATGAACCCGCGCGTCTCCCGCTCCTCCGCGCTGGCCTCCAAAGCCACCGGCTTCCCGATTGCGAAAGTGGCGGCGAAGCTGGCAGTGGGTTACACCCTCGACGAGCTGATGAACGACATCACCGGTGGCCGCACGCCTGCGTCCTTCGAGCCGTCCATCGACTACGTTGTGACTAAAATTCCTCGCTTTAACTTCGAGAAATTCGCGGGCGCGAACGACCGTCTGACGACCCAGATGAAATCTGTGGGTGAAGTGATGGCGATTGGCCGCACGCAGCAGGAATCCCTGCAAAAAGCGCTGCGCGGTCTGGAAGTGGGCGCCACCGGCTTTGACCCGAAAGTGAGCCTGGACGACCCGGAAGCGCTGACCAAAATCCGCCGCGAGCTGAAAGACGCGGGCGCAGAACGTATCTGGTACATCGCCGATGCCTTCCGCGCGGGCCTGTCCGTCGACGGCGTATTTAACCTTACCAACATCGACCGCTGGTTCCTGGTGCAGATTGAAGAGCTGGTGCGTCTGGAAGAGAAAGTGGCGGAGCTGGGCATCAACGGCCTGGACGCAGACTTCCTGCGCATGCTGAAGCGTAAAGGCTTCGCCGATGCGCGTCTGGCTAAGCTGGCGGGCGTGCGCGAAGCGGAAATCCGCAAGCTGCGCGACCAGTATGACCTGCACCCGGTTTACAAGCGCGTGGACACCTGCGCGGCCGAGTTCTCGACCGATACCGCGTACATGTACTCCACCTATGAAGACGAGTGCGAAGCGAATCCGTCCGTCGACCGCGACAAGATTATGGTGCTGGGCGGCGGTCCAAACCGTATCGGCCAGGGCATCGAGTTCGACTACTGCTGCGTGCACGCCTCGCTGGCGCTGCGCGAAGACGGTTACGAGACCATCATGGTCAACTGTAACCCGGAAACCGTTTCTACCGACTACGACACCTCCGATCGCCTCTACTTCGAGCCGGTTACCCTGGAAGACGTGCTGGAAATCGTGCGCATCGAGAAGCCAAAAGGCGTGATCGTGCAGTACGGCGGCCAGACTCCGCTGAAGCTGGCGCGCGCGCTGGAAGCCGCAGGCGTGCCGGTTATCGGCACCAGCCCGGACGCGATTGACCGCGCGGAAGACCGTGAGCGTTTCCAGCAGGCGGTTGACCGTCTCAAGCTGAAACAGCCGGCGAACGCCACCGTGACCGCCATTGAAATGGCCGTTGAGAAGGCTAAGGAGATTGGTTACCCGCTGGTGGTGCGTCCTTCCTACGTCCTGGGCGGCCGCGCGATGGAAATTGTCTACGACGAAGCCGACCTGCGTCGCTACTTCCAGACGGCGGTGAGCGTTTCCAACGATGCGCCAGTACTGCTTGATCGCTTCCTCGACGACGCGGTTGAGGTGGACGTTGACGCTATCTGCGACGGCGAAATGGTGCTGATTGGCGGCATCATGGAGCACATCGAGCAGGCGGGCGTGCACTCCGGCGACTCCGCCTGTTCTCTGCCGGCCTACACGCTGAGCCAGGAAATTCAGGACGTGATGCGCCAGCAGGTGCAGAAGCTGGCCTTTGAGCTGCAGGTTCGTGGCCTGATGAACGTTCAGTTCGCGGTGAAAGACAACGAAGTTTATCTGATTGAAGTCAACCCGCGTGCGGCGCGTACCGTACCGTTCGTCTCTAAAGCGACCGGCATTCCGCTGGCGAAAGTGGCGGCGCGTGTGATGGCTGGCCAGACGCTGGCGCAGCAGGGCGTGACAAAAGAGATCATCCCGCCGTATTACTCGGTGAAAGAGGTGGTGCTGCCGTTCAACAAATTCCCGGGCGTTGACCCGCTGTTAGGGCCAGAGATGCGCTCGACCGGGGAAGTAATGGGCGTGGGCCGCACTTTCGCAGAAGCGTTTGCCAAGGCGCAGCTGGGCAGCAGCTCTACCATGAGAAAATCGGGCCGTGCGCTGCTCTCCGTTCGCGAAGGCGATAAAGAGCGCGTGGTTGACCTGGCCGCCAAGCTGCTGAAACAGGGCTTCGAGCTGGACGCAACCCACGGTACGGCGATTGTGCTGGGTGAAGCCGGTATTAACCCGCGTCTGGTGAACAAAGTGCATGAAGGTCGTCCGCACATTCAGGATCGTATCAAGAATGGCGAATATACCTACATCATCAACACCACCGCAGGACGCCAGGCGATTGAAGACTCCAAGCTGATTCGCCGCAGCGCGCTGCAATACAAAGTGCACTACGACACCACCCTGAACGGCGGTTTCGCAACAGCGATGGCGCTGAATGCGGATGCCACCGAAAAGGTGATTTCGGTGCAGGAAATGCACGCGCAGATTAGCAAGTAACCCCCATTGCCCGGTACCGTTCGGTTACCGGGCAATTTTCCCATCTTAAGAACCTTCTGGTTTTTCATCCGCTTTCAGTCAGTTAGCCTAAAATAGTTAGGTCGATAACGAAAATTCAACTGAGAGCAGGGGAAAACACCATGCAAAATAAATTACTGATCGCTTCCGTTCTGGCTGCCACCGCAATGTTTACCGTCGCGGGCTGTTCGTCCAATCAGGCCGTAAAAACCACCGATGGCAAAACGATTGTCACCGACGGGAAACCGCAGGTGGATGACGATACCGGCCTGGTGTCGTACAAAAACGCCGAAACCGGTCAAACTGAACAGATTAATCGCGACCAGGTGAAATCCATGGGCGAGCTGGATAACTAATTCAGAATTCTGACGTAAGCCCGTCAATAATATTCACTATTAGCCTGTTGAATTACTGACTACACTCTTTTGTTAAAAGAAGGCAGTAACAACAGGCTAATCAATGATTCTTATAATTTATGCCCATCCCTATCCGCAGCACTCGCATGCGAATAAGCGGATGCTTGAGCAAGTAAGGACGCTGGATAACGTAGAGATACGTTCCCTCTATCAACTCTATCCCGATTTTAATATTGATATCGCCGCTGAACAGGAGGCGCTAACCCGTGCCGATCTGATTATCTGGCAACATCCTATGCAGTGGTACAGTACGCCCCCACTCCTGAAACTGTGGATCGATAAGGTCTTCTCTCACGGCTGGGCGTATGGCCACAACGGCCATGCGCTAAAAGGCAAAAGTCTGATGTGGGCGGTCACTACGGGCGGAGGAGAAAGTCACTTTGATATCGGTTCCTTCCCGGGTTTTGAGGTTCTGGCGCAGCCGCTGCAGGCTACGGCGCTTTACTGCGGGCTGAACTGGCTCCCGCCTTTTGCGATGCATTGCACCTTTGTTTGCGACGATGAAACGCTGCAGGCGCAGGCTCGCCATTATAAACAACGCTTGCTTGAGTGGCAGGAGACGCATCATGGATAGCCATACGCTGATACAGGCGCTGATTTATCTCGGCGCGGCGGCGCTGATTGTGCCGGTGGCGGTACGTCTGGGGCTGGGGTCGGTTCTTGGCTACCTGATTGCGGGCTGCGTCATTGGGCCCTGGGGCTTTCGACTGGTAACGGATGCGGAGGCGATCCTCCATTTCGCTGAAATTGGCGTCGTGCTGATGCTGTTTGTGATTGGTCTGGAGCTGGATCCGCAGAGGTTATGGAAACTTCGCGCCTCGGTATTTGGCGGAGGCGCGCTGCAGATGGTGGCCTGCGGCCTGCTGCTCGGTGGGTTCTGCATCCTGTTGGGCATGGACTGGAAAGTGGCGGAGCTTATCGGCATGACGCTTGCGCTCTCCTCGACGGCCATCGCCATGCAGGCGATGAACGAGCGAAATCTGACGGTCTCGCAGATGGGACGCAGCGCGTTCTCGGTGCTGCTGTTCCAGGATATCGCCGCTATTCCGCTGGTGGCGATGATCCCGTTGCTGGCGGCAAGCGGCTCGTCCACGACGCTGGGGGCGTTTGCGCTGTCGGCATTAAAAGTCGTGGGGGCGCTGGCGCTGGTGGTCCTGCTTGGCCGCTACGTGACCCGCCCGTTACTGCGGTTTGTTGCCCGTTCAGGCCTGCGCGAAGTGTTCAGCGCCGTGGCGCTGTTCCTGGTGTTTGGCTTTGGTTTGCTGCTGGAGGAAGCCGGACTGTCGATGGCGATGGGGGCGTTCCTCGCAGGCGTTCTGCTGGCGAGCTCTGAATATCGTCACGCCCTGGAAAGCGATATCGAGCCGTTCAAAGGGCTGCTGCTGGGGCTGTTTTTCATCGGCGTGGGGATGTCCGTCGACTTCGGCACGCTGGTCACGCACCCGCTGCGGATCGTCATCCTGCTCGTCGGTTTCCTGGTGATTAAAATGGTGATGCTGTGGCTGATTGCGCGTCCATTGAAGGTGCCGAACAAGCAGCGCCGCTGGTTTGCCGTACTGCTGGGTCAGGGGAGCGAATTTGCATTCGTGGTCTTTGGTGCCGCGCAGATGGCAAACGTGCTCGATCCCGAGTGGGCGAAAGCGCTGACGCTGGCGGTCGCGCTTTCGATGGCGGCAACGCCTGTTCTACTGGTGGTGCTGACGCGTCTGGAAAAATCAGGCAGCGAGCAGGAGCGCGAAGCCGACGAGATCGATGAGGAGCAGCCGCGCGTCATCATCGCCGGATTTGGTCGCTACGGGCAGATCGTCGGGCGTTTACTGCTGTCAAGCGGGGTGAAAATGGTGATTCTCGATCACGATCCTGACCATGTCGATACCCTGCGTAAATTTGATATGAAGGTGTTTTACGGCGATGCGACTCGCGTCGATCTGCTGGAATCCGCCGGGGCGGCAAAAGCCGAGGTATTGATTAACGCCATTGACGATCCTGAGACCAGCATGCAGATGGTGGAGCTGGTAAAAGAGCATTTTCCGGGGCTGACCATTATCTCCCGCGCGCGCGATGTGGATCATTACATCCGGCTGCGTCAGGCGGGCGTAGAAGCGCCGGAGCGTGAAACGTTCGAAGGCGCGCTGAAGTCTGGCCGCCTGGCGCTGGAGAATCTGGGGCTCGGCGCGTATGAAGCGCGCGAACGTGCGGACCTGTTCCGCCGCTTTAACACCGGGATGGTGGAAGAGATGGCGGCGATGGCCGGCAGTACGGCCACGGAGCGTGCGGCGGTGTTTAAACGCACCAGCGCCATGCTGACAGAAATCATTAACGAGGACCGCAATCACCTGTCGCTGATCCAGCGCCATGGCTGGCAGGGCACGGAAGAGGGCAAGCATACCGGCGATCCGGCTGACGAGCCCGAGAGTAAACCTTCCGCGTGAAGTGGAGTTGCCAGCAATAATAAAAAATTTCTCTATCTTTACTCTGCCGCCAGTCGACGAAAGATTAAGCTTTCCGTATAGTGGCGGCAATTTTTTGCATCCGGGAAATTTTCAATGATCAGTCTGATTGCAGCGCTGGCGGTGGACCGCGTTATCGGTATGGAAAATGCCATGCCGTGGAACCTGCCTGCCGATCTCGCATGGTTTAAACGTACTACGTTAAACAAGCCGGTAGTGATGGGCCGCCTGACCTGGGAGTCGATTGGTCGTCCATTGCCGGGCCGTAAGAATATCGTTATCAGTAGCCAGCCGGGCACTGACGATCGCGTCGAATGGGTTAAGTCCGTTGATGAAGCGATTGCCGCCTGCGGTGACGCCGAAGAGATCATGGTGATCGGCGGCGGCCGCGTGTATGAGCAGTTCCTGCCAAAAGCGCAGAAGCTGTATCTGACCCACATTGATGCGGAAGTGGAAGGGGACACCCATTTCCCGGATTACGATCCGGACGAGTGGGAATCGGTATTCAGCGAGTTCCACGACGCGGATGCACAGAACTCCCACAGCTACTGCTTCGAGATTCTGGAACGTCGTTAAGTGATGTCCCTCTCCCGCCCGGGAGAGGGAATGATTCAGGAGGCAACGGCCTCACTTCCCCCTAAGTCCAGCTGTCGGTTGGACGGCTGAACAAAGTAAGTTTTATCTTCCCAGCGTAAGCAGGTCAACTCTCCGCCCCAGCAGCATCCGGTATCCAGACCGTAGATCCCGTCCGGCGTGCCTTTTCCTTCCAGCGCAGCCCAGTGGCCAAAGACGACGTTGTACTCGCTTGTCACGGGTCCAGGAATGGCAAACCACGGTTTGAGCGGGGCAGGCGCGCTTTCCGGCGTCTCTTTGGAATACATATCCAGCTGCCCGTTCGGGAAGCAGAAACGCATGCGCGTAAAAGCGTTGGTAATAAAGCGCAGGCGGGCCAGACCGCTGAGATCCTCGCTCCAGTGATTCGGCATATCGCCGTACATGGCATCAAGGAAGAAGGGGTACGAGTCGCTCGCCAGCACCGCCTCAACGTCACGCGCGCAGGTTTTAGCCGTCTCAAGATCCCATTGCGGGGTGATCCCGGCATGAGCCATGACCAGCTTTTTCTCCTCATCGACCTGCAGTAAAGGCTGGCGGCGCAGCCAGTTAATCAGTTCGTCCGCGTCTGGCGCATCCAGCAGGGGAGAGAGGCGATCTTTAGGTTTGTTGCGGCTGATCCCGGCAAATACGGCCAACAGGTGAAGATCGTGATTGCCCAGCACCATGCGCACGCTGTCGCCCAGAGATTTGACGAAACGTAAAACCTCAAGCGAGCCCGGGCCACGCGCGACTAAATCGCCCGTCAGCCAGAGCGTGTCCTGTCCTGGCGTAAAGTCGACCTGTTTTAACAATGCGATCAGTTCATCGTAGCAACCGTGAACGTCGCCAATCAGATATGTAGACATTAGATTAATGAATGAGTGTGGTTACGGCGAGACGGAACACAGGAATAGCAACGCGGAACACATTGCCATCGACGTCGACCATTTCATAATGGCCTTGCATGGTACCCAGCGGCGTTTCAATTACCGCGCCGCTGGTGTACTGATACTCTTCGCCAGGGGCGATGTGGGGCTGTTCACCGACCACACCTTCACCCTGAACTTCAATTTCGCGGCCATTGCCGTTGGTGATAAGCCAGTAGCGCCCGCGCAGCTGCACGGGCATCCGCCCCAGATTGCGAATGGTCACGGTGTAAGCAAAGACAAAACGTTCTTCATCCGGCGATGATTGCGATTCAACATAGACGCTTTGTACATGGACACATACGCGGGGCGAATCAATCATGGCTTAACTCTCCTTCGGCGGCGCATTTTCGCTGATGTAATTAGCCAGCTTGCAGTACTGCTCTACGGAAATGTTTTCCGCACGCATTGCCGGGTCGATCCCCAGCTCTGCTAACACCTCAACGGTAAACGAATTGCTCAGACTGTTACGGATCGTTTTACGGCGCTGGTTAAAGGCTTCCGTGGTGATGCGGCTCAGTACACGCAGATCTTTAACCGGATACGGTTTCGTTTTGTGCGGCACAAGGCGCACAACCGCAGAATCTACTTTCGGTGGCGGCGTGAACGCTGATGGCGGTACTTCGAGTACCGGGATCACGTTGCAGTAATATTGTGCCATCACGCTTAAACGACCATACGCTTTACTGTTCGGCCCTGCAACCAGACGGTTAACAACCTCTTTTTGCAACATGAAGTGCATGTCGGCAATGGCATCAGTATAGCTAAAGAGGTGGAACATTAGCGGCGTGGAGATGTTATACGGCAGGTTGCCGAACACGCGCAGCGGCTGGCCCATTTTTTCCGACAGTTCGCCAAAGTTCATGGTCATGGCATCCTGCTGATAGATGGTCAGCTTTGGTCCGAGGAACGGGTGCGTTTGCAGGCGTGCGGCCAGGTCGCGGTCCAGTTCGATAACGGTCAGCTCGTCGAGGCGTTCGCCTACCGGCTCGGTCAGTGCGGCAAGGCCCGGGCCGATTTCGACCATAGCCTGACCCTTCTGCGGATTAATAGCAGACACGATGCTGTCGATCACGAACTGATCGTTGAGAAAGTTTTGCCCGAAGCGTTTACGGGCTAAGTGGCCCTGATGGACTCGATTAGTCATTGAGTATTAACAATCATTTTGATGGCGAGATTAAGCGCCGTAATAAAACTGCCGACATCCGCTTTCTTCTGGCCTGCCAGATCCAGCGCAGTGCCGTGGTCAACGGACGTTCGAATAAAGGGTAAACCAAGGGTGATATTCACCCCGCGGCCAAAGCCCTGGTATTTTAGCACGGGCAGACCCTGATCGTGGTACATCGCGAGGACGGCGTCGGCATTATCCAGGTATTTTGGCTGGAAAAGGGTGTCCGCAGGCAGCGGCCCGCTGAGATTCATCCCTTTGGCGCGCATTTCTTCAAGCACCGGAATAATGGTGTCGATCTCTTCGGTGCCCATGTGCCCGCCTTCGCCGGCGTGCGGATTGAGGCCGCAGACCAGCACATGCGGCTGCGGGATCCCGAATTTTGTCTGCAGATCGTGATGCAGGATCCCGATGATCTCCCGCAGCAGTTCCGGGGTGATGGCATCAGGAATGGCCTTGATCGGTAGATGGGTGGTCACGAGAGCAACGCGCATCGCTTCCGTCGCCAGCATCATCACCACTTTCGGGCTGTGCGAGCGCTCTTCGAAGAACTCCGTATGCCCGGTAAAAGGGATGCCCGCTTCGTTGATGACGCCCTTATGCACGGGGCCGGTAATCAGAGCGGCAAATTCGCCCTTCAGGCAACCGTCGCAGGCGCGGGCAAGGGTTTCCACGACGTAGTGGCCATTTTCCGTGCTGAGCTGGCCTGGAACAACGGGAGTACGAAGGGGAACAGAAAGAAGAGTGAGCGTACCGGCCTGCTGTGGTGCGGGCTGTTGGCCTTCAACGTAGGGGATGAGCGTTAAGGGCAGACCGAGCAGATTCGCCCGGTCTTGTAACAGTGTTGCATCCGCGCAGACAACCAATTCTACTGGCCAGCTGCGCTGGGCGAGCTGGACAACGAGGTCAGGCCCAATCCCGGCGGGTTCGCCGGGAGTGATAACAACACGATGCTGTTTCATTAGTTGCTCAGGACTTTCACGTAAGCACTGGCGCGCTGTTCCTGCATCCAGGTTGCCGCTTCTTCGGAGAACTTACGGTTAAACAGCATACGGTAGGCTCTGTCTTTCTGCGCCGCATCCGTTTTGTCCACGTTGCGGGTGTCCATCAGCTCGATCAGATGCCAGCCAAATGAAGAGTGAACCGGGGCACTGATCTGGCCTTTATTCAGCTTCATCAGCGCATCGCGGAAGGCAGGATCGTAAATGTCCGCAGCCGCCCAGCCCAGATCGCCGCCCTGGTTCGCAGAGCCAGGATCCTGAGAGAACTCTTTCGCTGCATTGGCAAACGACGTTTTACCGCTCTTAATATCTGCGGCAATTTGCTCCAGCTTCGCACGCGCCTGATCGTCAGTCATGATCGGTGACGGCTTCAGCAGAATGTGGCGGGCGTGAACTTCAGTCACGGAGATATTCTGGCTCTGACCGCGCAGATCGTTCACTTTCAGAATGTGGAAGCCCACCCCTGAACGGATTGGACCGACGATATCGCCTTTCTTCGCCGTGCTCAGCGCCTGAGCAAAGATAGATGGCAGCTCCTGGATACGTCCCCAGCCCATCTGACCGCCTTTCAGGGCCTGTTGGTCAGCAGAGTAGGTGATAGCCAGCTTGCCAAAGTCGCCGCCGTTACGCGCCTGGTCGACAATTGAACGTGCCTGACTTTCTGCTTCAGCAGCCTGATCTGACGTTGGGTTCTCTGGCAGTGGGATCAGAATGTGGCTCAGATTCAGCTCTGTGCTCGCATCGTTCTGGTTGCCCACCTGTTTTGCCAGCGCATCCACTTCCTGCGGCAGGATCGTAACGCGACGACGCACTTCATTGTTACGCACTTCCGAGATCAGCATCTCTTTACGGATCTGGTTACGGTAGGTAGCGTAGCTGATGCCGTCATAGGCCAGACGGCTGCGCATCTGGTCCGGCGACATGTTGTTCTGCTTTGCAATGTTAGTGATAGCCTGATCGAGCTGCTCGTCAGTCACCTTCACGCCCATTTTCTGACCCATCTGCAGGATAATCTGATCCATGATCAGACGCTCCAGGATCTGGTGGCGCAGCGTGGCGTCATCCGGAAGTTGCTGACCCGCTTCGCCCGAATTGAGCTTCACGGATTTCATCAGACCATCAACGTCACTTTCGAGCACGACGCCGTTGTTAACGACAGCGGCGACCTTATCAACAACCTGGGGGGCCGCGAAGCTGGTATTCGCAACCATAGCGACACCAAGCAGCAGCGTTTTCCAGTTCTTCATACTTTTTCCATTTCAATTAACCGCAAAGCGGATTACGTTGTAAATCAAGCACATTACAAAGAACTACTGTACGGCAGAATGTTCGAACGCAGCATCTGATGCGTGCCCAGGCCGTAGTTGGAGCTCAGGCCGCGCAGTTCGACATTAAAGCCAATCACGTTATCGTATTTGCTCTGATTGTTTACAGTGTCCCAGCCGTTAAGCTTACGCTCGTAACCGACGCGCAGCGCGTAACAGCAGGAGTTATATTGCAGACCTACCATCTGGTCCGCTGGCTTATTCGCGTTAGTGTCAAAGTAGTAAGCGCCTACGATTGACCAGCGGTCGGCGATAGGCCAGCTTGCTGCACCACCAACCTGCGAGATGCCGTCTTTATACTGTTCTGCGCCTGCATAAGAAGGCAATGTTGCCTGAATATATTCCGGGCTGGCATAACGATACGTCAACTGTACCATGCGGTCTTCATCGCGACGGTACTCAATAGCGGCACTGCTTGTGGCGATATTATCGAGGCGAGTGTCATATTGCACACCACCGCGCAGGCCCCAACGGTCAGTCATGCGCCAGTACGTATCTCCCGCCCATACCAGCGATCCCGTTTTGTTGTCTTTCTCCCACTGAATGTTGTCATCACCGGTACGTGACTCGGTGAAATAGTAGATTTGACCAACAGAAACGTTAAAACGTTCAACGGCGGCATCATCATAAACGCGTGTTGTGACGCCGGTCGTTAACTGGTTAGCGGATGCGATACGGTCCAGACCGCCGTAAGTACGATCGCGGAACAGGCCGCTGTAGTCAGACTGCAGTAAAGACGAGTCGTAGTTCTGAATCTTGCTCTGATCGCGATATGGCACGTACAAATACTGCATACGCGGCTCAAGCGTCTGGGTATAACCATCCGCCAGCAGGCCCATATCACGCTCGAAGATCAGCTTCCCGTCCATTTTGAACTGCGGGAGCGTTCGGTTAACCGACTCTTCCAGATGCGCATTGTTCGTGGTGTTGTAATTATCAACATTTTTTTGCTGATAGTGCGTCGCCATCAGCTTGGCTTCGGTATTCAGGCTTGCCCAGTTGTTAGACCACGGCAGATTGATCGTCGGCTCCAGGTGAACACGCGTAGCTTCCGGCATGTCCGAATCCGTGTTCACGAAATGTACCGCCTGAGCGTAAACCCGGGTGTCGAATGGACCTACATTATTCTGATACCAGTTAACGTCCAGCTGCGGCTCTGCACCATAGGTAGGCGTGGACTGGTCAGAGAATACCTGGAACTGTTTGGTTGAGACGGTTGCATCAAAGTTCTGCACCGCATAGCCTACGCTGAACTTCTGCGTGGCATAGCCATCCGTGCTCGAACCGTATTTAGACGAAAAGTCGTTAAAATAAGATGAGTCGCTAACTTTGGTATAGTCAACGTTAAAGCGCCACACCTGATCCATCACTCCGGCATGCTGCCAGTAGAATAGCCAGCGGTGTTTATCGCCTTCTGTAGGGTGCTCATCCTGGAAGACCTTATCCGACGGCAGATAATCCAGCTCCATCAGGCCAGCACCGGCCTGAGTCAGATAGCGGAACTCGTTCTCCCACATGATGTTGCCGCGCTTGTGGATATAGTGCGGCGTGATCGTGGCGTCCATGTTGGGCGCGATGTTCCAGTAATACGGCAGGTAGAACTCAAAGTAGTTCGTGGTGCTGTATTTGGCATTCGGGATCAGGAAGCCCGAGCGACGCTTGTCACCTACGGGAAGCTGGAGATAAGGGCTGTAGAATACCGGCACCGGACCCAGCTTAAAACGTGCGTTCCAGATCTCTGCGACCTGCTCTTCACGGTCATGGATAACTTCGCTCCCGACCACGCTCCAGGTATTTGAACCCGGCAGACATGATGTAAAGGAGCCATTCTCCAGAATCGTATAGCGGTTTTCACCGCGCTGTTTCATCAGGTCCGCTTTACCGCGTCCCTGGCGACCCACCATCTGGTAATCACCTTCCCAGACGTTAGTATCTTTGGTATTCAGGTTTGACCAGGCTTTCGGACCTTTCAGGATGACCTGATTGTCGTCATAGTGCACATTACCCAGCGCATCCACCGTTCGTACCGGCTCGACCGCGCCTTCCGGCTGCTTCTGGTGCAACTGCACTTCATCAGCCTGCAGGCGGCTATTGCCCTGGTTAATATCCACATTGCCCGTAAACGTGGCATTGTCAGGATAAGTACCTTTGGAGCTATCGGCAGTAATGGTTACCGGCAAGCTATTTGTATCGCCCTCCACCAGTGGGCGATTATAACTTGGGACGCCAAGCATACACTGCGAGGCGAGATCGGCCGCCAGCCCCTGTTGACTGTACAGGGCGGAGCCAATCATTGTGGCCAGGAGGGTGGGGATACGTTTTTTCATACGTTATATTTTATTGTTCCGTCATCAGTGGCTACGGCTTACAAACGCTCAGAGACTATCTTACTCATCAGCGCAGTACCAGCGTTAATCCTGCCCGTTTGCGCGCCAGAGTGTTAGGCTCGCTATCGAATGACGAGTATGATAAAGCAAATTATAGGCGATGTCCTTCAATTGACCGTGGCTTGAACACTGTGATGATGACGTTGCGTCGGCAGGGAATATGACTATCCGGGGAGTATATGCAGTATTGGGGTAAAATAATCGGCGTTGCGTTCGCCATCATCATGGGTGCCGGGTTCTGGGGAATTGTGCTTGGGCTTATCATTGGCCATATGTTTGATAAAGCACGCAGCCGCAAAATGGCCTGGTTTGCCAATCAGCGCGAGCGCCAGTCGCTCTTTTTCTCCACCACCTTTGAGGTCATGGGGCACTTAACCAAATCCAAAGGCCGCGTGACCGAAGCGGATATTCAGATTGCCAGCGTTTTTATGGATCGCATGAACCTGCATGGTGAGTCCCGCCTGGCGGCGCAGAATGCGTTTCGCATCGGTAAATCGGATAACTATCCGCTGCGTGAAAAGATGCGCCAGTTCCGCAGCATCTGCTTCGGACGTTTTGATTTAATTCGGATGTTTCTGGAAATCCAAATCCAGGCGGCGTTTGCCGACGGCTCGCTTCACCCCAATGAACGCGATGTCCTGTACGTTATTGCGGAAGAACTGGGTATCTCCCGTATGCAGTTTGACCAGTTCCTGCGCATGATGCAGGGCGGCGCCCAGTTTGGCGGCGGCTATCACCAGCAGTCTTCCGGCGGTGCATGGCAGCAGGCGCAGCGTGGCCCGACGCTGGAAGATGCCTGCAACGTGCTTGGCGTGAAGCCCACGGACGATCAAACCACGATTAAACGTGCCTACCGTAAGCTGATGAGCGAGCATCATCCTGACAAGCTGGTGGCGAAAGGCTTACCGCCGGAAATGATGGAGATGGCGAAGCAAAAAGCGCAGGAAATCCAGAAGGCGTACGAGCTCATTAAAGAGAAGAAAGGTTTCAAATAAGAAAAAGCCCGACAATGTCGGGCTTTTTTTTCAGAAGTCCACCGGGGCTTTAAACGTCATCGCGTTACCGAAAGTAGGGTGGGTGATGGTGAGCGTCTGCGCATGAAGCTGCAGGCGTGGCGCTAACGCCAGGGCCTCTGGCGGGGCGTAGAAGCGGTCACCCAGAATCGGGTGACCCAGCGCAAGCATATGCACGCGCAGCTGGTGTGAACGTCCGGTAATCGGCTTAAGCAGGACGCGCGCGGTGTTATCCGGCGCGTACTCCAGCACTTCATATTCGGTTTGCGCGGCCTTGCCGGTTTCATAACACACCTTCTGCTTTGGCCTGTTCGGCCAGTCGCAAATCAGCGGTAAATCCACCAGCCCTTCCGCCTGCGCCGGGTGGCCCCAGACGCGGGCAACATACTGCTTCTTCGGCTCGCGCTCGCGGAACTGACGCTTCAGCTCGCGCTCCGCTGCTTTATTCAGCGCCACCACAATCACGCCGCTGGTGGCCATGTCCAGGCGATGGACGGACTCGGCCTGCGGATAATCGCGCTGAATGCGCGTCATCACGCTGTCCTTGTGCTCATCCAGACGGCCCGGCACGGACAACAGGCCGCTCGGTTTATTGACCACCATAATGTGTTCATCCTGATACAAAATGACCAGCCAGGGATCCTGCGGCGGATTATACGGCTCCATCACCATCTTGCGCTCCGTTTACTGATGCGTCACAACGATAAGACGCAGGGCATCCAGACGCCAGCCTGCCTGATTCAGACTTTCCAGCACCTGCTGACGGTTGCTTTCAATTGCCGCCAGTTCGTCGTCGCGGATGTTCGGGTTGACCGCTTTTAACGCTTCCAGACGGGACAGCTCGGCAGAAAGTTTCTCGTCGGCTTCATTGCGCGCGGCGTCAATCAGGTCTCGGGCCGCTTTTTCGATCTGGATTTCGCCCTGCTGGAGAATGGCGTGCACGTCCTGCTGCACCGCGTTCACCAGCTTGCTGCCGGTATGGCGGTTCACCGCGCTCAGCTGGCGGTTGAAGCTTTCGAACTCCACCTGGCCGGCCAGGTTCGTACCGTTTTTATCCAGCAGCAAACGCACCGGCGTTGGCGGCAGGAAGCGGTTGAGCTGCAGCTGTTTCGGCGCCTGCGCTTCCACAACATAGATCAGCTCCAGCAGCAGCGTGCCTACGGGCAGCGCCTTGTTTTTCAACAGGGAGATGGTGCTGCTGCCGGTATCACCGGAGAGGATCAGATCCAGCCCGTTGCGGATCAGCGGGTGTTCCCAGGTGATGAACTGAGCATCTTCACGGGACAGCGCCACGTCACGCTCGAAGGTGATGGTACAGCCATCTTCCGGCAGGCCCGGGAAATCGGGCACCAGCATGTGGTCTGACGGGGTTAACACGATCAGGTTCTCGCCACGATCGTCCTGGTTAATCCCGACAATGTCGAACAGGTTCATGGAGAAGCCGATCAGGCTGGTGTCGTCATCTTGTTCTTCAATGCTCTCGGCAAGCGCCTGCGCTTTTTCGCCACCGTTGGAGTGGATCTCCAGCAGGCGGTCGCGCCCCTGTTCAAGCTGCGCCTTCAGCGCTTCATGTTTCTCGCGGCAGGATTTAATCAGATCGTCAAAACCGTCGGTATTTTCCGGCGCGGCGAGGTAACCGATCAGATCGCCATGCACCTGGTCATAAATGGTGCGGCCCGTTGGGCAGGTATGCTCAAACGCATCCAGACCTTCGTGGAACCAGCGCACCAGTACCGACTGAGCGGTTTTTTCCAGGTACGGCACGTGGATCTGAATATCATGCGCCTGGCCGATGCGATCCAGACGGCCGATACGCTGCTCCAGCAGATCCGGGTTGAACGGCAGATCGAACATCACCAGATTGCTGGCGAACTGGAAGTTACGCCCTTCAGAACCGATTTCGGAGCACAGCATCACCTGCGCGCCGCTGTCCTCTTCACTGAACCACGCCGCCGCGCGGTCGCGCTCGACGATGGACATGCCTTCGTGGAACACGGCGGCACGAATGCCTTCGCGCTCGCGCAGAACCTGTTCCAGCTGCAGCGCGGTGGCAGCTTTGGCGCAGATCACCAGCACTTTCTGGGAGCGGTGCGCGGTCAGGTAGCCCATCAGCCACTCCACGCGCGGGTCGAAGTTCCACCAGGTGCCGGTATCGCCTTCAAATTCCTGATAAATCTGCTCCGGGTAGAGCATGTCACGCGCGCGCTCTTCCTGAGTTTTGCGCGCGCCCATAATGCCGGAGACTTTAATCGCCGTCTGATACTGCGTCGGCAGCGGGAGCTTGATGGTGTGCAGTTCGCGTTTAGGGAACCCTTTCACGCCGTTACGGGTGTTGCGGAACAGCACGCGGCTGGTGCCGTGACGGTCCATCAGCATGTCGATCAGTTCTTTACGCGCGGATCCCGCATTCTCGCTGTCGCTGTTCGCGGCCTGCAGCAGCGGCTCGATATCCTGCTCGCCAATTAGATCGCTCAAGGTGTTAAGTTCGTCGTTTGAGAGACGTTTACCCGCCAGCAGCAGCGCGACGGCATCCGCAACCGGACGGTAGTTGTTCTGCTCTTCCACGAACTGAGCGAAGTCGTGGAAACGGTTTGGATCGAGCAGGCGCAGACGGGCGAAGTGACTTTCCAGACCGAGCTGCTCCGGCGTTGCGGTCAGCAGCAGGACGCCGGGCACGCGCTCGGCAAGCTGTTCAATCGCCATATATTCGCGGCTTGGGGCATCTTCGCTCCACACCAGGTGGTGTGCTTCATCGACGACCATCAGGTCCCATTCGGCATCGCACAAATGCTCAAGACGCTGCTTGCTGCGGCGCACGAAATCCAGCGAGCAGATCACCAGCTGTTCGGTTTCAAACGGGTTGTCCGCGTCGTGCTGCGCTTCGGCATAGCGCTCGTCGTCGAACAGGGAGAAGCGCAGGTTAAAACGGCGCAGCATCTCCACCAGCCACTGGTGTTGCAGCGTTTCCGGCACCACAATCAGCACGCGCTCGGCAGCGCCGGAGAGCAGCTGCTGGTGCAGGATCATGCCCGCTTCGATGGTTTTACCCAGGCCCACTTCGTCAGCCAGCAGCACGCGGGGCGCATGGCGACGGCCCACGTCATGGGCGATATTCAGCTGGTGGGGGATCAGGCTGGTGCGCTGACCGCGCAGGCCGCTCCACGGCATGCGGTACTGTTCGCTCTGGAACTTACGCGCGCGGTAGCGCAGGGAGAAGCGATCCATACGGTCGATTTGCCCGGCAAACAGGCGGTCCTGCGGCTTGCTGAAAACCAGTTTGCTGTCGAGCAGTACTTCACGCAGGATGACGTTCGTCTCTTCGGTATCAAGACGCGTTCCGATGTAGGCGAGCAGTCCATTCTCTTCTTTTACGTCTTCAACCTTTAGCTGCCAGCCTTCGTGGCTGGTCACGGTGTCGCCCGGATTGAACATTACGCGGGTCACAGGGGAGTCATTGCGGGCGTACAGGCGGTTTTCACCGGTAGCAGGGAAGAGGAGGGTAACCATGCGCGCATCAACGGCAACGACGGTTCCTAATCCAAGTTCGCTTTCTGTATCGCTGATCCAGCGTTGACCAAGTGTAAAAGGCATAGTTGTTCGGCTCTAATCTTTAATTGCAGGCAATAGTTCGACCCCCGTCAAAAAAGACGGTCATCGAAAAATGGGTCCGGGAATGGAAAGGGCGCTATGGTACTGGATGGCAGCCATTTCGTCACGCGTCAAAATAGGCCAAGTTGCCCTGTCACAAGTGTAGCAAAATCGTCGTCGATGAACGGTAAAATTCCCTCCGCAACCGGCTGAAGCTGGCGGGTCAGGTAGTGATCGTAATCGAGAGACGACTGCTGGTAATCAACGGGCTCCGGCCCGTTCGTTGTCCAGACGTATTTTATCGTCCCCCGGTTCTGATACTGCGGCGCGCGTCCCCGGCGTACATTCTCTTCGTCCGCCAGGCGCGCGGCGCGCACGTGGGGCGGGACGTTGCGCTGGTACTCCGCCAGCGGGCGGCGCAGGCGCTTGCTATACACCAGCTGGTCATCCAGCTCGCCGGCCATCAGGCTGGCGATCGTTTCGCGCACGTAGTCCTGATACGGCTCATTGCGAAACACCCGCAGATAGAGCGTCTGCTGGAACTGCTGGGCCAGCGGCGTCCAGTCAGTGCGCACCGTCTCCAGACCCTTAAACACCATTCTCTGCTTTTCACCCTCCTGGATCAGTCCGGCGTAGCGCTTCTTGCTGCCCTGGTCAGTACCGCGGATGGTGGGCATTAAAAAGCGGGCAAAGTGGGTTTCAAATTCCAGTTCTAATGCGCTGGTTAACCGCTCTTTTTGCAAATGTTCCTGCCACCAGTCGTTTACGAAGGCCACCAGCTCTTTGCCGATTCGTGAGGCGTCGTCTTCTGAATGTGCGCCCTTAAGCCACACAAAGGTTGAATCCGTGTCGCCGTAGATAACGTCATAGCCCCGGGATTCAATCAGCGCTTTGGTCTGACGCATGATGTCGTGTCCGCGCATGGTGATGGACGACGCCAGACGCGGATCGAAGAAGCGGCAGGCGCTGGTACCCAGCACGCCGTAGAAAGCGTTCATAATAATTTTCAGGGCCTGCGAGAGCGGCTTGTTGCCATGACGTTTCGCCTCGTCGCGGCCGTGCCAGATGTTCCCCACAATCTCCGGCAGACAGTGTTTTTCGCGCGAGAAGCGTGCTCCGAGAAAACCTTCGGTGCTGTGCGCGTCGTCTGGCTGCGCCATCCCCTCCACCAGCCCCACCGGGTCAATAAGGAAAGTGCGGATAATTGACGGGTAGAGGCTTTTGTAGTCCAGCACCAGAACCGAATCATACAGTCCTGGGCGGGAGTCCATCACGTAGCCGCCGGGGCTGGCTTGCGGCGGCACGTCGCCGAGGTTGGGCGCAACATAGCCCGCACGGTGCATTCGTGGGAAATAGAGGTGGCTAAAGGCGGCTACCGAGCCGCCGTGCCTGTCAGCCGCGAGGCCATTTACCGTCGCGCGCTCCAGCAGGAACGGCATGATCTCGGTTTTGTGGAATATTTGCGTCACCAGCTCGCAGTCTTTCAGGTTATAGGTGGCGAGCGCCGGTTTGTCTTCGTTGAAGCGCCGGTCAATCTCGTCCATGCGGTCCCACGGATTGTCGATGGATTTGCCTTCACCGAGCAATTCCTGCGCTACCGCTTCCAGAGAGAAGGAGGAGAAATTCCAGAACGCGGATTTCAGCGCCTCGATGCCGTCGATAATCAGGCGGCCATTGGCCTGCGCAAAGAACACGCCGTTCTTAAAGCCGTGCTCGCGCCACTCCAGCTCCGTATTTCCGCGCCCGAGCATCAGTGGAATGCGATACCGCTCTGCGTGTTTTTGCAGCACGCGCAGGTCAAACTGCACCACGTTCCAGCCGATCAGCACGTCCGGGTCGTGCTCGGCAAACCACTGGTTAAGCTTCTCCAGCAGCTGCGGTCGGCTGTTGACGTACTCAAGCTGAAAATCGAGCGCGGACGCATCGCCGTTCGGCGGTCCGAGCATATAGACAACCCGCTGCCCGCAGCCTTCCAGGCCGATGCAGTACAGTTCGCCGTGGCGGGTGGTTTCGATATCCAGGGAAACCCACTTTAGCGGGGGGCGATAATGCGGATTAGGCTTCAGGCGAGCGTTGATAAGGGTGCCGTTTTGCTCAGCGCCGTCAACCCAGACGGGGGCGGTAATAAACCGCTCCATCAGAAAGCGTTCCGGCGGACGAATGTCCGCTTCGTAGAGCGTCACGCCCGCTTCGCGCAGCAGTTTTTCGTAGCGCATCAGCTGGCGATGGGCGCGGCAGTAAAGGCCATACACCGGCTGACGATGGAAATCTTTTAGCTCAAGAGGAGTGAGGCGCCAGCCGTTCTCATCGCGCAGCAGTTGTTTTACCTTCTCGACGTAATGTTCAGGGATAAACGCCACGGATTCCTGAGGAGGAAGCGTAACGTGCAGCGGGCCGTTATCTGTCGCCAGCCAGAACGCAACCTCGGTGCCCTGAGGGGTATCCCGCCAGTGTCGGGTCAGTAAAAAGCCTTCTTGCGCCTGTGCCACGCCGCTATCCCACAAAACAAAACCAGGCCTGATTATAGCCTGGTTGAATGTTTTATGCTGGGGATATATACAGTTTATTGTCCGTAATAGGCCTTCGCGCCGTGCTTGCGCAGGTAGTGTTTATCCAGCAGGGTTTGCTGCATATCCGGCAACTGCGGTGCCAACTGGCGGCAGAAGATCCCCATGTAGGCGATTTCCTCCAGCACTATTGCGTTATGCACTGCGTCTTGCGCGTTTTTACCCCAGGCAAACGGGCCGTGGGAATGCACCAGTACGCCGGGCATTTGCGCCGCGTCGATCCCCTGTTTTTCAAAGGTTTCGACGATCACGTTCCCGGTTTCCCATTCGTACTCGCCGTTAATCTCCGCATCGGTCATCAGACGCGTACAGGGAATGGTGCCGTAAAAGTAGTCCGCGTGGGTGGTGCCGGTGGCCGGAATGGGCTGGCCCGCCTGCGCCCAGATGGTCGCGTGACGCGAATGGGTATGCACGATGCCGCCGATAGTCGGGAAGGACTGGTACAGCAGACGGTGGGTGGGCGTATCGGACGACGGTTTTTTGTTACCTTCCACCACTTCACCCGTTTCGATGCTGACCACGACCATATCCTCTGCGGTCATCACCGTGTAATCCACGCCCGAAGGCTTGATCACGAATACCCCTTTTTCCCGGTCAACGGCGCTAACGTTGCCCCAGGTCAGGGTCACCAGGTTATGTTTTGGCAGCGCCAGGTTGGCTTCAAGTACCTGACGTTTGAGATCTTCTAACATCGTTGTCTCCCTGCCCGGCGAGCGCAGCGCCACCGGGCATTACGTACTTAGCGTTTTGAACCGTAATAGACTTCGTTCCAGCGCAGCGCGTCTTTAAAGGCTGGCAGACGGGTGTCGTTATCAATCACGGTCAGCTCGATATCGTGCAGCTCGGCAAACTGGCGCATATCGTTCAGGTCCAGCGCGTGGCTGAAGACGGTGTGGTGCGCGCCACCCGCCAGGATCCAAGCCTCTGACGCGGTTGGCAGGTCCGGCTGCGCTTTCCACAGGGCATTGGCGACCGGCAGCTTCGGCAGAGAGTGCGGAGTTTCAACCGCATCGACACAGTTCACCAGCAGGCGGAAGCGGTCGCCGAGGTCGATCAGGCTGGCGTTGATGGCCGGACCGGTACGGGTGTTGAAGATCAGACGGGCCGGATCCGCTTTGCCGCCGATGCCGAGGTACTGCACGTCAAGGATCGGTTTCTCTTCAACCGCGATGGAGGGACACACTTCCAGCATGTGCGAACCGAGCACCAGATCGTTGCCGTTCTCGAAGTGGTAGGTGTAGTCCTCCATAAAGGAGGTGCCGCCCTGCAGACCGGTCGACATCACCTTCATGATGCGAAGCAGAGCGGCAGTTTTCCAGTCGCCTTCACCCGCAAAGCCGTAGCCCTGCTGCATCAGACGTTGTACTGCCAGACCCGGCAGCTGTTTCAGGCCGTGGAGGTCTTCGAAAGTGGTAGTAAAAGCATGGAAGCCGCCCTGTTCCAGAAAACGCTTCATGCCCAGCTCAATGCGTGCGGCATCCAGCACGTTCTGGCGCTTGTCGCCGTTGATTTGTGCCGCAGGCGTCAGGCGGTAGCTGCTTTCGTACTCGTCCACCAGCGCGCTCACGTCGCCGTCGCTGATTTCATTCACCACCTGCACCAGGTCGCCCACCGCCCAGGTATTCACGGAGAAGCCGAACTTGATCTGCGCGGCCACTTTGTCACCGTCGGTCACCGCCACTTCACGCATGTTGTCGCCGAAACGCACCACTTTCAGGTGACGGGTATCCTGCTTAGAGACCGCCTGACGCATCCAGGAGCCGATACGCTGTTGTGCCTTGCCGTCCTGCCAGTGGCCGGTGACCACAGCGTGCTGCTGGCGCATGCGCGCGCCGATGAAGCCGAACTCGCGGCCGCCGTGCGCGGTCTGGTTCAGGTTCATGAAGTCCATGTCGATGCTGTCCCACGGCAGGGAGGCATTGAACTGAGTGTGGAACTGCAGCAGCGGTTTGTTGAGGATTGCCAGGCCGTTGATCCACATTTTGGCCGGTGAGAAGGTGTGCAGCCACACAACCAGGCCGGCGCATTTGTCGTCGTAGTTGGCGTCACGGCAGATATTGGTGATTTCGTCCCGCGTTGTACCCAGCGGCTTCAGCACCAGTTTGCACGGCAGTTTGGCTTCCGCGTTCAGCGCGTTAACCACGTGCTCCGCATGTTTCGTTACCTGCTGCAGCGCTTCCGGTCCGTACAGATGCTGGCTGCCAATCACAAACCACACTTCATAATTATTAAAAATGGTCATCATCGTGTCCTTAATGGGTCAGGGTTGCCGTAGTGTCCGCGGTGCTTTTGGCCGGGGCGGCGACAGGGAGATAGTGAAGCTCGGCGCTTTTTGCCCATTGCTGGTAGCGCTGATAAAGCTGTTCAAAGCGTTGTGCCTGCTGGACACGCGGCTGGAGCGTGTTTTCGACGGCGCTTGCCATGTGCTGCTGCGCCGTCGGGATATCCGCATGAACGCCTGCGGCCACGGCAGCGAAAATCGCGGCGCCCAGCGCACAGCACTGATCGGAGGCCACAATCTGCAGCGGACGGTTCAGGACGTCGCAGCAGGCCTGCATAATCACCGGATTTTTACGGGCGATACCCCCCAGCGCCATCACGTTGTTCACGTCGATGCCCTGTTCGGTGAAGCACTCCATAATGGCGCGCGCGCCGAACGCGGTGGCGGCAATCAGACCGCCGAACAGCGCCGGGGCATCGGTCGCCAGGTTGAGATCGGTAATCACCCCCTTCAGGCGCTGGTTGGCAAACGGCGTGCGGCGACCGTTAAACCAGTCCAGCACCACCGGCAGGTGGTCGAGGGTCGGATTTTTTGCCCAGGCTTCGGTGAGCTGCGGCAGGAGCTGTTTTTTGCTCGCGGTAATCTGTGTTTTCAGCTCAGGATGCGCGGCAGCCAGCTGATCCAGCGGCCAGCCGAGCACCCGGCCAAACCAGGCGTAGATATCGCCAAACGCGGACTGACCGGCTTCGAGGCCGATAAAATCTGGCACCACGCTGCCGTCAACCTGGCCGCAGATCCCTTTCACCGCGCGGTCGCCGACGCTGGCTTTATCTGCCGTCAGAATGTCGCAGGTGGAGGTGCCAATCACTTTCACCAGCGTGTTAGGCTGCGCACCCGCACCCACGGCACCCATGTGGCAGTCGAACGCGCCGCCGGAAATGGTCACGCTTTGCGGCAGGCCGAGACGCGTCGCCCACTCTTCGCAGAGCGTGCCGACCGGAATATCGGCGGTGAAGGTGTCGGTAAAGAGCGGGTATTTCAGATTTTTGTTGATGATCGGGTCAAGTTCATCGAAGAACGCTGCCGGAGGAAGACCGCCCCAGCCTTCATGCCACAGGGATTTATGCCCGGCGCTGCAGCGGCCGCGGCGGATATCCTGCGGGCGAGTGGTGCCGGAGAGCAGGGCGGGAACCCAGTCGCACAGCTCAATCCATGATGCCGCGGCCTGGGCGACCGAAGCGTCCGCGCGGGTAACGTGCAGGATTTTGGCCCAGAACCATTCGCTGGAGTAGATGCCGCCGATGTAGCGCGAGTAGTCGGTTTTGCCCGGCTGATGGCATAAGCGGGTGATGGCTTCCGCCTCTTCCACGGCGGTATGGTCTTTCCACAGCACGAACATGGCGTTCGGGTTGTCGGCAAACTCCGGGCGCAGCGCCAGCACGCGGCCTTCAGCGTCCACCGGGGCTGGCGTTGAACCGGTGCTGTCGACGCCAATCCCCACGACGTCGGCCCGCTGGGCGTCAGTCAGTTCAGCCAGCACGGTTTTGATCGCCGCTTCCATCGATTCAATGTAATCGCGCGGGTGGTGACGGAACTGGTTGTTTGGCGCGTCGCAGTAGCGCCCCTCTTGCCAGCGCGGATACCACTCAACGCTGGTTGCTATCTCCTGGCCAGTCGTACAGTCCACTGCCAGCGCGCGAACCGAGTCGCTGCCAAAATCGAGGCCAATTGCAATTGCCATGGTGTTGCTCCATCCGAAACAGGTATGGAAGAACATTAGAGACTGGGGACAAAAATCGTCAGGCAGGATCCGCTAATCTTATGGACTAAATTGCTGTTACGACGGAAAGTGTGACGCCGTGCAAATATTCAATGTGGACATTTCTGCCGCACTTATAGACACTTTTGTTACTGCTTCTCTGCCCGTGTCGGCAGAAAAATCAGGGGAAAAGGCTGAAACATGGCGGACGTAAAAGAGGCGTGATGCTTTTTGGATCTTTTCGCAGGCCATTTTTATACTGCTTTTAACGATATGGACAAATGGTTTCCTTCAGGACCCTTGGGAGAACTGAATCTATGGCCGAACCGCAAAACGATCCCCTGCTGCCGGGATACTCATTTAACGCCCATCTGGTGGCGGGGCTGACGCCAATTGAGGCCGAGGGGTATCTCGATTTTTACGTCGACCGGCCGCTCGGCATGAAAGGGTATATTCTGAACCTGACCGTACGCGGGGAAGGGGTGATCAAAAACGGCGATCGGCAGTTTGTTTGCCGCCCGGGCGATATGCTGCTGTTCCCGCCGGGGGAGATCCACCACTACGGGCGTCACCCGGACGCCAAAGAGTGGTATCACCAGTGGGTCTATTTCCGCCCGCGCGCCTACTGGCAGGAGTGGCTCTCATGGCCGGCTATTTTCGCGCAAACCGGTTTTTATCGTCCGGATGAGGCGCATCTGGCGCAGTTTCGTGAACTGTTCGCACAAATTATTGAGGCGGGGCAGGCGGGCGGGCGCTATGCCGAACTGCTGGCGATCAACCTGCTTGAGCAGGTGCTGCTGCGCCGCATGGAGGCGATCAACGAGTCGCTTAACCCGCCGCTGGATAACCGCGTCCGCGACGCCTGCCAGTACATCAGCGACCATCTGGCCGACAGCCAGTTTGATATCGCCAGCGTTGCCCAGCACGTCTGTCTTTCGCCGTCCCGCCTGTCACACCTGTTCCGCCAGCAGCTTGGCGTGAGCGTGCTGAGCTGGCGTGAGGATCAGCGCATCAGCCAGGCAAAGCTGTTGCTGAGCACCACCCGGATGCCTATCGCGACCGTCGGACGCAACGTGGGCTTTGAAGATCAGCTCTATTTCTCTCGCGTGTTTAAGAAGTGCACAGGCGCCAGTCCCAGTGAATTCCGCGCGGGATGTGAATAAACGGTAAACATTCAGGTGAACTTCAGGAGCATCCTGTAAACTATTCAGACAATTGATGCCTTGACGCGGTGCGGGGCGCTAAGCAGAATCGCTGATTCGTTTTCTGACCGGAATAGTTATGCAGGCATTGCTGGAACACTTTATTACCCAGTCCGTTATGTACTCGCTCATCGCTGTGGCGCTGGTGGCGTTTCTGGAATCGCTGGCGCTGGTTGGGCTGATCCTGCCCGGCACCGTGATGATGGCGGGGCTTGGGGCGCTTATTGGCAGCGGTGAGGTCAATTTCTGGCAGGCGTGGCTGGCCGGGATTATCGGCTGCCTGCTGGGGGACTGGATCTCCTTCTGGCTGGGCTGGCGCTTTAAGAAGCCGCTGCACCGCTGGTCGTTCATGAAAAAGAACAAAGCGCTGCTGGATAAAACCGAACATGCGCTGCACCAGCACAGCATGTTCACCATTCTGGTAGGCCGCTTTGTCGGGCCAACGCGTCCGCTGGTGCCGATGGTGGCGGGGATGCTGGATCTGCCCGTCGCAAAATTCGTGGTGCCGAACATTATCGGCTGCGTATTCTGGCCGCCGTTTTACTTCCTGCCGGGGATCCTCGCGGGTGCGGCCATTGATATCCCTGACGGTATGCAAAGCGGTGAGTTCAAGTGGCTGCTGCTGGGAACGGCGGTACTGCTGTGGCTGGCGGCCTGGCTCTGCTGGCGGCTATGGCGCAGCGCGAAAGCCAGTGTCGATCGCCTGACGCACTATCTCCCGCGCACGCGCCTGCTCTGGCTGGCCCCGCTGACGCTGGGCGTGGCGGTGGTAGCGCTGGTCGCGCTGATTCGTCATCCGCTGATGCCGGTGTACGGCGAAATCCTGCTGAAGGTGGTGAGCCGTTAAGGTGTTTTCCCTCTCCCCGTGGGAGAGGGCCAGGGTGAGGGCGTCAGACCGCACGAATGCCTAACAATGAAGACGCCCCCGCGTTACCACTCAGAAGTTCTTCTGTTTCTCCATCCCACAAAATCCGTCCCTCCGCGATCACTACCGATCGCGGCGCAATGCGTGCGGCATCTTCAATGCTGTGCGAAACCATCAGCATTGTGATCTGCTGGCGCTGGCAAACCTCTTCCACCAGCGAGAGCATCTCCTGGCGCAGGGCCGGGTCGAGTGCCGAGAAGGGTTCGTCGAGCAGCAGCAGCGGCTGCTCGCGCACCAGACAACGTGCCAGCGCCACGCGCTGACGCTGGCCGCCGGAAAGCTCACCGGGCAGTCTTGAAATCAACGCGGACAGGCCCATTTGTTCGGCAATCGCCTCCAGCTTCTGACGCTGCGCAGCATTGAGTTTTAACCCCGGATCGATTCCCAGCGCGATGTTCTGCCACACCGTAAGGTGATTAAACAGATTGTTTTCCTGAAACAGCATCGACACCGGGCGCTTAGCCGGCGGAGCGTAGGTATACTCGCCATTATCAATGACTATCGACCCGCTGACAGGCTGCAAAAAACCGGCAATCAAATTGAGCAGGGTACTTTTACCGGCCCCGCTTGGGCCAAGCACCGCAATTCGCTCTCCCTGACGAACAGAGAGGGTAAAACGCATCGGCAGATGCTGGTAAAGCCAGGTTACATCAGTCAGTTTTAACATCACGCCCCGGGAGTTTTTCGATAACGGTAAATAACGCAAAGCACAGCACCAGCAGTAAAAGTGCCGTGACCGCGCCGTCCTGGCTGCGATAGGAGCCAATTTGCTGATAAAGCCAGAACGGCAGCGTGCGGAAATCCTCGTTGCCAAAGAGGGCCACCACGCCAAAATCCCCAATCGACAGCACGCAGGCGAAGGCCATCGCCTGGGCGAGCGGCCGCTTCAGGGCGCGTAGTTCGACCACTTTCAGCCGCCGCCAGCCCATAATGCCAAGGGACTGGCACAGGGCGCTGTACCGGCTGTTAACATCCCGCATCGGGTTTTCCAGCACCTTCAGCGCGTACGGTATGGCCATTAAGGCGTTGGTAAAAATGACGATGCCGTCGGCGCTTTCCGGCAGGCCGATGGTGCTGTTAAACATTAAAAAGAAGCCGGTCGCCAGCACAATGCCCGGCATCGCCAGGATCAGCATGCCCGTCAGTTCCAGCGCGTGTCCGGCTTTACGGGCATGTCGCGCGTACAGCTCGCGGCTGCTCCAGAGCAGCATCATGGTCAGCGCCACGCAGATTAGCCCGGCTGCCAGCGCGATACGCAATGAGGTCCATGTGGCTTGCCACAGGACCGGCTGTTGAAGTACCGATACCACATTCCTGTTGAGGCCATCGGCGATCACGGCCAGCAGCGGCGGCAGCAGAAGCAGGAGCGCCAGCGCAATCAGCATCACGTCCGAGATGCGGCTGTGCAGGCTGTCCTGCGGATCGCGCCAGCCAGAAAGATTATTGCTTCCTGCGGGGATCGCTTTGCTCAGCCGCTGGCTGAGTAACACCAGCGCCAGGCAGCACACCATCTGTACGATCGCCAGCAACGCGGCGCGCCCCGGATCGTAGTCGTAACTTAATGCCTGATAGATCGCCAGCTCAATGGTGGTGGCCTGCGGGCCGCCGCCGAGAGAAAGCACGGTCGCAAAGCTGGCGAAACAGAGCATAAAGATCAGCGCGGCCACCGGGGCAATCTGGCGTCGCAGCCACGGCCATTCGACAAAGCGGAAGAATGACCATCCGCGCATGCCAAGCTGGGCGGCAATCTGGCGCTGTTCGCCGGGTATGTTCTCCAGCGCCTGCAAAAAGAGGCGCGTCGCCATCGGCATATTGAAGAAAATGTGTGCCAGCAGGATGCCCTTCAGCCCGTAGGGAGAGAAGGTCCATTCCAGGCCTAAAGACGCGAAGAGCGAGGCCAGCCAGCCCTGGCGACCGTATACGCTCAGAATCCCGAACACCGCCACCAGCACGGGCAGGATCAGCGTCATAGCGCACAGGCGCAGCAGTGCCAGCCTGCCGGGGAAACGTCTGCGATAGAGGGCGCGCGCAAGGAAAATGGCCGGGATGACTGACAGCAGCGCGGAAAGAAACGCCTGCCAGAAGGAGAAACGGATAACGTGCCAGAGATAGCTATCGTGCCAGAGCGCGAGCAGATCGCTCTCTGGCGCGTTAAACCACAGCGCCAGAAACGCTCCCAGACTGACGACCACCATCAGTATGGCGGCAATCAGTCCGGGAACTAACCAGCCGGGGATCAGCGGCTGACGGCGCGTTGCCATTCGCTTATCCATGCGGCGCGCTGCGCGGCAACCTGCTGCGGCGTAAATTCCAGCGCGGTCTGCGGTTTGTTCAGCTGCTCAAAGCCTGCCGGCAGCGCCGCGTCGGTAACCGGGTACATCCAGTTGCCCGTCGGAATGGCGTTCTGGAATGCCGGGGAGACCATAAATTTCAGGAACTTCTCGGCCAGTTCCGGCTGTTTGCTGGCGGCGGTGCGGGCAGCCACTTCAACCTGCAGGTAGTGACCTTCAGCGAAATTCGCAGCCGCGTAGTTGTCTTTCTTCTCGGCAATAATATGATAGGCCGGAGAGGTGGTGTAGCTCAGCACCAGATCGCTTTCGCCTTTCAGGAACAGGCCGTAGGCTTCGCTCCAGCCTTTAGTGACCGTAACGGTTTTCGCAGCCAGCTTCTGCCACGCCTCCGGCGTTTTGTCGCCGTAGACTTTCTGCATCCACAGCAGCAGGCCCAGACCCGGCGTGCTGGTGCGTGGATCTTCATAAATCACGCGCCACTTCTGATCGCTTTCGACCAGCTCTTTCAGGCTCTTCGGCGGGTTCTTCAGCTTGTTTTTATCGTAGACGAACGCAAAGTAGCCGTAATCGAAGGGAACGAAGGTGTCGTTTTTCCAGCCGCCCGGCACGTTGACGGCATCTGCCGCTACGCCGCTTTTGGCAAACAGTCTGGTTTGCGTGGCGGCTTCCAGCAGGTTGTTATCCAGCCCGAGCACCACGTCGGCCTTGCTGTTTTTCCCTTCCATGCGCAGGCGGTTAAGCAGCGACACGCCATCTTCCAGCGCCACGAACTTCAGCTTGCAGTTGCAGTCGGCTTCAAAGGCTTTTTTAACCACCGGGCCGGGGCCCCAGTCGGCGGAGAAGGAGTCGTAGGTATAGACCGTCAGAACAGGCTTAGCAAAAACAGGCAGCGCAACCAGCGCCAGCAGAGGAAGAACGTTTTTTAACACTTTGCACCTCAGGGTTGAGTGGCAAAGGATTTTGAGAAACAGCCTCAAATCCCTTCGCCGGCGTTATCCGGATCAGGTTCGACGGGTATTATCTCAGCGCACATCTGTGATGCAGCACCCCGTTGAGAACGGCGCTATTGTAATGATTTGGTGAATATTACGAAAGCGTTATGGCTCCGGCGGCGCAAACCAGGCGGATTTAAAATCAAACCAGCCCAGGGTATTCATCCGCAGGCCGCGCATGCTGCGCTGTCCCTGGATCAGCAGCCAGTGGTGGATCAACGGTACGATCGTCTGCCCGGCCAGCAGCTCCTGGCACCACGCGGCCAGATCCATCTCTCCTGCCCGCCACCTTGCGGCGTCCTGCTGCCAGTCCCGGCTGATGCAGTGCTGAATGAGAGGCACTTCATACAGGTGTGAAAAGAGCGAGAAATCCAGCGGCAGCGTGAAGTTCGCGCTGTTGAGCCAGATATCGCTGACGACATCCCCGCGGTGCCATTCATCATAATCGACTTCCTGTATCGCCAGCGTCACGCCTTCGGCCGCGAGCAGCTTGCTCATGATCCTCGCGATAAACCGGTGCTCAATGTGATCGCGATAGTAGCTGAGGGTGATGGTCTCCAGCCCGGCGGGTTTTTCACTGCGCACCGGCTGTGCATGGTGCCAGCGCGGAAGCAGGCCATAGGCCGGAAACCACCAGGTCTGGTATTGTTCTTCAGCGTGATAAATCAGGTTAGCCGGGGCCAGAATATGGCTGATCCACTTGCGGACGTCGTGATTCGCCCCGCGATGGCTGCGGCTGTCAAAAAGAAGATAGTAGCAGCCCTCCTCCAGGCGACTCTCGAACGCCTTTTCGCTGGTTGTGGGCCCCTCCAGGGTGAGGCCTGCGCTCAGCTCTTCGTTGAGATCCGGTAACACCCAGACGTTCACTTCGTCGATCAGCGCCCGATAGCCAAAATAGTCATCAAAGGCGCGGATCTTCAGCTGATTGCTGTTATTGCGCGTAACGGAGTAGGGGCCTGTACCGATCGGCTGGCTGGAAAAATTGTTCAGGGATCGCCACTCGGCAGGCAGGATCATCGAGGGCACGTAGCCCAGAAGCCACGGCAGCCAGTTGTCTGGCTGGGACAGCTCAATATCCAGCGTCCAGGCCGTTGGGGAGTGGATCCGCGTGATATGCGAATAGAGCGGCAGCGTGCGGGCGCGCTCTAAAGAGGCGATAACGTCACGCATCTCCAGCTCGCGGCCATGGTGGAAGTGAATGCCCGGGCGTAAAAAGAAACGCCAGTGCAGGGGGGAAAGCTGCTGCCAGTGGTGCGCGATATCCGCTTCCAGTTCCCCGTTTTCCTCATTTATTTTCGTCAGACCGCTGAATATCTGCCGGGCCATGTGGGTTTCAGAACGTCGCAATGCCGTGCCGGGCAACAGGTTTTTCATCGGACGATAGTAAAGCACCCGCAGAATGTGGCGTCCCTGACGAAAGCTGCGTCCCAGGTGTGAGACCAGCATCTGGCGCACGGCGGCCTTGTCGCCCACCAGCTGCACCAGCTGATCGATACGGTCCTGCTCCAGCAGATCCTCCGCCCGCTGCTGCTGCAGCGCCAGGCCGGTATAAAGGAAGGTCAAGCGTGAGCGCTTGCCGCGTCCGGCCTCGGCCTCCCAGCTTAGCCAGCCCTGCTGCTGCATAGTGTTGAGTAACGTGCGCATATGGCGGCGAGAGCAGTTGAGGAGTTCTGCCAGCTCGTTAAGCGTGGTCTCCTGCGATTGACCCTCGCAGCACTGCCACAGGCGAATGAATTGTTGTTGCAGTCGACCGGATGGCATAAAAGGGGAACTCCTGACAAAAAATCAGCAATTTATTAATCCCTATATTAAGCCAATAATGCTTCCTGATGAAGTGAGGAGGTAAATTATGAAGAGGTCTACCGCACGTCAGTTTTATCAGCAGTACTTTTCAGCGACAAAAGGAGTGTCCTGGCTGGCCCGCCAGTGTGCAGAGCAACGGCTGAGAATCCTGGAAGATCTGATGCAGTGGGACGTTACGAAACCGACCTCTTCTCGCTAACTCGCCTCGATCATGTGTGACTGAGTATTGGTGTTTATCACCCGCCAGCAAAATGTTTTTGCTGGCTTTTTTCGTTTATTCTTTCACCCAATTTCGATTCGCTTTCACAAGGACTTGCGCATGCTGTGGTTGATGACGATGGGGCGCCGCCTGAATGGCGTGTACGCTGCTTTTATGCTGGTGGCCTTCATGATGGGCGTGGCCGGTGCGCTACAGGCACCGACGCTGAGCCTGTTTCTCAGCCGCGAGGTGGGGGCGCAGCCGTTTTGGGTGGGGCTGTTTTATACCGTTAACGCGATTGCCGGGATCCTCGTTAGCCTGGGGCTGGCGAAACGATCCGACAGCCAGGGCGATCGCCGCAGGCTGATCCTCTTTTGCTGCGCCATGGCCGTGGGCAACGCGCTGCTTTTTGCCTTTAACCGTCATTACCTGACGCTCATCACCTGCGGCGTGCTGCTGGCCTCTCTGGCGAACACCGCCATGCCGCAGCTCTTCGCGCTGGCCCGTGAATACGCCGACAGCTCGGCGCGAGAGGTAGTGATGTTCAGCTCGGTGATGCGCGCACAGCTCTCGCTGGCGTGGGTCATCGGCCCGCCGCTGGCCTTCATGTTGGCGCTGAACTATGGCTTTACGGTCATGTTTTCTATCGCGGCAGGCATTTTTATTATCAGTCTGGCTCTGATTGCCTTTGCGCTGCCGTCTGTCGCCCGGGTTGAGCAGACGACGGATAAGCCCATCACTCAGGTGAGCGGCTGGCAGGATAAAAACGTGCGGATGCTGTTTATCGCCTCCACGCTGATGTGGACCTGCAACACCATGTACATTATTGATATGCCGCTGTGGATCAGCAGCGATCTAGGCCTAACGGACAAGCTTGCGGGGATCTTAATGGGGACCGCCGCCGGGCTGGAAATTCCGGCGATGATTCTGGCGGGGTATTACGTTAAGCGCTTCGGAAAGCGTCGAATGATGATCGTTGCCGTGGCGGCTGGGGTGCTGTTCTACGCGGGGCTGCTCCTTTTCCATTCGCGTGAAGCGTTGCTGGCGCTGCAGCTGTTTAATGCCGTGTTTATTGGCATCGTTGCCGGGATCGGCATGCTCTGGTTCCAGGATCTCATGCCCGGCCGCGCCGGCTCTGCGACTACGCTTTTTACCAACAGTATTTCGACGGGCGTTATTCTGGCGGGAGTGATTCAGGGCGCGCTGGCGCAAAGTTATGGTCATGCCTCGGTTTACTGGATGATTGCGGCCATTTCGGTGGTAACGCTTGGGCTGACCTGCCGGGTCAAGGATGTTTGATTCTGGAAGGCGGCTTCACGAAATGAAACGATTTTCTGACAGATACAGAGAAGGCGCATAGAGTGCGTGACGGGTGCTTGAGGCTGTTTGCCTCAGGCTTTCGCAAGAGGCAAACAGTGGAGAGTCCCACATCAAAAAACTGATGGGGAGACCAACTTCACAACCAACATTGCGAGGTTAGTCTCTTCATTGCCGAAAAGCAATAAGGAGGCTGGAATGCCAAAACGTACTCTGCTGTTAGGTTTGTTTCTGATCTGTACGACGCTATTGATCTTCACCTGGATGGTGCGTGATTCGCTGTGTGAGTTGCACTTCAGACAGGAGAAAACAGAGCTGGCGGCAGTGTTGGCTTACGAAGCGAAACGTTAGCGGTATTGGCGGGGGAAGTGTCCCCGCCTCTCCAGAGTGGTTGAGCCTCAACGCACCCTTATCAATGGCCCGCGCCCTGCGGGCCATTGCCTTTAGCCCATAAACGCAGGCTGTTTTTTCTCGTACGCTGAGATGGCGTCCTCGTGCTGGAGCGTCAGGCCAATGCTGTCCAGACCGTTCAACATGCAGTGGCGACGGAAGGCATCAATGCTGAAGCTGTAGGTCTTATCCCCGGCTTTCACCACTTCCGCTTCCAGATCCACCTCAAACGCCATCCCTGGATTTGCCTTAACCAGCGCGAACAGTTCATCGACCTGCTCGTCGCTCAGCGTCACCGGCAGCAACTGGTTGTTGAAGCTGTTGCCGTAGAAGATATCCGCGAAGCTCGGGGCGATAACCACCTTAAAGCCGTAGTCGGTCAGCGCCCAGGGCGCATGCTCACGCGAGGAGCCGCAGCCGAAGTTTTCCCGCGCCAGAAGAATGGATGCACCTTTGTATTCCGGGAAGTTCAGGACGAACTCCGGGTTTGGCACTTCGCCTTTGTCGTCCAGAAAACGCCAGTCGTTGAACAGGTGTGCGCCAAAACCGGTGCGGGTCACTTTCTGCAAAAACTGCTTCGGAATGATCGCGTCCGTATCGACGTTAGCGGCGTCCAGCGGGACAACACGGCCCGTATGTTGGGTAAATTTCTCTGCCATGATTGTCTCCTTATTTCAGGCTGCGAATATCGGCGAAATGGCCGGTGACTGCCGCAGCGGCGGCCATTGCCGGGCTGACCAGGTGGGTGCGTCCACCCCGGCCCTGACGGCCTTCAAAATTACGGTTGCTGGTGGAGGCGCAGCGTTCGCCCGGATTCAGGCGGTCGTTGTTCATCGCCAGACACATGGAGCAGCCCGGCAGACGCCATTCGAAGCCTGCTTCGATAAAGATCTTATCCAGTCCTTCCGCTTCCGCCTGGGCTTTCACCGGACCGGAGCCAGGAACCACCAGCGCCTGCACGCCCGGCGCCACTTTGCGGCCTTTGGCAATCTCTGCCGCCGCGCGTAAGTCCTCGATACGGGAGTTGGTGCAGGAGCCGATGAACACCTTATCAATGTTCACCTCGGTCAGCGGTACGCCGGGTTTCAGCCCCATATAGGCCAGCGCTTTTTCCGCACTGGCGCGTTCGACCGGATCGGCGAAGGAGGCCGGGTCAGGAATGCTGTCGTTGACGGAGATGACCTGGCCAGGATTGGTACCCCAGGTGACTTGCGGCGCAATCTCTTCCGCCTGCAGCGTGACAACGGTATCAAAGGTGGCACCGTCGTCAGTTTTCAGGGTTTTCCAGTATGCGACCGCGTCGTCAAAATCCTGACCTTTCGGCGCGTGCAGACGGCCTTTCACATAGTTGAAGGTGGTTTCGTCCGGTGCGACCAGGCCTGCTTTAGCACCCATCTCAATCGCCATGTTGCACAGGGTCATACGGCCTTCCATGCTCAGCGCTTGAATCGCGTCGCCGCAGAATTCCACCACGTGACCGGTACCGCCTGCGCTGCCGGTTTTGCCGATAATCGCCAGCACGATATCTTTCGCGGTGATACCCGGCGCGGCTTTGCCCTTCACCTCAATCTTCATGGTTTTGGCGCGGCCCTGTTTCAGAGTTTGCGTCGCCAGAACGTGCTCAACTTCCGATGTGCCGATGCCGAACGCCAGCGCGCCAAACGCGCCGTGGGTCGCGGTATGGGAGTCGCCGCAGACGATGGTCATGCCCGGCAGCGTAATACCCTGCTCAGGTCCCATCACGTGGACGATGCCCTGATACGGGTGGTTCAGATCGTACAGCTCCACGCCAAATTCGTTGCAGTTCTTGATCAGCTCCTGCATCTGGATGCGCGCCATCTCGCCGGAAGCATTAATGTCTTTGGTCTGGGTGGAGACGTTGTGATCCATCGTGGCAAAGGTTTTACCCGGCTGGCGCACCGGACGCTTGTGCGCGCGCAGGCCGTCGAAGGCCTGCGGAGAGGTCACTTCGTGCACCAGGTGGCGGTCAATGTACAGCAGCGGGGTTTCGTTTGGCGCCTCGTAGACAACGTGCGCATCAAACAATTTTTCATATAACGTCTTGGCCATGATTACACCCCTTCAGCGACATAGCGGGCAATGATGTCGCCCATTTCATCAGTACTGACTGCTGCCGTGCCGCGCGCTAAGTCACCGGTACGGACGCCTTCTTCTAACGCCCGGTTAATGGCGTTTTCAATTGCGGTTGCTGCGTCGCCTGCATCGAGGCTGTAGCGCAGCAGCAGGGCCAGGGAGAGGATCTGCGCAATCGGGTTCGCAATGTTCTTGCCTGCGATATCCGGCGCGGAACCGCCCGCCGGTTCGTACAGGCCAAAGCCTTCTTCATTCAGGCTGGCGGATGGCAGCATGCCCATAGAGCCGGTGATCATCGCGCACTCGTCAGACAAAATATCGCCGAACAGGTTGGAGCAGAGCAGCACGTCAAACTGGGACGGATCCTTAATCAGCTGCATGGTCGCGTTGTCGATGTACATATGCGACAGCTCAACGTCCGGGTACTGCTTAGCGACTTCACTGACGATCTCGCGCCACAAAATGGACGACTGCAGCACGTTCGCTTTATCAATAGAAGTCACCTTATGGCGGCGCTTGCGTGCAGATTCAAAGGCGATATGGGCGATACGTTCAATTTCGAAACGGTGGTACACCTCGGTATCAAACGCTTTCTCGTGCTGACCGCTGCCTTCGCGACCTTTTGGCTGACCGAAGTAGATCCCGCCCGTCAGCTCACGCACGCACAGGATGTCGAAACCGTTGGCCGCGATATCCGCGCGCAGCGGACAAAACTCTTCCAGCCCCTGATACAGCTTAGCCGGACGCAGGTTACTGAACAGTTTAAAATGTTTACGCAGCGGCAGGAGCGCGCCGCGCTCTGGCTGCTCTGCTGGCGGCAGGTGTTCCCATTTTGGACCACCGACGGAGCCAAACAGCACGGCATCGGCATTTTCGCAGCCTTCAACGGTGGCTTTCGGCAATGGCGTTCCGTGGTTATCAATCGCAATACCGCCCACGTCGTAGTGGCTGGTGGTAATTTTCATCGCAGAACGCGAGCGAACGGCTTCCAGTACTTTCAGCGCCTGTGCCATCACTTCCGGACCAATACCGTCACCCGGCAACACAGCAATATGGTAGTTCTTCGACATTACACGGTTTCCTTGTTGTTCTCTTTATTCTGAGCTTTGCGTTGCAACTCTTTTTCGACTTCAGCGGCGCGCCAGATGTTGTTCAGGACGTGCACCATCGCTTTCGCGGAGGATTCGACAATATCCGTCGCCAGGCCCACACCGTGGAAACGGCGGCCATTATAGTTGACGACGATATCCACCTGACCCAGCGCGTCTTTACCGTGCCCTTTCGCCGTCAGGTCGTATTTCACCAGCTCTACGTCGTACTCGGTAACGCGGTTGATCGCCTGATAGATGGCATCCACAGGGCCGTTACCGTTGGCGGCTTCCGCTTTGATTTCATCACCGCAGGCCAACTTGACCGAGGCGGTAGCGATGTCGCTGGAGCCGGACTGCACGTTGAAGTAGTCCAGACGGAAGTGCTCTGGCTCTTCCTGCTGCTTGTTGATGAAGGCCAGCGCTTCCAGGTCGTAATCGAATACCTGGCCTTTCTTGTCGGCCAGCTTCAGGAACGCGTCGTACAGCTGATCCATGTTGTAATCGCTGTCCTGATAGCCCATCTCTTCCATCCGGTGTTTCACTGCCGCACGACCGGAACGGGAGGTCAGGTTCAGCTGAACCTGGTTCAGGCCGATGGATTCCGGAGTCATGATTTCGTAGTTTTCACGGTTTTTCAGCACGCCGTCCTGGTGAATACCGGAGGAGTGGGCGAACGCGCCGGTTCCAACAATCGCCTTGTTAGCCGGGATCGGCATGTTGCAAATCTGGCTGACGGTCTGGCTGGTGCGCCAGATTTCGTTGTGATTGATGCGGGTGTGCACGTTCATGATGTCTTTGCGCACCTTGATCGCCATGATCACTTCTTCCAGTGAACAGTTGCCCGCGCGTTCACCGATACCGTTCATTGCACCTTCTACCTGACGTGCACCGGCGTGCACCGCAGCGATGGCATTGCCTACGGCCAGGCCCAAATCATCATGGGTATGTACTGAGATGATTGCTTTATCAATGTTAGGTACGCGCTCATACAGGCCGGTAATGATGTTGGAGAACTCAAACGGCATGGTATAGCCGACGGTGTCCGGGATGTTGATGGTTTTAGCGCCCGCGTTGATGGCGGCTTCGACTACGCGCGCCAGGTCTTCAATCGGCGTACGGCCCGCATCTTCACAGGAGAATTCAACGTCATCGGTGTAGTTGCGTGCGCGCTTAACCATGTATACCGCGCGTTCAATGACCTCATCCAGCGTGCTGCGCAACTTGGTTGCGATGTGCATTGGTGAGGTTGCAATAAAGGTATGAATACGGAAGGCTTCGGCCACCTTCAGCGACTCAGCCGCAACGTCGATGTCTTTCTCTACGCAGCGCGCCAGACCGCACACGCGGCTGTTTTTAATGGTGCGGGCGATAGTCTGTACGGATTCAAAATCACCCGGAGAGGAGACGGGGAAACCGACCTCCATCACGTCGACGCCCATACGCTCGAGAGCCAGCGCAATCTGCAGTTTCTCTTTTACACTCAGGCTTGCCTGTAATGCCTGTTCACCGTCACGTAAAGTAGTATCGAAAATAATGACTTGCTGGCTCATGGGTTAGGTCCTTGTCAGTCTTAGGGCGCCTTGCTACGAGCATAAAAAAACCCGCGCAGTGGCGCGGGTTTTTAGTCTTACTGGTGACGATTCAACGCTGAATTTCGCCCGCCAGTCTACCGCGCACAGTGGATGCGTTTAGTAGTAGTAGACCGATGAAACGAATGGTGCGTGTCATGAATCGTGCTCCGTTAAATTCAATATGCTTTTAGTGGTACTGGATACAGCTGGGCATGTCAACCCCTGATGGTAAAAACGGCCCCAGAAGGCTAAACAGAGAGGGTGTGTTGTTTAGCTTATTGTGCTGGGTTTTTGATTTTTAACTTAACTAATTGTCTATTTTTGGACTTAAAAAACATTTGCAGAAACGAATAAACATAACGGGTATTTTTCAGGTAACGCAGTCCTCACAAATGCTTTCTCTTTAAACCGTTTTACTATCATCGAGTTATCTTTTTTTGAGAGAGCTTTTTCTCCCTTCAAATAGAATCATTGATAACAGATTGTTAACTTAATTCTGCTCAATGTCGATAACAGTTTAATTATACTTAAGTCATCCTTAACTGGATGGTTATTGTATATTGATTTGGTTTATGGTTTCATTCAAACACTAAAGTTAAGCATATCCTTTGTGCCGTTTTGTATTATAGCATTATTAGATAATCTTTATATATTCCGATTTTTAAACAATTTTCTTTCGCTGGTCGTATCTGCATGGTAAATCATATTTTTCGAAATTATTACAGTGCGTTGGCGAAGGGAGTGTAGCGTGACAGTGGAGTCAGAAGTGCCAGAAAATAATATTAAACAACCACAGATTACTGATGGAATTAAACCACAGTTACGCACGGTGGATCTTAATCTACTGACGGTGTTTGATGCTGTCATGCAGGAGCAGAATATCACGCGTGCGGCACAAGCCCTGGGGATGTCACAGCCTGCCGTAAGTAATGCCGTTGCCAGGCTTAAGGTTATGTTCAACGACGAATTGTTTGTTCGTTATGGAAGAGGGATCCAGCCTACAGCGCGGGCTTTCCAGCTTTTCGGCTCCATCCGCCAGGCGCTGCAGTTGGTGCAAAATGAGCTGCCGGGCTCGGGCTTTGAACCCTTAAGCAGTGAGCGAGTATTCCATCTTTGCGTCTGCAGCCCATTAGATAATTATCTGACATCAATTATTTATAATAAAGTTGAAGAGATCGCACCTAATATTAATCTCGTCTTTAAATCGTCCTTAAATCAAAACACCGAACACCAGTTACGTTACCAGGAAATCGAATTCGTCCTGGGTTATGAAGAATTCCGCCGTCCTGAATTTTCCTGTGTACCGCTGTTTAAAGATGAAATGGTGCTGGTTGCCAGCAAAAAACATCCACGACTGAATGCGCCGTTACGTGAAAGTGACGTTTATAGCGAACAGCATGCCGTTGTTGCGCTCGACAGATATGCCTCCTTTAGCCTGCCCTGGTACGACACTGCAGAGAAACAGGCGAGCGTGGCTTATCAGGGGATGGCCATGGTCAGCGTATTAAACGTCGTTTCCCAGACGCAGCTGGTGGCAATTGCCCCACGCTGGCTGGCAGAAGAGTTCTCTGGCGCGTTAAATCTGCAAATTTTGCCTCTGCCGCTCAAGCTAAATAGCCGCACCTGCTATCTCTCCTGGCATGAAGCTGCTGGACGGGATAAAGGACATCAGTGGATGGAAGAGCTACTTATTAGCATCTGCCGTCGGTAATCGAGTCAGGATAAATTGCATCTTTGCATGTGATTTATCCTGGTTTTGTTTCTTTTATTAATATTTTGTTCTGTTGCGTATTTTATCTGGCGCCTGCCAGGCCCGTAAAAATAGATGATTTTCTACATCGCCGCGCTTTTCAGTGATGATTTATCATCTCGTCCCCTAATTTCAGATGAATTAACCATATCCTCTGACAATGTCTGTTTTTTCTGCTTTTACGGCCTCTTCTCTCTCCTGGTTTGCGAATTGCCTGCCTCATAACGAGCGGTTAAGGTAAGTATCACTCTGCAAAATAGAAGACGGGTTCATCCCGATCGCAAGACGGTGCGGAAATGAATTCGGCGGTCCGTCTATAACAAAATGCCTGGAGGCAAAGCATGGAGATGTTGTCTGGCGCGGAAATGGTCGTCCGGTCGCTGATCGATCAGGGCGTAAAGCAAGTGTTCGGCTATCCTGGCGGCGCGGTCCTCGATATTTATGACGCACTGCATACGGTAGGGGGTATTGACCATGTGCTGGTACGCCATGAGCAGGCGGCGGTACATATGGCCGATGGCCTGGCGCGTGCGACGGGTGAAGTGGGCGTGGTCCTGGTCACGTCGGGGCCCGGTGCGACAAACGCCATTACCGGCATTGCGACCGCGTACATGGACTCTATTCCGCTGGTGATCCTTTCCGGACAGGTCGCGACATCACTGATTGGCTATGATGCGTTTCAGGAGTGCGACATGGTCGGGATTTCGCGTCCCGTCGTGAAGCACAGCTTCCTGGTCAAGCAAACCGAAGACATTCCTGGCATTCTGAAGAAGGCGTTCTGGCTGGCGGCAAGCGGGCGCCCGGGGCCGGTGGTGGTCGATCTCCCTAAAGATATCCTGAACCCGGCCAACAAGCTGCCTTATGTCTGGCCGGAATCGGTGAGCATGCGCTCTTACAACCCAACAACGCAGGGTCACAAAGGTCAGATCAAACGCGCGCTGCAAACGCTGCTGGCCGCTAAAAAACCGGTGGTCTATGTCGGTGGCGGGGCCGTCAATTCAGCGTGTGAGGCACAGCTTCGTGAACTGGTTGAAAAGCTCAATCTTCCTGTTGCGTCATCGCTGATGGGACTCGGAGCGTTTCCCGCCACCCACCGTCAGGCGCTCGGCATGTTGGGTATGCACGGTACCTATGAAGCCAACATGACGATGCATCATTCTGACGTCATCTTTGCCGTCGGCGTGCGTTTTGACGATCGTACGACCAACAACCTGGCGAAGTATTGCCCGAACGCCACCGTGCTGCACATTGATATCGATCCGACGTCAATTTCAAAAACGGTGTCTGCTGATGTACCTATCGTCGGCGACGCGCGACAGGTCCTTGAACAAATGCTGGATCTGCTGGCGCTGGAAAACACAGCGCAACCGCTGGATGAAATCCGTGACTGGTGGCAGCAAATTGAGCAATGGCGCGCGCGGCAATGTCTGAAATATGACACCCAAAGCGAGCATATTAAGCCGCAGGCGGTCATCGAAACGGTATGGCGACTGACGAAAGGCGACGCGTATGTGACCTCTGACGTGGGCCAGCATCAAATGTTTGCCGCCCTCTATTATCCGTTTGATAAACCGCGCCACTGGATCAACTCGGGAGGTTTAGGCACGATGGGCTTTGGCCTGCCTGCCGCGCTGGGCGTGAAGCTGGCGCTGCCAAATGAAACCGTCGTCTGCGTGACCGGAGACGGCAGTATTCAGATGAACATTCAGGAACTTTCCACCGCGCTGCAATATGAGCTGCCGGTACTGGTGCTCAACCTTAATAACGGCTATCTCGGTATGGTGAAGCAGTGGCAGGATATGATCTACTCGGGCCGCCACTCTCAGTCATATATGAAATCGCTGCCGGATTTTGTTCGTCTTGCTGAAGCTTACGGTCATATAGGGATGCGGGTGACCGATCCGGCTGAACTGGAAACGAAGCTCGCCGAAGCGCTTGAGCACGTTAAAAACAATCGCCTCGTCTTTATGGATGTCATCGTTGATGGAACCGAGCACGTTTATCCGATGCATATTCGCGGCGGCGGTATGGACGAGATGTGGTTAAGCAAAACGGAGAGAACCTGATATGCGCCGGATATTATCGGTATTACTGGAAAACGAGTCTGGCGCACTGTCGCGCGTCATTGGGCTTTTTGCGCAGCGTGGCTATAACATTGAAAGCCTGACCGTGGCGCCAACGGACGATCCGACGATGTCGCGTATGACGATTCAGACCGTTGGCGATGCCAAGGTAATTGAGCAGATCGAGAAACAGCTGCATAAGCTGGTCGATGTGCTGCGCGTAAGCGAGCTGGGGCAGGGCGCTTACGTTGAGCGTGAGGTCATGCTGGTAAAAATACAGGCTAGCGGTTACGGGCGCGAGGAGGTCAAACGCAATGCGGATATCTTCCGCGGGCAGATCATCGACGTCACGCCTTCTCTTTATACGGTTCAACTGGTCGGAACCAGTGACAAGCTGGACGCTTTCCTGGCATCCGTGCGGGATGTAGCAAAAATTGTTGAGGTGGCGAGATCGGGGATCGTTGGTCTGTCACGCGGCGAGAAAATCATGCGGTAGTTGTTAAAAAGGTTCGCCTCTTTCAGCCCGGTCACCAAAGCCGGGCTTTTTTTTGCGTAATCAGCCGACAACGCAGATAAAAGCGGTTGCCGCGAAGGCTTTTCTGCGTTTAGATGTTAAAAGATTTAACCATAACCTTGACAGGGCCATGGACTCTTTTCTTTTTTTAAGGGGCAATTGTGAAACTGGATGAAATCGCCCGGCTAGCCGGCGTGTCACGAACAACGGCCAGCTATGTGATTAACGGCAAAGCAAAGCAGTACCGCGTCAGCGATAAGACCGTTGAAAAAGTTATGGCGGTGGTTCGTGAGCATAACTACCATCCGAATGCTGTCGCTGCCGGCCTGCGTGCCGGGCGCACCCGCTCTATTGGTCTGGTGATCCCGGATCTGGAAAACACCAGCTATACCCGTATCGCCAACTATCTTGAACGTCAGGCCCGCCAGCGCGGTTACCAGCTGCTGATAGCCTGTTCTGAAGACCAGCCTGATAACGAGATGCGCTGCATTGAACATCTGCTCCAGCGTCAGGTCGATGCCATCATCGTCTCGACCTCCTTACCGCCGGAGCATCCGTTTTACCAGCGCTGGGCGAACGATCCGTTCCCCATCGTGGCGCTGGACCGCGCGCTCGATCGTGAGCATTTCACAAGCGTAGTGGGTGCCGATCAGGATGACGCGGAAATGCTGGCCGCTGAGCTGAGAACCTTCCCCGCTGAAACGGTGCTGTATCTTGGCGCGCTGCCCGAGCTTTCCGTAAGCTTCCTGCGTGAGCAAGGGTTCAGAACCGCCTGGAAAGACGATCCGCGTGAAGTCCACTATCTCTATGCCAACAGCTATGAACGCGAAGCCGCTGCGCAGCTGTTCGAAAAATGGCTGGAGACGCACCCGATGCCCCAGGCGCTGTTCACCACGTCATTTGCCCTTCTGCAGGGGGTAATGGATGTCACCTTGCGTCGTGAAGGCAAGCTCCCCTCTGACCTGGCGATCGCCACGTTTGGGGATAACGAGCTTCTCGATTTCCTTCAGTGCCCGGTGCTGGCGGTGGCCCAGCGTCACCGAGATGTAGCTGAACGCGTCCTGGAGATTGTTCTGGCGAGCCTGGATGAGCCGCGCAAACCGAAGCCGGGTCTGACGCGTATCAAACGTAATCTCTATCATCGCGGAATTTTGAGCCGCCATAAATGAAATGACGGGGCGGCGAAAAACCGCCCTTTTTACTGGAATTATTCGTCGAGTTAATTCCCGCAGTGAAATTAGGATAATTCTTGAGAGATCCTAATCTACTATTTTTCTTAATTCATTTTGCCGTTTTAAATGGCCCTTAAAGAATCATGAAGCGATTTTTAGACGCCTCTCTTTGTATTACTTTGTTACAAACCCTCTTCGGTCGATGAATATTCAGACGTTTTTTCTTCCCCCCGACCGGCCAGCAACGCAACCGCCGCTTCTACCGACCGATTGAGCGAATCTGGCGCTGTCATCCCCTGACAATCTGTCATAAAATGCTGCCCGCGTCGCAAACTGACACTTTATATTTATCTGCGATGATATTGAGTGAGCCTTAACGCTAGTGTGCATATTCGGTTTTTTTCTTACAAATATTCATAACGTTAATTTTGCCTCGCCAGTTGTGCAGTTATTAACCGGGACTGTTTATCTCTGTAAATAGTGGGCGTACAGCCTCGTATAGGGAGAGTCCTGGCTTGACAAGCTTTTCCCTCGCTCCGTAAACTCCTTCAGGTGGGAATTTGTGGGTTAAAGTGGTGAGGAGGGGTGAGACTGGCATGTTCCGTGGAGCAACGTTAGTCAATCTCGACAGCAAGGGGCGTTTATCGGTACCAACCCGATACCGCGACCAGCTGATTGAGAATGCTTCGGGTCAAATGGTTTGCACCATTGACATCAACTCCCCCTGCCTGCTGCTTTACCCCTTGCCTGAATGGGAAATCATTGAGCAAAAGCTGTCGCGACTGTCGAGCATGAACCCGCAGGAACGCCGCGTGCAGCGGCTCTTATTGGGACATGCCAGTGAATGTCAGATGGATAACGCCGGGCGATTACTGATTGCTCCTGTGTTGCGGCAACATGCCGGTCTGACCAAAGAAGTGATGCTGGTCGGGCAGTTCAACAAGTTTGAACTGTGGGACGAAACGACCTGGTATCAACAGGTCAAGGAAGATATCGACGCTGAGCAGTCTGATTCCGCAACTTTATCGGAACGGCTGCAGGACTTGTCTCTATAAATATGATGGAAAATTATAAACATAAAACGGTGTTACTGGACGAGGCCGTGAACGGCCTGAATATTCGTCCGGATGGCATCTACATTGATGGCACGTTTGGTCGCGGTGGTCACTCGCGTTTGATCCTCTCCCAGCTTGGAGAGGAAGGACGCCTGCTGGCAATCGATCGCGATCCGCAGGCGATTGCCGTTGCACAGACCATCAATGACCCACGCTTTTCCATCGTGCATGGACCTTTTTCTGCGCTCGCTGATTACGTGGCCGAGCGCGATCTCACGGGCAAGATCGACGGGATTCTTCTCGATCTTGGCGTATCTTCACCCCAGCTTGATGATGCAGAACGCGGCTTCTCCTTTATGCGCGACGGTCCGCTGGACATGCGTATGGACCCGACGCGCGGCCAGTCTGCCGCCGAATGGCTGCAGACCGCTGACGAAGCCGATATTGCCTGGGTGATCAAAACCTTCGGCGAAGAACGTTTTGGCAAGCGCATTGCGCGCGCCATCGTTGAGCGCAACCGCATTGAGCCGATGACCCGCACCAAAGAGTTGGCCGAGGTGATCGCGGCGGCAACGCCGGTGAAGGATAAGCACAAACATCCCGCGACCCGTACCTTCCAGGCGGTTCGCATCTGGGTAAACAGTGAACTGGAGGAAATAGAGCTGGCGCTAAAAAGCTCGCTCGACGTGCTGGCCCCGGGTGGGCGGTTATCCATCATCAGCTTCCACTCGCTGGAAGACCGCATTGTAAAACGCTTCATGCGTGAACAGAGCCGCGGTCCTCAGGTTCCCGCGGGGTTGCCGATGACGGAAGAACAACTCAGGAAGCTGGGGGGCCGTCAGTTGCGAGCATTAGGCAAGTTGATGCCGGGCGAAGAAGAGGTGGCAGAGAATCCACGTGCCCGTAGTTCAGTGCTGCGAGTTGCAGAGAGGACGAACGCATGATCGGCAGAGTGACAGAAACCCTAAGCAAAGTTAAGGGATCGTTAGGAAGCAACGAGCGCCATGCCTTGCCTGGCGTGATCGGCGACGATCTTTTGCGATTCGGGAAACTGCCACTCTGCCTGTTCATTTGCATCATTGTTACGGCAGTTACGGTGGTGACCACAGCTCACCATACACGTTTATTGACTGCGCAACGCGAGCAGCTGGTGCTGGAACGCGATGCGCTGGATATTGAATGGCGAAATCTGATCCTTGAAGAAAACGCGCTTGGCGATCACAGCCGGGTTGAACGGATCGCAACGGAAAAGCTGCAGCTGCAGCATGTTGATCCTTCCCAGGAAAATATCGTAGTACAAAAATAAGGGAACACGCGACGCATGAAAGCAGCGGCAAAAACGCTTAAACCAAAACGTCAGGAAGAACAGGCCAACTTCATCAGTTGGCGTTTTGCGTTGCTTTGCGGCTGCATTTTACTGGCGCTGGGTTTCCTGCTGGGACGCGTGGCGTGGTTGCAAATCATCGCCCCTGACATGCTGGTACGCCAGGGAGATATGCGCTCCCTTCGCGTTCAGGAAGTGTCGACTTCTCGCGGAATGATCACTGACCGTTCAGGTCGCCCGCTGGCGGTGAGCGTGCCGGTGAAAGCGATTTGGGCCGACCCGAAAGAGCTGCACGACGCCGGTGGCATCACGCTTGATAACCGCTGGAAAGCGCTTTCAGATGCGCTCAAAATGCCGCTGGATCAGCTAGCCTCCCGCGTCAACGCGAACCCGAAAGGGCGTTTTATCTATCTGGCGCGCCAGGTTAACCCTGACATGGCGGACTACATTCGGAAACTGAAGCTGCCGGGCATTCATCTGCGCGAAGAATCCCGTCGTTACTATCCGTCCGGAGAAGTAACCGCTCACCTCATCGGCTTCACCAACGTCGACAGCCAGGGGATTGAAGGCGTTGAAAAAAGCTTCGATAAGTGGCTCACCGGCCAGCCTGGCGAGCGAATTGTGCGTAAGGACCGCTACGGGCGCGTCATTGAAGATATCTCCTCTACGGACAGCCAGGCGGCGCACAACCTGGCTCTGAGTATCGACGAGCGCCTGCAGGCGCTGGTCTACCGCGAGCTGAACAACGCCGTGGCGTTTAACAAGGCAGAATCCGGCAGCGCCGTGCTGGTGGATGTCAGCACCGGAGAAGTGCTGGCCATGGCCAACAGTCCTTCCTACAACCCGAACAACTTTACCGGCACCGCAAAAGATGCGATGCGTAACCGGGCGATTACCGACGTGTTCGAACCCGGCTCCACGGTGAAGTCGATGGTGGTGATGACGGCGCTTCAGCGCGGTATCGTCAATGAAAACACGGTCCTGAACACGATCCCTTACCGTATTAACGGCCACGAGATTAAAGACGTGGCGCGCTACAGCGAATTGACCCTGACCGGGGTGTTACAGAAGTCGAGTAACGTCGGTGTTTCAAAGCTGGCGTTAGCGATGCCGTCCTCAGCGTTAGTAGAGACTTACTCACGTTTTGGACTTGGAAAGGCGACCAATTTGGGGTTGGTCGGAGAACGCAGTGGCTTATATCCTCAAAAACAACGGTGGTCTGACATAGAGAGGGCCACCTTCTCTTTCGGCTACGGGCTAATGGTAACCCCGTTACAGTTAGCGCGAGTCTACGCAACGATTGGCAGCTACGGCGTCTATCGCCCGCTGTCCATCACCAAAGTTGATCCACCGGTTCCGGGCGAGCGTATCTTCCCGGAATCCATCGTTCGTACCGTTGTGCACATGATGGAAAGCGTGGCGCTGCCGGGCGGCGGCGGCGTGAAGGCGGCCATCAAAGGCTATCGCATCGCCATTAAAACCGGTACGGCGAAAAAGGTGGGGCCAGACGGCCGCTACATCAACAAATACATTGCCTATACCGCAGGCGTTGCGCCTGCTAGCAATCCGCGTTTTGCGCTGGTGGTCGTGATTAACGATCCACAGGCGGGTAAATACTACGGCGGCGCCGTTTCCGCGCCTGTGTTTGGCGCCATCATGGGCGGCGTGTTACGCACCATGAACGTTGAACCAGATGCGCTGGCGACGGGCGAAAAAAGTGAATTTGTAATTAATCAAGGCGAGGGTACAGGTGGCAGATCGTAATTTGCGCGACCTTCTTGCTCCGTGGGTGCCAAATGCACCGGAGCGAGCACTGCGAGAGATGGTACTGGACAGCCGCGTGGCTGCTTCTGGCGATCTTTTTGTGGCGGTGGTTGGTCATCAGGCGGACGGGCGTCGTTATATCCCGCAGGCGATTGCGCAAGGTGTGGCTGCCATTATTGCTGAGGCTAAAGACGAGGCAACCGACGGTGAGATCCGTGAAATGCACGGGGTGCCGGTTATCTATCTCAGCCAGTTGAATGAGCGTCTCTCTGCACTGGCGGGACGTTTTTATCACGAACCTTCCGACCAACTGCGTCTGGTTGGCGTGACGGGCACGAACGGAAAAACCACCACCACGCAGCTGATGGCGCAGTGGGCTCAGCTGCTGGGTGAAACCGGCGCGGTGATGGGTACCGTGGGTAACGGCCTGCTGGGCAAAGTGAGCCCGACGGAAAACACCACCGGTTCGGCGGTTGACGTACAGCACGTGCTTGCCGGTCTGGCAGGGCAAGGGGCAACCTTTGCCGCAATGGAAGTTTCTTCGCACGGCCTGGTACAGCACCGCGTCGCGGCACTGAAGTTTGCTGCTTCAGTGTTCACCAACCTGAGCCGCGATCACCTTGATTATCATGGTGATATGGAACACTACGAAGCCGCCAAATGGCTGCTGTTCTCTACTCACCATTACGGCCAGGCCATTATCAATGCCGACGACGAAGTGGGCCGCCGCTGGCTTGCGAAGCTGCCAGACGCGGTAGCGGTGTCGATGGAAGACCATATCAATCCGAACTGCCACGGCCGCTGGCTGAAGGCCGTAGACGTTAACTATCACGACAGTGGCGCGACGATCCGCTTTGCCTCTTCCTGGGGTGACGGTGAAATCGAAAGCCGCCTGATGGGGGCGTTCAACGTCAGCAACCTGCTGCTGGCGCTGGCAACGCTGCTGGCGCTGGGTTATCCGATGGCGGAACTGCTGAAAACGTCAGCGCGTCTCCAGCCGGTTTGTGGCCGTATGGAAGTGTTTAGCGCGCCGGGCAAACCGACCGTGGTTGTCGATTATGCCCACACGCCGGATGCGCTGGAAAAAGCGCTGGAAGCGGCACGCCTGCACTGCACCGGTAAACTCTGGTGCGTCTTCGGCTGCGGTGGCGATCGCGACAAAGGTAAACGTCCCCTGATGGGCGCCATTGCGGAGCAGTTCGCGGACATTCCTGTGGTCACCGATGACAATCCGCGTACCGAAGAGCCGCGCGCCATCATCAACGACATTCTGGCGGGTATGCTGGACGCCGGTCGCGCCCGTGTGGTGGAAGGCCGCGCGGAAGCCGTGACAAACACCATCATGCAGGCAAAAGAAAATGATGTCGTTCTGCTGGCCGGTAAAGGTCATGAAGACTATCAGATTGTTGGCAATCGTCGTCTGGACTACTCCGACCGCGTAACGGCAGCGCGTCTGCTGGGAGTCGTCGCATGATTAGCATCACCTTAAGCCAGGCCGCTGCGGTACTGCACGGAGAGCTGCTGGGCCAGGATCTGACCATTGACGCGGTCACCACCGACACCCGCAAAGTGACCGCGGGCTGTCTGTTTGTGGCGCTGAAAGGCGAACGTTTTGACGCGCATGATTTTGCCGGACAGGCCAAAGAAAACGGCGCTGGCGCGCTGCTGGTCAGCCGCAGGCTGGATATCGATTTGCCGCAGATTGTGGTGAACGATACGCGTCTCGCGTTCGGTGAACTGGCCGCCTGGGTTCGTCAGCAGGTGCCTGCTCGCGTTGTCGCGCTGACCGGGTCATCGGGCAAAACGTCAGTGAAAGAGATGACGGCGGCCATCCTCAGCCAGTGCGGTAATACGCTTTATACCGCAGGCAACCTCAATAATGACATCGGCGTGCCGATGACATTACTTCGCCTGACCAAAGAGCATGAATTTGCGGTGATCGAGTTAGGGGCAAACCACCAGGGCGAAATCGCCTGGACCGTGAGCCTGACTCGCCCGGAAGCGGCGCTGGTGAATAACCTCGCGGCAGCGCATCTGGAAGGTTTTGGCTCGCTGGAAGGCGTGGCAAAAGCGAAAGGCGAAATCTACACCGGTCTGCCTGCTGACGGCATTGTCATTCTCAATGCCGACAACAACGACTGGCTGAACTGGCAGAGCATCATTGGCTCGCGTAAAACTTGGCGCTTCTCGCCGAACGCGGCCAACAGTGACTTTACCGCGACCAATATCCATGTGACGTCGCACGGTACGGAATTCACGCTTGCTACCCCAACGGGTGACGTAGACGTGCTGTTACCGCTGCCGGGACGCCATAACATCGCCAATGCGCTGGCGGCAGCGGCCTTGTCGACGGCGGTGGGAGCGTCACACGAGGCGATTAAAACCGGGCTGGCGAATTTGAAAGCCGTGCCGGGACGCCTGTACCCGATCCCGCTTGCAGAAAACAAATTGCTGCTGGATGACTCCTACAACGCGAACGTCGGCTCAATGACGGCGGCGGTGCAGGTGCTATCTGAAATGCCGGGCTACCGCGTCATGGTGGTTGGCGACATGGCGGAGCTGGGCGATGAAAGTGAAGCCTGTCATACCCAGGTGGGTGAAGCGGCGAAAGCGGCGGGACTGGACTGCGTGCTGAGCGCAGGAAAACTGAGCCAGGCGATTAGCCATGCCAGCGGCGTTGGCGAACATTTTGCCGACAAAGCCGCGTTGATTGAGCGCCTTAAGGCATTAATTACAGAAAAACAAATTGTGACAGTGTTAGTGAAAGGTTCACGTAGTGCCGCCATGGAAGAGGTTGTGCACGCATTACAGGAGAACGGGACATGTTAGTTTGGCTGGCCGAACATTTGGTCAAATATTATTCAGGCTTTAACGTCTTTTCGTATCTGACGTTTCGCGCCATCGTCAGCCTGCTGACTGCGCTGTTCATCTCGTTGTGGATGGGCCCGCGCATGATTGCCCGTCTGCAAAAACTCTCTTTCGGCCAGGTCGTACGTAACGACGGTCCGGAGTCGCACTTCAGCAAGCGCGGTACGCCGACGATGGGCGGGATCATGATCCTGACCGCGATCGTCGTTTCCGTACTGCTGTGGGCCTATCCGTCTAACCCGTACGTCTGGTGCGTGCTGACCGTACTGGTGGGCTACGGCATTATCGGGTTTGTGGATGATTACCGTAAAGTCGTCCGCAAAGACACGAAGGGCCTGATTGCCCGCTGGAAGTATTTCTGGATGTCAGTGATTGCGCTGGGCGTCGCCTTCGCGCTGTATCTGGCAGGAAAAGATACGCCCGCCACCGAGCTGGTGGTGCCGTTCTTTAAAGACGTGATGCCGCAGCTGGGGCTGTTCTACATCCTGCTGGCCTACTTTGTAATTGTTGGTACCGGTAACGCCGTTAACCTGACCGATGGCCTGGATGGTCTGGCGATTATGCCAACCGTCTTCGTGGCGGCTGGTTTTGCGCTGGTGGCGTGGGCGACCGGTAACATGAACTTTGCGAACTACCTGCACATCCCTTATCTGCGTCACGCGGGTGAGCTGGTGATCGTCTGTACGGCGATAGTCGGCGCGGGGCTGGGCTTCCTCTGGTTCAACACTTATCCGGCGCAGGTCTTTATGGGTGACGTCGGTTCTCTGGCGCTGGGCGGCGCGCTCGGCATTATCGCCGTGCTGCTGCGTCAGGAGTTCCTGCTGGTGATCATGGGCGGCGTGTTTGTGGTTGAAACCCTGTCGGTGATTTTGCAGGTCGGCTCCTTCAAGCTGCGCGGTCAGCGTATCTTCCGTATGGCGCCGATCCACCACCACTATGAACTGAAAGGCTGGCCGGAGCCGCGCGTGATTGTGCGCTTCTGGATTATTTCGCTGATGCTGGTGCTGATTGGCCTGGCAACGCTGAAGGTACGTTAATCATGGCAGATTACCAGGGTAAAAAAGTCGTTATCATCGGGTTAGGCCTCACTGGCCTCTCCTGCGTGGACTTTTTCCTTGCGCGCGGCGTGACGCCGCGTGTGATGGATACGCGTGTCTCTCCGCCGGGTCTGGACAAACTGCCGGAACAGGTTGAACGTCACCTTGGTGGTCTGAATGATGACTGGCTGCTGGCAGCCGATCTGATTGTCGCCAGCCCGGGTATGGCGCTGGCGCACCCTTCACTGAGCGCAGCTGCGGATGCGGGCGTTGAGATTGTCGGCGATATCGAGCTGTTCTGCCGCGAAGCGCAGGCGCCGGTTATCGCGATCACCGGTTCTAACGGCAAAAGCACCGTCACTACCCTGGTGGGTGAAATGGCGAAAGCCGCAGGCATGAACGTAGGAGTAGGCGGCAATATCGGTCTGCCCGCGCTGATGCTGCTGGACAAAGGCTGCGAGCTGTACGTTCTGGAACTTTCCAGCTTCCAGCTTGAAACCACCTCCAGCCTGCATGCGGAGGCGGCAACGATCCTCAACGTGACGGAAGATCATATGGATCGGTACCCATTTGGTCTGCAGCAGTATCGCGCGGCCAAGCTGCGTGTTTACGAAAATGCCAAAGTTTGCGTGGTTAACGCCGACGACGCTCTGACCATGCCGGTGCGCGGCGCGGACGAGCGCTGCATCAGCTTTGGTATCACCATGGGTGATTATCATCTGAACCGCCAGCTGGGCGAAACCTGGCTGCGCGTGAAAGGTGAAAAAGTGCTGAACGTGAAGGAGATGAAGCTTTCCGGCCAGCACAACTATACCAATGCCCTGGCGGCGCTGGCGCTGGCAGATGCCGTAGGGCTGCCGCGCTCTTCCAGCCTGAAAGCGTTGACCACGTTTTCCGGCCTGGCACACCGTTTCCAGCTGGCGCTGGAGCATAACGGCGTGCGCTGGATTAACGACTCCAAAGCGACCAACGTGGGAAGCACGGAGGCCGCGCTGAACGGTCTGCACGTTGACGGCACCCTGCATCTTCTGTTGGGTGGCGACGGCAAATCTGCTGATTTCTCCTCCCTGAAACAGTACCTCACCGGCGATAACATCCGCCTGTACTGCTTTGGCCGTGACGGCAGCGAGTTGGCTGAACTACGCCCGGAGGTTGCTGAGCAAACTGAAACGATGGAACAGGCGATGCGCCTGATTGCCCCGCGCGTGCAGCCTGGCGACATGGTTCTGCTCTCCCCGGCGTGCGCCAGCCTCGATCAGTTTAAGAATTTCGAACAGCGTGGCGATGTCTTTACCCGCCTTGCGAAGGAGTTAGGCTGATGCGTTTATCTCTCCCTCGCCTGAAAATGCCGCGCCTGCCAGGATTTGGAATTCTGGTGTGGCTGTTTGCGGCGCTGAAAGGCTGGGTGATGGCTTCCCGGGATAAAGATTCCGATAGCCTGATTATGTACGACCGCACCCTGTTCTGGCTGACGCTGGGGCTGGCGGCGATCGGCTTTATCATGGTGACCTCAGCCTCCATGCCTGTCGGACAACGCCTGGCAAACGATCCCTTCCTGTTCGCCAAGCGTGACGGGCTGTACATCATTCTGGCGTTCTGCCTGGCGCTGGTAACGCTTCGTCTGCCGATGGCGTTCTGGCAGCGCCACAGTACCGCGATGCTGATCGCCTCCATTATCATGCTGCTGATCGTGCTGGTTGTCGGGAGCTCCGTTAACGGGGCATCACGCTGGATCGCCTTCGGCCCGCTGCGTATTCAGCCTGCGGAGTTCACCAAGCTTTCGTTATTCTGCTACCTGGCAAACTACCTGGTGCGAAAAGTCGATGAGGTGCGAAACAACCTTCGCGGCTTCTTAAAGCCGATGGGCGTCATTCTGGTGCTGGCGATCCTGCTGCTGGCGCAGCCTGACCTTGGGACCGTTGTCGTACTGTTTGTCACCACGCTGGCGATGCTGTTCCTGGCAGGGGCCAAGCTGTGGCAGTTCATCGCCATCATCGGGATGGGGATTTCAGCAGTGGTGCTGCTGATCCTCGCCGAGCCTTACCGTATCCGCCGCGTGACCTCGTTCTGGAACCCATGGGAAGATCCGTTCGGTAGCGGTTACCAGCTGACGCAGTCGCTGATGGCGTTTGGCCGCGGTGAAGTCTGGGGGCAAGGTCTGGGCAACTCGGTACAGAAACTGGAGTATTTACCGGAGGCGCACACCGACTTCATCTTCTCCATTATTGGGGAAGAACTGGGTTATATCGGTGTGGTATTAGCGCTTTTAATGGTATTCTTCGTCGCTTTCCGCGCCATGTCGATTGGCCGAAAAGCGCTGGAGATCGATCACCGCTTCTCAGGCTTCTTAGCCTGCTCAATTGGTATCTGGTTTAGCTTCCAGGCGCTGGTTAACGTCGGGGCCGCAGCGGGTATGCTGCCGACCAAAGGTCTGACGTTGCCACTGATCAGCTATGGTGGTTCGAGCCTGTTGATCATGTCGACGGCCATTATGTTTTTGTTACGCATAGATTATGAGACGCGTCTGGAGAAAGCCCAGGCGTTTACACGAGGTTCACGATGAATCAACCGAAGCGGTTAATGGTGATGGCAGGCGGTACCGGTGGACACGTGTTCCCGGGGCTGGCGGTTGCGCACCATTTAATGGAGCAGGGCTGGCAGGTACGCTGGCTGGGAACCGCAGACCGCATGGAAGCCGACCTGGTACCGAAGCACGGTATTGAGATCGACTTTATTCGTATTTCCGGCCTGCGAGGCAAAGGCCTCAAGGCCATGCTGCTGGCGCCGGTGCGTATTTTTAATGCCTGGCGTCAGGCGCGCACCATCATGAAGCGCTTTAAGCCCGATGTGGTGCTGGGTATGGGCGGCTATGTTTCTGGTCCCGGCGGGCTGGCCGCGTGGTCGTTAGGCATTCCCGTTGTTCTGCACGAGCAGAACGGTATTGCCGGTTTGACCAACAAGTGGCTGGCGAAAATCGCCACCAAAGTGATGCAGGCGTTTCCCGGCGCGTTTCCGAAAGCGGACGTGGTGGGTAACCCGGTGCGCGTCGACGTGTTGGCTCTGCCGCTGCCGGATGCCCGCCTGGCGGGACGTGAAGGCCCGGTTCGTGTTTTGGTCGTTGGTGGTTCTCAGGGTGCGCGCATTCTTAATCAGACAATGCCGCAGGTGGCGGCAAAGCTGGGTGATGCCGTGACTATCTGGCACCAAAGCGGTAAAGGCGCTCAGCAGACCGTTGAGCAGGCGTACGCTGATGAAGGCCAGCCGCAGCATAAAGTGACGGAATTTATTGACGATATGGCCGCAGCCTATGCCTGGGCCGATGTCGTGGTCTGCCGCTCTGGCGCGCTGACGGTGAGCGAAATCGCCGCCGCCGGCTTGCCAGCGCTGTTCGTGCCGTTCCAGCACAAAGACCGACAGCAGTACTGGAACGCGCTGCCGCTTGAGAAAGCCGGTGCGGCGAAAATTTTTGAGCAGCCACACTTTACCGCCGATGCGGTCGCCACCACCCTGGCGGGCTGGAACAGAGACGCACTGCTGGATATGGCACAGCGCGCGCGCGCTGCCGCTATCCCGGATGCGACAGAACGGGTGGCAAAAGAAGTGAGCCTGGCAGCCCAGGCTTAACCCTCGCAGCGCGTGTTGCGCTGCACGAATTTTAAGTAGTCGATGGCGTTTAGAGAATGAATACACAACAACTGGCAAAACTGCGTTCAATCGTGCCCGAGATGCGTCGCGTCCGGCACATTCACTTTGTTGGCATCGGTGGTGCTGGCATGGGCGGTATTGCCGAAGTGTTAGCTAACGAAGGTTATCAGATCAGCGGGTCTGACCTGGCGCCAAACCCTGTTACGCAGCAGCTGGCGTCGCTTGGGGCGACTATCTATTTCAACCATCGCCCGGAAAACGTGCGCGATGCAAGCGTGGTGGTGGTATCGAGCGCCATCTCCTCTGACAATCCGGAAATCGTTGCCGCGCACGAAGCGCGCATTCCGGTGATCCGCCGCGCAGAAATGCTGGCGGAACTGATGCGGTTCCGTCACGGCATTGCGATTGCCGGTACCCACGGTAAAACCACGACCACGGCGATGGTTTCCAGCATTTATGCGGAAGCGGGTCTCGATCCTACCTTTGTCAACGGCGGTCTGGTGAAAGCCGCAGGCGTCCATGCGCGTCTGGGCCACAGCCGTTATCTGATTGCGGAAGCGGATGAGAGCGACGCGTCGTTCCTGCACCTGCAGCCGATGGTGGCGATTGTCACCAATATCGAAGCTGACCATATGGATACCTACCAGGGCGACTTCGAAAACTTAAAGCAGACTTTCATCAATTTCCTGCACAACCTGCCGTTTTATGGCCGCGCGGTGATGTGCGTGGACGACCCGGTGATCCGCGAGCTGCTGCCGCGCGTCGGTCGTCAAATCACCACCTACGGCTTCAGCGAAGACGCTGACGTCCGCGTGGAAGAGTACAAACAGATTGGTGCGCAGGGGCATTTCACTCTGGCACGTCAGGACAAAGAGCTGCTGCACGTCACGCTAAATGCGCCAGGGCGCCATAACGCGCTCAACGCCGCAGCGGCAGTGGCTGTTGCGACGGAAGAAGGCATTGATGATGAGGCGATCCTGCGCGCGCTGGAAAGCTTCCAGGGGACGGGGCGTCGCTTCGACTTCCTCGGCGAGTTCCCGCTGGATGCGGTGAATGGTAAGCCAGGTACCGCGATGCTGGTGGACGACTACGGTCACCATCCGACGGAAGTGGACGCGACCATCAAAGCCGCACGCGCGGGCTGGCCGGAGAAGAATCTGGTGATGATCTTCCAGCCGCACCGCTTCACGCGTACCCGCGATCTGTATGACGATTTCGCCAGCGTGCTGTCACAGGTGGATACCCTGCTGATGCTGGATGTTTACGCCGCCGGCGAAACACCAATTCCAGGCGCAGACAGCCGTTCCCTGTGTCGTACCATCCGCGGGCGCGGTAAAGTTGACCCTATTCTGGTTTCTGACCCGGCACAGGTGGCGGAAATTCTGGCACCGGTCCTGACCGGTAACGATCTCATCCTGATTCAGGGTGCGGGAAATATCGGCAAGATCGCCCGTACCTTAGCTGAAATCAAACTGAAGCCGCAAACCCAGGAGGATGAGCATCATGGCTGATAAGATTGCAGTCCTCTCTGGCGGCAACTCCGCCGAGCGCGAGGTTTCTCTGAATTCCGGCGCTGCCGTGCTGGCGGGCCTGCGTGAAGGCGGCGTAAACGCACATATTGTCGATCCAAAAGAGGTCGACGTGACGCAATTAAAAGCGATGGGCTTCGATAAGGTCTTTATCGCGTTACATGGTCGTGGCGGTGAAGACGGAACCCTGCAAGGGCTTCTGGAGCTGATCGGCCTGCCTTACACCGGCAGCGGCGTGATGGCATCCGCCATCTCTATGGATAAACTGCGCAGTAAGTTACTCTGGCAGGGAGCGGGTTTACCCGTTGCGCCGTGGGTGGCGCTGACGCGCGGCGAATTTGAATTGGGCCTGTCGGACAGCGTTAATACACGCATTGCGGCACTGGGCTTACCGGTTATTGTAAAGCCGAGCAGGGAAGGGTCGAGCGTCGGGATGTCAAAGGTCGATAAAGCTGAAGATTTAACATCTGCTTTAGCGCTGGCATTTCAACATGATGAAGAAGTTCTGATTGAAAAATGGCTCAGCGGGCCGGAATTTACCGTCGCGATGCTTGGCGAAGAAATTTTACCGTCAATTCGCATCCAACCCGCCGGAGTCTTCTATGATTATGAGGCGAAGTATCTCTCTGATGAGACGCAATATTTCTGCCCTTGTGGTCTTGAAGCAGAGCGCGAAGCCGAATTACAGTCCCTGGTGCTTAAAGCCTGGAATGTTTTGGGCTGCAGCGGCTGGGGACGCATTGATGTGATGCAGGACAATGACGGGCAGTTTTATCTGCTGGAAGCCAATACCTCACCGGGAATGACCAGCCACAGCCTTGTGCCGATGGCGGCGCGTCAGGCGGGAATGAGCTTCTCGCAGTTAGTCGTACGTATTCTGGACCAGGCGGGCTGATATGTCTCAGGCTGCATTGAACACGCGCAACCGCGATGACGAAGAAGAATACACTTCTTCACGCCGGAGTAATGGAACGCGTCTTGCAGGGATAATTTTCCTGCTCGGGGTGCTGTGCACCGTGTTTATCAGCGGCTGGATGGTGCTGGGCTGGATGGAAGACGCACAGCGGTTGCCGCTGTCAAAGCTGGTGGTGACCGGCGAGCGTCACTACACGCGTAACGATGATATTCGCCAGTCTATTCTGGCGCTGGGATCGCCCGGCACCTTTATGACGCAGGACGTCAATATTATCCAGAGCCAGATTGAACGTCTGCCATGGATAAAACAGGCGAGTGTCAGAAAACAATGGCCTGATGAATTGAAGATTCATCTGGTTGAATATGTGCCCATTGCGCGTTGGAATGATCAGCACATGGTTGACGTAGATGGAAATTCCTTCAGCGTCCCGAGCGATCGTGTCAACAAGCAAAATTTACCGATGTTGTATGGCCCTGAAGGCAGCGAAAACGAAGTATTGCAGGGTTTTCGTGAAATGGGGCAGGTGCTGGCGAAGGACAGGTTTACGTTAAAAGATGCTGCGATGACGGCGCGCCGCTCCTGGCAGCTGACGTTGACGAACGGCATTAAGCTCAACCTGGGACGCGGCGACACAATGAAACGTCTTGCGCGTTTTGTAGAACTTTACCCGGTTTTACAACAGCAGGCGCAGGCGGACGGCAAACGGATAAGCTACGTTGATTTGCGCTATGACTCAGGCGCAGCAGTCGGTTGGGAGCCGGCTCCGGTCGAGGAACCTAATCAGCAACAGAATCAGGCACAGGTACAGGCAGAACAACAATGATCAAGGCGACGGACAGAAAACTGGTAGTTGGACTGGAGATTGGCACCGCGAAGGTTGCCGCTTTAGTAGGGGAAGTTCTGCCCGACGGTATGGTCAATATCATTGGCGTGGGCAGTTGCCCGTCCCGTGGTATGGATAAAGGTGGGGTAAACGACCTTGAGTCGGTGGTGAAATGCGTACAGCGCGCCATCGACCAGGCTGAATTAATGGCAGATTGCCAGATTTCTTCTGTCTATCTGGCCCTTTCTGGCAAGCACATTAGCTGCCAGAACGAAATCGGTATGGTGCCGATTTCTGAAGAAGAAGTGACGCAGGAAGACGTTGAAAACGTTGTGCATACGGCGAAGTCCGTGCGCGTTCGCGATGAGCATCGCGTGCTGCACGTGATCCCGCAGGAATATGCGATTGACTACCAGGAAGGGATCAAGAACCCGGTTGGTCTGTCTGGCGTGCGTATGCAGGCAAAAGTGCACCTGATCACATGTCACAACGATATGGCGAAGAACATCGTAAAAGCCGTTGAACGTTGTGGCCTGAAAGTTGACCAACTTATTTTCGCCGGTCTGGCGGCAAGTTATTCCGTGCTGACCGAAGACGAACGTGAACTGGGTGTCTGTGTGGTCGATATCGGTGGTGGTACAATGGACATGGCCGTGTATACCGGCGGTGCGCTGCGCCACACCAAAGTGATCCCTTACGCAGGGAACGTTGTGACCAGCGATATTGCTTACGCTTTTGGTACGCCACCGAGCGATGCAGAAGCGATTAAAGTACGCCACGGCTGTGCGCTGGGGTCTATCGTTGGTAAAGATGAGAGCGTTGAGGTGCCGAGCGTGGGCGGCCGTCCGCCGCGTAGCCTGCAGCGCCAGACGTTGGCAGAGGTAATTGAGCCGCGCTATACCGAGCTGCTCAACCTGGTCAACGAAGAGATTTTACAGCTTCAGGAACAGCTTCGTCAGCAGGGTGTTAAGCATCATCTTGCGGCGGGGATTGTATTAACCGGCGGTGCAGCGCAAATTGAAGGTCTTGCGGCCTGCGCTCAGCGCGTGTTCCATACGCAGGTGCGTATTGGTGCGCCGCTGAATATTACCGGTTTAACGGATTATGCTCAGGAGCCGTACTATTCAACGGCTGTGGGCCTGCTCCACTACGGGAAGGAATCTCATCTCAGTGGTGAAGCAGAAGTGGAAAAACGCGTCTCAGTGGGGTCGTGGGTCAAACGACTGAACAACTGGCTGCGAAAAGAGTTTTAATTTTTTAAAGAGACCGGAGAGAATTAGCGGTCTCGGGCGACAGGCACAACGGAGAGAGAAATTATGTTTGAACCTATGGAACTGACCAACGACGCGGTGATTAAAGTCATCGGCGTCGGTGGCGGCGGCGGTAACGCCGTAGAGCATATGGTGCGTGAACGCATTGAAGGTGTTGAATTCTTCGCAGTTAACACCGATGCGCAGGCACTGCGTAAAACGGCAGTTGGCCAGACTATCCAGATCGGCGGTGGCATCACCAAAGGGCTGGGCGCTGGGGCTAACCCGGAAGTCGGTCGCAACGCGGCTGAAGAAGATCGTGAAGCCCTGCGTGCTGCACTGGAAGGTGCGGACATGGTCTTCATCGCAGCAGGCATGGGCGGCGGTACCGGTACCGGTGCAGCACCTGTTGTCGCTGAAGTAGCTAAAGATTTAGGTATCCTGACCGTTGCTGTCGTGACCAAGCCTTTCAACTTCGAAGGCAAAAAGCGTATGGCCTTCGCGGAACAGGGTATCACCGAGCTGTCCAAGCATGTGGACTCGCTGATCACCATCCCGAACGACAAACTGCTGAAAGTTCTGGGTCGTGGTATCTCCCTGCTTGACGCCTTCGGCGCAGCAAACGACGTGCTGAAAGGCGCGGTCCAGGGTATCGCAGAACTGATTACCCGTCCTGGCCTGATGAACGTTGACTTTGCAGACGTTCGCACCGTGATGTCCGAAATGGGCTACGCGATGATGGGCTCTGGCGTGGCGAGCGGCGAAGACCGTGCGGAAGAAGCGGCTGAAATGGCTATCTCTTCTCCACTGCTGGAAGATATCGATCTGTCCGGTGCACGCGGCGTGCTGGTCAACATTACTGCTGGCTTTGACCTGCGTCTGGATGAGTTCGAAACCGTGGGTAATACCATCCGCGCGTTCGCTTCTGACAACGCGACCGTGGTAATCGGTACTTCCCTTGACCCGGAAATGAACGACGAGCTGCGTGTTACCGTTGTTGCGACCGGTATCGGTATGGACAAGCGTCCTGAGATCACCCTCGTGACCAACAAGCAGACTCAGCAACCGGTAATGGATCGTTACCAGCAGCACGGTATGTCTCCTCTGACTCAGGAGCAAAAACCGGCTGCGAAAGTGGTGAACGACCCAACGCCGCAAACGGCAAAAGAGCCAGATTATCTGGACATCCCGGCGTTCCTGCGTAAGCAAGCTGACTAAGAATTGGCTGGAATTTGGGGATTTGCGCTCTTTGTGCTAAACTGGCCCACCGTTAGTGATATACACTCTCGGTTGGATAGTTAATTTGGCGAGATTATACGATGATCAAACAAAGGACACTTAAACGTATCGTTCAGGCGACGGGTGTCGGTTTACATACCGGCAAGAAAGTCACACTGACGTTACGCCCTGCGCCGGCCAATACCGGGGTCATCTATCGTCGCACCGACTTGAATCCACCGGTAGATTTTCCGGCCGATGCCAAATCTGTGCGTGATACAATGCTCTGTACTTGTCTGGTGAATGAGCATGACGTGCGGATTTCTACCGTAGAGCACCTGAACGCCGCCCTGGCGGGTCTGGGTATCGACAACATTATTGTTGAAGTCGATGCGCCAGAAATCCCGATTATGGATGGTAGTGCTGCGCCGTTCGTTTATCTGTTGCTGGATGCCGGCATCGAAGAACTGAACTGTGCGAAGAAATTTGTTCGCATCAAAGAGACCGTTCGCGTCGAAGATGGCGACAAGTGGGCTGAATTCAAACCGTACAATGGTTTCTCGTTGGACTTTACCATCGACTTTAACCATCCGGCGATTGATTCCAGCACCCAGCGCTACGCGATGAACTTCTCTGCTGATGCGTTTATGCGCCAGATCAGCCGCGCACGTACGTTTGGCTTCATGCGTGATATCGAATATCTGCAGTCCCGCGGCCTGTGCCTGGGCGGCAGCTTCGATTGTGCCATCGTTGTTGACGATTATCGCGTACTGAACGAAGACGGCCTGCGTTTTGAAGATGAATTCGTTCGTCACAAAATGCTGGATGCGATCGGCGACCTGTTCATGTGTGGTCACAACATCATTGGTGCATTTACCGCGTTCAAATCCGGTCATGCACTGAACAACAAATTGTTGCAGGCCGTCCTGGCAAAACAGGAAGCCTGGGAATATGTGACCTTTGAAGACGAAGCGGAACTGCCGCTGGCGTTCAAAGCACCGACTATGGTCCTGGCGTAACGGTTAACGCCGTTTCGTAAGAAAAGCGACTGGTTCACCTGGTACTCTCTCCGACTAGGGAAGCCAGTCGTTTTTATTTCTGCCCTTCTTTGATTTGCCCCTCTATTCCCTGGCCATTGTCGTGTGCCGAATAACGGTGTGTTCGCTGCATTATTGACCGTTTTTACCTGCTGCAAGGTGTCATTCCTGCTGCTGCGTATTGGCTTTAGTGGTAATATCTGGGCGCTAAAAAAGAATAATTGAACTCAGCCTGCACTGGCGGGCGATTGTGGTGGAGCAAGTGAGCGGAATACTGACGCGCTGGCGACAATTTGGCAGACGTTACTTCTGGCCGCATCTCTTATTAGGGATGGTCGCGGCGAGTTTCGGCTTGCCTGCGCTCAGCAACAGTGCGGAAGCGGCGGCGCCAGCACGTTCCACGACAACTAAACACGATCTCTCGACGCGGGTTAACTTTACTAATCTCGCGTGGCTTGAAGCCAGCCGTCGTCCTAATTTCTCCGTTGATTACTGGCAGCAGCACGCCATCCGCACGGTTATTCGTCATCTGTCGTTCGCGATGGCGCCGCAGACGATGCCTGTTGCTGAAGAATCGCTGCCGGTTCAGGCTCAGCATCTTGCCCTGCTCGATACGCTTAATGCGCTTCTGACGCAGGATAACCAGCCGCCCGTGACCGTGAGTCAGACGGCGCAAACCTGGTTTGTTCCTCCTGTATCATTCTCTGTTTCAACCTGGATTAGCCAGGTTCACGGCATCCGTGCCGGGCCTCAATGCCTCAGCTAAATTAACCTTTTTCAATACCTTAATTTATCTGCCCGTCTGGGGCGTTTGAGAATTTATTATGCTAATCAAATTATTAACCAAAGTTTTTGGTAGTCGTAACGATCGTACCCTGCGCCGTATGCGCAAAGCTGTAAACATCATCAACGGTATGGAACCGGCGATGGAGAAGCTCTCTGATGATGAGCTGAAGGCGAAAACCGCGGAGTTCCGCGCACGCCTGGAAAAAGGCGAAACCTTAGAGAGCCTGATCCCGGAAGCATTCGCCGTGGTGCGTGAAGCGAGTAAACGTGTGTTCGGCATGCGTCACTTCGACGTTCAATTGCTGGGCGGTATGGTGCTTAACGAACGCTGCATCGCGGAAATGCGTACCGGTGAAGGTAAAACCCTGACCGCAACGCTGCCGGCTTACCTGAATGCACTGACCGGTAAGGGCGTTCACGTCGTTACCGTCAACGACTATCTGGCCCAGCGTGATGCCGAAAACAACCGTCCGCTGTTCGAATTCCTCGGCATGACCGTCGGCATCAACATGTCCGGACTGCCGGCACCCGCCAAGCGCGAAGCCTACAACGCGGACATCACCTACGGCACCAACAACGAATACGGCTTCGACTACCTGCGCGACAACATGGCGTTCAGCCCGGAAGAGCGCGTCCAGCGTAAGCTGCACTATGCGCTGGTGGATGAGGTTGACTCCATTCTGATCGATGAAGCGCGTACCCCGCTGATCATCTCCGGCCCGGCCGAAGACAGCTCTGACATGTACCGTAAAGTCGACAAAATCATTCCACACCTGCTGCGTCAGGAGAAAGAAGACTCCGATACCTTCCAGGGTGAAGGCCACTTCTCCGTAGATGAAAAAGCGCGCCAGGTGAACCTGACCGAACGCGGTCTGGTGAAAATCGAAGAGCTGCTGGTGGCTGAAGGCATTATGGAAGAAGGTGAGTCTCTGTACTCTCCGAGCAATATTATGCTGATGCATCACGTAACCGCCGCGCTGCGTGCCCACGCGTTGTTCACCCGCGACGTTGATTACATCGTGAAAGACGGTGAAGTCATCATTGTCGATGAACACACCGGCCGTACCATGCAGGGTCGTCGCTGGTCCGATGGCCTGCACCAGGCGGTGGAAGCGAAAGAAGGCGTGGACATTCAAAACGAAAACCAGACGCTGGCCTCAATCACCTTCCAGAACTACTTCCGTCTGTATGAGAAGCTGGCGGGGATGACCGGTACCGCAGATACCGAAGCGTTTGAATTCAGCTCCATCTACAAGCTGGATACCGTGGTTGTGCCAACCAACCGTCCGATGATCCGTAAGGATATGCCGGACCTGGTGTACATGACCGAAGCGGAAAAAATTCAGGCGATCATCGAAGATATTCGCGACCGTACTGCCAATGGTCAGCCGGTTCTGGTGGGGACCATCTCCATCGAGAAATCCGAGGTGGTTTCCAATGAGCTGACCAAAGCAGGCATCAAGCACAACGTTCTGAACGCCAAGTTCCACGCTAAAGAAGCGGACATTGTTGCTCAGGCGGGCTATCCGGCAGCCGTGACCATCGCCACCAACATGGCGGGTCGTGGTACCGATATTATGCTCGGCGGTAGCTGGCAGGCTGAAGTCGCAGAGCTGGAAAACCCAACGCCAGAGCAGATCGAGCAGATCAAAGCCGACTGGCAGGTGCGTCACGACGCGGTGCTGGCATCCGGTGGTCTGCACATCATCGGTACCGAGCGTCACGAATCTCGTCGTATCGACAACCAGCTGCGCGGCCGTGCGGGCCGTCAGGGTGATGCCGGTTCTTCCCGCTTCTACCTGTCTATGGAAGATGCGCTGATGCGTATTTTTGCCTCCGACCGCGTGTCCGGCATGATGCGTAAGCTGGGCATGAAGCCTGGTGAAGCCATTGAGCACCCATGGGTGACTAAAGCGATCGCTAACGCCCAGCGTAAAGTGGAAAGCCGCAACTTCGATATTCGTAAGCAGCTGCTGGAATATGATGACGTGGCCAACGATCAGCGTCGCGCGATCTACACCCAGCGTAACGAACTGCTGGACGTGTCCGACGTGAGCGAAACCATCAACAGCATCCGCGAAGATGTGTTCAAAGCCACCATCGACGCGCATATTCCACCGCAGTCTCTGGAAGAGATGTGGGACGTTGAAGGCCTGCAGGAACGTCTGAAAAACGACTTCGATCTCGATCTGCCAATCAAAGAGTGGCTGGATAAAGAGCCTGAGCTGCATGAAGAGACCCTGCGCGAACGTATCTTTGAAACCGCGCTGGAGGTTTATAAGCGTAAGGAAGAAGTGGTTGGCGCTGAGATGATGCGTCACTTCGAAAAAGGCGTGATGCTGCAGACGCTGGACTCCCTGTGGAAAGAGCACCTGGCGGCGATGGACTACCTGCGTCAGGGTATCCACCTGCGCGGCTATGCGCAGAAAGATCCGAAGCAGGAATACAAGCGTGAATCCTTCTCCATGTTTGCCTCTATGCTGGAGTCACTGAAGTACGAAGTGATCAGCACCCTGAGCAAGGTTCAGGTGCGCATGCCGGAAGAAGTGGAAGCGATGGAGCAGCAGCGCCGTGAAGAAGCTGAGCGTCTGGCGCAGATGCAGCAGCTGAGCCACCAGACTGACGAAAGCGAAGCCGCAGCAGCGATCGCCGCGCAGACCGGCGATCGTAAAGTCGGTCGTAACGATCCGTGCCCGTGTGGTTCCGGTAAAAAATACAAGGCGTGCCACGGCCGCCTGAGCTAAGAACATAACTAACTCAAAAGGCGCAGATATCTGCGCCTTTTTTATGGGAGTGACGCTATGAAAATACTGCAAATTGCCGTCGGGATTATTCGCAACCCGCAAAACCAAATCTTCATCACCCAGCGCGCTGCTGACGCCCATATGGCGAACAAGTGGGAGTTTCCTGGCGGGAAAATCGAATCAGGAGAAACACCGGAAGAGGCGCTGGTGCGTGAGCTGCAGGAAGAGGTGGGGATTACCCCGCTTGGCGCCACGCTGTTCGATAAGCTGGAGTATCAGTTTCCCGACAGGCACATCACGCTGTGGTTCTGGCTGGTGGAAAGCTGGGAAGGTGAACCCTGGGGAAAAGAGGGACAGCCGGGTAACTGGGTGGAACTTCAGATCAGTGATGCCGACAAATTCCCGCCAGCCAATGAGCCTGTGATCCGCCGCTTAGCGACAAACATGTAGGCCTGCCGAACGAATCGCCAGCAGGCTTTGAACGTTACTGCTGGCTTTCGCTCCAGTCATCGCTATCCGAGAGGTCGCCTTCGCTCGGAATTCGTTTCTCTTCCGCCGCCCATTCGCCCAGATCAATGAGCTGACAGCGCTTGCAGCAGAACGGGCGAAACGGACTCACTTCTCCCCAGACGACAGTTTTCCCACAGGTTGGGCAGTTTACGGTGGTGACGTCAGACATTGGCACTCCTTAACAACAGGCCAGTTCAAAATCGAGGCGTTCCGGCACGGTGCCATTTTCACTGTCCAGCGGCATAAAGCGGATCGCGAAACGGCTTTTATGCCCGGAAATTTGCGGATAAAGCTGCTCGCCAAGCGACAAATTTAGACGCAGAAGATCGGCGTCGTCGCCGTTGTCCTGATAAAAACCGTTGAGACTGGTTTGCTTGCGGAACGGGGCAGAGTTACGCACAAGATCGAGGATCAGCGATAGCGTCTGATTCATCGGCTCCAGGCTACCCAGCCAGCTGTTTACCTGGCGATCGCGCTGTTCCTGCGGCATATGCAGCCACATATGCAGCGTTGGCAGATCAAAGCTACAGCAACCGCCCGGTATGCTCAGGCGCTGGCGCACCAGCGCTATCAAACGGTCTTCTCGTAAATATTGCCCAACGCGCGGCGCGGCCATCAGCGTCGTGCTGCTGTTTTTCAACTGCTGGCGTAAGGCGTCAATTCGACTTTGATCCACGCCCGGTACTTCGGCCCAGGCCTGTAATTTACGCTGCTGGCGCTCCAGCTCTTTCAACAGCTCCGTGCGGACATCGCCACGTTCAATCACATCCAGCAGATCGCCTACGTTGCGAAAGAAGTGCAACGCCGTGGCATGATCGTTAACAGGCAGATGTTGTGAAAGCTGTTGGATGAGAAATTCAATGCGCAGCCAGGTACGCATTTTTTCATTAAGCGGGTGCTCAAAAAGGATGTGAGTCGACATTATGGTTTTTCCTGTGCAACGGCCTGCGCGGCGAAGGTTAGATACTGCTCGTGCAGGCGGGCAACATCCGATGCAATGGCATCTGGTGCGCCGTTATTATCAATAACATCATCCGCAACGGCAAGGCGCTGAGCGCGAGTGGCCTGAGCGGCAAGAATTTGTTCAGCATGTTCACGCGAGACGTGGTCGCGCGTCATGGTTCGCTGGATTTGCGTCTCGGGTGTGACATCAATCACCAATACCCGATTGGCTTTCTTATGCAGCTGATTTTCTACCAGGAGCGGAACCACCCACAGGACATAGGGCGAGCGGGCTGCGGCTATCTGACGCTGAGTTTCCTGGTGGATAATGGGGTGGAGCAGGGCATTAAGCCAGGCTTTTTCCGCAGAATCGGAAAAAATATATTCGCGAAGCTGACGGCGGTTCAGTGTGCCATCGGCATTGATGATTGCCTGACCGAAATGGTCGGCGATGGCCTTTAGCGCGGGTGTATTGGGCTCTACCACCTGACGGGCAATAATATCAGCATCAATAATCGCGATGCCGAGACGAGAAAACGCGTCCGCAACGGTACTTTTGCCACTACCGATGCCGCCGGTTACTGCGACGATATACCCCATTAAATCAAATCCTGGGAATTATTCATTATGGAAATCAGTTGCTTAAAAAACAAACGCGCGACAGTAATTGTTTGATTCTCTTTACCGGCTTTTTACCAGGTAAATTTATAGGATTGTAGCGTAAAAAAAGAGAATTTCGCAGTCTTGCGGAGCAGGTATTAGTGCGTATGATAGCGTCACTGGAGTTGTGCTTTTAACATATTTGCCTCTAACCCCAGGAATCCGCACATGCGTATCGAAGAAGATCTGAAGTTAGGTTTCAAAGACGTTCTTATCCGCCCTAAACGCTCTACACTGAAAAGTCGCTCAGACGTTGAACTCGAACGTCAATTCACCTTTAAGCATTCCGGTCAGACGTGGTCTGGCGTGCCAATCATTGCTGCCAACATGGATACAGTCGGTACCTTTGAGATGGCAACGGCGCTGGCTCAGTTCGATATTCTTACTGCAGTCCACAAGCACTACACTCCTGAAGAGTGGAATGCGTTTGTTGCGTCCGCCTCTGCTGACGTGGTGAAGCACGTGATGGTTTCCACCGGTACTTCCGATGCCGATTTCGAGAAAACCAAACAGATCCTGAATGCTAACCCGGCGCTTAGCTTCGTTTGTATTGATGTGGCGAACGGTTACTCCGAGCACTTCGTGCAGTTCGTCAGCAAGGCGCGCGAAGCCTGGCCGACCAAAACCATCATCGCGGGTAACGTGGTGACCGGTGAAATGTGTGAAGAGCTGATCCTTTCCGGTGCCGACATCGTGAAAGTGGGCATTGGCCCGGGCTCCGTATGCACCACGCGCGTGAAGACCGGAGTTGGTTATCCGCAGCTTTCCGCGGTCATTGAATGTGCCGACGCGGCGCACGGCCTGGGCGGCCAGATCATCAGCGACGGCGGTTGCACCATGCCGGGCGATGTCGCAAAGGCCTTTGGCGGCGGCGCGGACTTCGTGATGCTCGGCGGTATGCTGGCAGGCCACGAAGAGAGCGGCGGCACCGTGGTGGAAGAGAACGGCGAGAAATTCATGCTGTTCTACGGTATGAGCTCTGAATCCGCGATGACCCGCCACGTCGGTGGCGTGGCAAAATACCGTGCGGCAGAAGGCAAAACCGTGAAGCTGCCTCTGCGCGGCCCGGTTGAAAACACCGCGCGCGACATCCTGGGCGGCCTGCGCTCAGCCTGTACCTACGTGGGTGCATCCCGCCTGAAAGAGCTGACGAAACGCACAACGTTTATTCGCGTTCAGGAGCAGGAAAACCGCGTTTTCAATAGCCTGTAATGGCTTTCGCTGGCGCATGCTCGTGCGCCAGCGCTACTGCACTACCCCGCGCTCATCGCATCACCCAGATGGAAAATCGGCAGATACATTGCCACCACCAGCGTGCCGATGATAACCCCCGTAACAACCAGGAGCAGTGGCTCCAGAAGCGCCGCCAGGTTGTCTGCCCGTTGAAAGGTCTGTTCCGTGTGATGGCGAGCAAGGTTTGCCAGCATGACGTCCAGCGAACCTGACATCTCGCCGGTTCGTAAAAGCTGAATACAGAGCGGGGTAAACATTGCCGCCTTCTGAAAGGACGACCAGACGGGGAGACCTTTTTCAATGTTCTCGCGTATGCTGCGGAGTATTCCCTGCCAGTACCGGCTTTCAACAGTCTCTTCTGCACTTTCAAGCCCCTGTAAGAATGCAATGCCCGCCTGCTGCGTGAGCGACAGCACGGTGAAGATCTGCCCCAGTTTTTGCCCTTTCGCCAGCGCGCCCATTACGGGAAAACTCAGCAGAATACGCTGCCAGCGAGGATGGTGTCGCAGAGGCCAGGCTGCGGTTACGGGAACAAGCAGCATCGCGAACAGCGCAAGGGCATATGACTGCATAAACGCGGCTATCCCCATAACAATTCGCGTCAGCGCCGGAAGCGGGGTATTAAAGGTTTTGTAGATCGCGGCAAATTCGGGCAAAACCAGGGTGACCATTGCTAGCACGACGAGCACGGCCAGCGTCAGGACGATCGCCGGGTAGCGCAGCGCTTTTTTCACCTTCGCGCTGAGCTGCTGCTGCGCTTTTTGCTGCTCTGCAAGCTCTCGGCAGCACGCTTCAAGCTTCCCCGTTAGCTCTCCGGTTTTCACCATTGAGATATGCAGTGGGCTAAAGACCGCTGGCCACCCTTTGAGCGCCTCAGAAAAAGGACAGCCTTCACTGAGTTCATCGGCAACGTTTTGCAGTAGCCCCCGCCACGGTTCTACTGGATGCTGGTCTGCCAGCATTTGCAGACTATGCGCGAGCGTCAGCCCGGCCTGCAGGAGCGTTGCGAGCTGACGAAACATCTCGTAGCAGTGATGTGGACGCCAGCGGTGCCTTTGAGCGCATCGGGTCAGGGCCAGAGGATGGAGGTCGTTACGCATCAGCCTGGTGAAGGCTGCGTTGCGGTCGGTGGCCCAGAGTACCCCGTGTCGGGGGGCTCCTTCAGCGGAGATTGCTCGCCAGCGCCAGAGTTGATTAGCAGCCATCGGGCATACCCAGAACACGCACTAACTCTTCAAGCGTGGTCATCCCTTGTTCAACGGCCATGCAGCCGTGTTCAAACAGCGAGATGAGTCCAGCCTGTCGGGCGCTGGCTTCAATCACCTCGGTGCCTGCCCCGCTGGCAATAGCCTGGCGCAGGGGATTATCGATCGCAAGTACTTCAAAAATGGCCACGCGCCCGTAAAAACCGTGATAACAACGATCGCAGCCTGCAGGCTGCCAGCGAGGAAGTTGCCGCGGCCAAACCGAGCGCGGCAGGTCCGTATGCTCCCCTGTTTTCTGTCGGCAGTGCGGGCAAAGGCGCCGAACCAGCCGCTGGGCAATTACCATCGAGAGCGCGGAAGAGATCATCCAGCGCGCCACGCCCATCTGCTCCAGACGAATGAGGGTTTCCGTCGTCGAGTTGGTGTGCAGCGTCGACAATACCAGATGCCCGGTCTGCGCGGCTTTAATGGCAATTTCTGCCGTTTCACCATCGCGAATTTCCCCGACCATAATGATGTCCGGATCCTGACGGAGCAGCGCTCTCAGTACGCTCTGGAATGTTAAGCCCGCGCGGGGGTTAACCTGCGTCTGATTTAACCCCGCAAGCGGGATCTCGATGGGATCCTCCACGCTGCAGATGTTGACCTCAGGGGTGTTACGCGACTGCAACGCGCTGTACAGCGTCACGGTTTTGCCGCTGCCCGTCGGGCCGGTGACCAGAATTAGCCCCTGAGGCTGGTGGAGTACCTCATTAAAACAGGTCAGCTGTTTAGCGCTCATGCCAAGCGCGTTCGGCTCCAGCGCCTGCTGAACCTGATGTAGCAAACGCAGCACAATTTTCTCACCGCCGTTGCAGGGAAGCGTGGCGATACGAAACGAGACCGGCTCGTTTGTCAGCTCAATCGTAAACTGACCGTCCTGAGGTAAGCGCCGTTCCGCAATATCCAGATTACCCAGCACTTTTAACCGGGCGCTGAGCATCGTCGCCAGCGCGGCGGAAAGGGGAGGCTGCGGATAAAGTACCCCGTCGATACGTAAGCGGATCTGGCACGCGTGCTCCATTGGTTCGATATGGATGTCAGACGCGCGCTGGTTTACTGCCTGCTGCAGCGTCTGGTTGAGGATATCCACCGCAGAGTGGGGTTGCGAAACGACGGGCAGATGCGATTGCGCTGTTAACTGCCGGTGCTTTTCCATGCGTTCAGCGCTCCAGCATTCGATATCAATCCGCTTCTGGGTCGCGAAGCGCAGGGCCTCCATCAGTTCAGGCGCGGGGGTTCCCACGACGGCGATGCTAATCATGTCGCTGTCGCTGGTGAGCAGCAGGGCATGGTGGCGAAGACAAAGCGCCACGAGTTGATCGGTGTTCATTATCCGCTCCTTAGTTAGTGTCGAAGCGGAAGACGTCTTCGCAGGCCTGCTTAAGCGCGCTGTCAGCACTGATATTGCAGTCACGCGTCCAGCCCGTCATACCGTTGCCGTTGCTCCACTGCGGCGTCATGGTTACCGTCAGCCCGTTCAGGCTCTCCTGGCCTGTTAAGGTCACGACCCCTTTTGCCACGCTCATTCCTGAAACGTAACGCGTCGTGGCAGGAGAGGGAATACCGTTACTGCCGGCATCGCAGCTCTCCACGCCGCCGCGATCGAGCGCGCAAAGCTCAATGGCAGTGCGATAGGGAACGAAAGTTTGCAGCATATCGGTGAGGGCTGCTTTACGCAGGTAGTTCTGATAGGCGGGAACGCCGATGGCGCTCAGAATCGCAATGATGCCAATGACCACCATCAGCTCAATGAGTGTGAATCCTTGTTGTCTGTCCATATCTGCTCCTTATGCAAAGTGGCGCTACTTTGTCAGCGGGACAGGGCAGAAACGAGGGGCAAAAAAGATAACGAGAAAGGAGCTTCAGAGAATTCATTCCGTGTTGCAGAGAAGGACAATGGATTTGCGAGCGAGGCTGAAATTCCCCTCTCCGGGCAGAGAGGGGAGCGTGCGTTATTTGAAGCGCATTGAGAGATCGAGGGCGCGAACGTGCTTGGTCAGCGCGCCAACGGAGATGTAATCCACGCCGGTTTCGGCGAACTCACGGATCGTCTCGAAAGTGACGTTTCCGGACACTTCAAGCTGGGCCCGGCCGTTGGTCAGTTTCACCGCCTCGCGCATCTGCTCCGTCTCGAAGTTATCGAGCATGATGATATCGGCCCCGGCCTTAATCGCCTGCTCCAGCTCTTCCAGGCTTTCAACTTCCACCTCAACCGGCACATCCGGATGCAGCCAGAAGGCCTTTTCCACCGCCTGACGCACGGAGCCTGAAGCGATAATGTGGTTCTCTTTAATCAGGAAAGCATCGGATAAGCCCAGACGATGGTTTGCGCCGCCGCCGCAGAGCACCGCGTACTTCAGCGCAGTGCGCAGGCCCGGCAGCGTTTTGCGGGTATCAAGCAGTTGGGTACGGGTGCCGGCCAGCAGGTCAACGTAGCGGCGCACTTCACTGGCGACGCCAGAGAGCGTTTGGACAAAATTGAGCGCGGTACGCTCGCCGGTCAGTAATACGCGGGAAGGACCGTCCAGCTCGAACAGCGGCTGATTGGCGGTCACTGCATCACCATCATCAACGTGCCATGTCACCTGTACATCGTCACCCGCCAGCTGAGTAAAGACCTCTTCAACCCAACGCTTGCCGCAGAAAACGCCCTCCTCACGGGTGATAATGACCGCGTGCGAGCGTGTCTCTTTTGGCAACAATTGTGCGGTAATATCTTTATCGGCGTTAACGTCACCCCCCAGGTCTTCTTTCAACGCATGGGCGACGCTTGCCGGAATATCCATATTAATACGTTCCAGAAGCGCTTCACGTCGGTGGTCGGGGTTGTAGCGGCGAGGCGGCATGATAAAACTCCAAATTGGTAACGAATCATAATATTGAAACATGCTACTCTGAACCGAGTCATTGCACCATACAGAAGGAGTTCCAGCATGTTGTTAGAAAACGGATGGCTGGTGGATGCGCGGCATGTGCCCTCGCCGCACCACGACTGCCGCCCGGAGGATGAAAAGCCCACACTGCTGGTGGTTCATAATATTAGCCTCCCGCCGGGTGAGTTTGGCGGCCCGTGGATCGATGCGTTATTCACGGGAACTATAGATCCCAATGCTCATCCCTTCTTCGCTGAGATTGCGCATCTGCGCGTGTCGGCTCACTGCCTGATTCGGCGTGATGGTGAGGTGGTTCAGTATGTTCCTTTTGATAAGCGCGCCTGGCATGCCGGGGTATCGATGTATCACGGGCGCGAACGGTGCAACGATTTCTCGATTGGGATTGAGCTGGAAGGCACGGATACTACCCCCTACACCGATGCCCAGTATCAGCAGCTGGTTGCTATTATCCACACGCTTATCGGACTCTACCCGGCAATCGCCGACAATATTACCGGGCACAGCGATATCGCTCCGGCGAGAAAAACCGATCCCGGCCCGGCATTTGACTGGCCGCGGTTTCGCGCCATGCTTGCCGCGTCGTCAGAATAAGGAGATACCATGACGTTGTTTACCATGCTGCTGGTTATCATCGCCGAACGCCTGTTCAAGCTCGGCGAGCACTGGCAACTGGATCACCGGCTGGAGGTGTTATTCCGCCGCATCAAGCACTTTTCCATGCTGCGCACGCTGCTGATGATGGCGGGCGTCATGCTGATTACCTTCCTGCTGCTGCGCTCGCTGTACGGACTCTTTTTCAACGTGCCGCTGCTGGTGGTGTGGATCCTGCTCGGCGTGCTGTGCATTGGTGCGGGCAAGGTGCGTTTGCACTATCACGCCTACCTGAAAGCCGCCTCCCGTGACGATGCCCACGCGCGCGGCGCGATGGCGAGCGAGCTGACGATGATCCACGGCGTGCCGCCGGACTGCGACGAGCGCGAGTTCCTGCGCGAGCTGCAAAACGCGCTGCTGTGGATTAACTTCCGCTACTACCTTGCTCCGCTGTTCTGGTTTGTGGTGGGCGGCCCGTGGGGGCCGGTACTGCTGATGGGCTATTCGTTCCTGCGCGCCTGGCAGACCTGGCTTGCCCGTTATCTGACGCCGCATGAGCGTTTGCTGTCCGGCATTGATGCCATCCTGCACGTGCTCGACTGGCTTCCGGTGCGTCTGGTGGGCGTGGTGTACGCCTTAATTGGCCACGGTGAAAAAGCGCTGCCCGCATGGTTCGCTTCTCTTGGGGACCGCCATACGTCCCAGTACCAGGTGTTGACGCGCCTGGCGCAGTTCTCGCTGGCGCGCGAACCGCATACCGACAAGATCGAAACGCCAAAAGCCGCCGTTTCAATGGCGAAGAAAACCTCGTTTGTGGTGGTGGTGATTGTGGCGCTGCTGACGATTTACGGCACGCTGGTGTAACCCAGCGCGCCGCAGAGGCTATAACGTATCCGCAGGCGGGATGCCGAAATCAGGCATCCCGTTTTCGTCCCAGCGGACAAGCTTCAGGCGAGTATGACGGTTCGGATCGTAAAGCGGATCGCCTTCAATTTCGGTGTAATTTCTTGCGTGGTATACCAATACATCTTCCCCTTCCGGCGTTTGCGTAAAGCTGTTGTGGCCTGGCCCGTACTGGCGGTTCTCGTAGCTGGTGACGAAAACCGGGCGAGGGGATTTGTGCCAGTTTGCCGGGTTTTGCGGATCGGCGTTCAGGTCTATCCACAGTAACCCCATGCAGTAGTTCTCATCGGTGGCGCTGGCGGAGTAGCTGATAAACAGCTTATCGCCGTGAACCAGCACCGCCGGACCTTCGTTGACCCAGAAACCACGGCATTCCCAGTCGTATTCTGGCTTGCTGAGCATCACCGGCTCGCCTTTCAGCGTCCACGGGTTCTCCATTTCGCACAGATAGAGGTTAGAGTTACCGGAAATATCCGGGGCTTTTTGCGCCCACAGGTACCAGCGTTTGCCCTGATGAACAAAGGTGGTGGCGTCCAGGGCGAAGGTGTCGAACGGGGTGTTGATTTGCCCTTTCTCGATCCAGGTACCGCTGAGCGGATCGCGGTCCGCACACTCAATCGCAAACATGCGGTGCTGGAACATCCCGAGCGCGTCGAGCGCCTGGGTGTGCGTGGCGGCAAAATAGATGTACCACTTTCCGTCAATGTGGTGCAGTTCTGGCGCCCAGATTAGCTGGCTCATCGGGCCGGTCTCGGGTTTGCGCCAGACCACCACTTCTTCGGCATGACGTAAGCCTTCCAGCGAGTCTGCGCGGCGGATCGCCAGCCTGTCGTACTGCGGCACGGAGGCAATAAAATAGTACTGTCCCTCATGGCGTAAAATGTACGGGTCGGCGCGTTGTTCGATAAACGGGTTTGGCCAGTTATGCATGCGGCTTTCCTTATTTAGTCTCAGCGGCTTTGAGTTCCTGATAGTCATTCAGCTCGCGGTAATTGTTGCGGCGTTTTTCCAGATCGGACTGGATCTGCTTCATGGTCTCACGGTCCACTTTCAGCAGACGTACCACCCCAGCGGTAATTAAGTATCCAATGCCCGGAATGACGGTAAAGAGCAGCACGATCCCGTTAATGGCGTCCGCGCTTTGCGCTTTTGCGCCCGCGTCATAACCGTACCAGGAGAGCAGGAAGCCGACCATCGCACCGGCAATCGCCAGGCCCAGTTTCAGGAAGAAGATGTTACCCGAGAAGCTGATCCCGGTGATGCGTTTTCCGGTTTTCCACTCGCCGTAGTCGTCCACATCGGCCATTAGCGACCAGTGCAGTGGAGACGGGATCTGGTGCAGGATGTTCAGCAGGAAATAGAGCACCACGATGGTAACGGTGGCTTTCGGGTCGAAGAAATAGAAGGCGCAGGAGAATGCCGCCAGCACGATATTGGTCCAGAAGAAGACCTTCAGCTTACACCAGCGGTCGGTCAGCACTTTCGCCAGCACGCTGCCAAGCATCATGCCGACAACGCCCAGGCTGATAAACAGCGTGGCGAAGTGGGTGCTCTGGCCCATCACCCAGGTGACGTAATACATGGTCGCCGCCATGCGGATAAAGCCCGGGCAGACGTTGCACAGCGTGAGCAGCAAAATGCGCACCCACTGGTCGTTTTTCCACACGTCTTTCAGGTCGTTTTTCAGTTCGTCGTTGGTTTGCACTGCCGGACGCACGCGCTCGCGCACGGTGGCGAAGCAGAACAGGAACATACAGGTACCAATCAGCGCCAGGACAGTCATCGCCATCTGGTAGCCTTTGGCTTTGTTATCCCCGCCAAACCAGTCGGCCATCGGCAGCAGCGTTAAGGAGAGCAGCAGCGTGGCGATGCCGACCAGCACGAAGCGATACGACTGGCAGGCCACGCGCTCTTTTGGATCGTTGGTGATCACCCCACCTAACGAGCAGTAAGGGATGTTGATGGCCGTATAGGTTAACGAGAGCAGGAAGTAGGTGACAAACGCATAGATAACTTTGCTGTTATAGCTCCACTCCGGGGTGGTGAACATCAGAATGCTGAACAGCGCGTAGGGGAACGCAATCCACAGCAGCCATGGACGAAACCGGCCATATTTACTGCGGGTACGGTCGGCAATCGCCCCCATAATCGGGTCCGTTACGGCATCAATTACGCGGACGGACAGCAGCAGCACGCCGACCAGCGCAGGCGCCAGGCCAAAAATATCCGTATAGAAATAGTTAACAAACAGCATGATGGCGCCGAAGATGATGTTGCATCCCGCGTCGCCCATCCCATAGCCGATCTTTTCTTTTACTGACAGTTTGTTGTTATCCATCGACAGCTCTCCGGTTTACGGTATGGGGAGAATTATTCGCTGGCAAAGGAATATATGCGTTGCAGTATCAGGGCGGTGATATGGATAAATGTGCTATTGGCGTGAAAGTGTGAAGGAGGTAACAACGCGCAGCACCCGCAAAAACAGGTGCCGCGGCGAGAGGTTTAGTGCGCCTTCATGGCATTACGGCTTTTCTGGCTGAAGAGATAGCCAACGCCAAGGATCGCAATCCAGACCGGGATCAGGTAGACGGAAATCGCCATGCCCGGCGTGATCAGCATGATCACCAGCACGGCCGCCATAAACAGCAGGCAAATCCAGTTACCCAGCGGATAGAGCAGGGCAGGGAAGCGCGTGGTGACGCCCTGCTGCTGTTTCGCGCGGCGGAACTTCATGTGCGCCAGGCTGATCATCGCCCAGTTGATAACCAGAGCAGAGACTACCAGCGCCATCAGCAGGCCAAACGCCGATTCCGGTGCCATGTAGTTAATCAGCACGCACAGCGCGGTCACGATGGCTGAAACAATGATGGTATTCACCGGCACGCCGCGTTTATCCACGTTGAGCAGCATCTTCGGCGCGTTGCCCTGCTGGGCCAGGCCGAACAGCATACGGCTGTTGCAGTATACGCAGCTGTTGTAAACGGAGAGCGCTGCGGTCAGCACCACGATGTTCAGGGCGTTGGCGACAAAGGTATCGCCCAGCTCGTGGAAGATGAGAACAAACGGGCTGGTGTCAGCGGTAACGCGCGTCCACGGCAGCAGGGAGAGCAGCACGGCCAGTGAGCCCACATAGAAGATCAGAATACGGTAGATAACCTGATTTGTGGCTTTCGGGATGCTTTGCTCCGGGTTATCGGCTTCGGCGGCGGTAATACCCACCAGCTCCAGGCCGCCGAAGGAGAACATAATGATTGCCATCATCATCACCAGACCGGTCATGCCGTGAGGCAGGAAGCCGCCCTGTTCCCAGAGGTTACGCACGGTAGCCTGCGGGCCGCCGTTGCCGCTGAACAGCAGCCAGCCACCGAAGATAATCATCGCCACAACGGCAATGACTTTGATAATGGCAAACCAGAACTCCATCTCGCCGAACACTTTTACGTTGGTCAGGTTAATGGCGTTGATAATCACGAAGAAGGCTGCAGCAGACGCCCATGTTGGGATCTCCGGATACCAGAACTGAATGTACTTCCCGACGGCGGTCAGCTCGGCCATAGCAACCAGAACGTACAGCACCCAGTAGTTCCAGCCGGAGGCGAAGCCCGCAAAACTGCCCCAGTATTTATAGGCAAAGTGGCTGAACGAGCCTGCGACCGGCTCTTCAACGACCATTTCGCCAAGCTGGCGCATGATCAGAAAAGCAATGAAACCCGCAATCGCGTAACCCAAAATAATACCCGGACCGGCTGACTGGATAACGGATGCGCTGCCCAGAAACAGGCCGGTACCAATCGCACCGCCCAGTGCGATGAGCTGTATATGGCGGTTTTTAAGTCCGCGCTTTAGCTGATCGCCGTGCTGTTGAGCTTCCATTTGAAACCTCGTGTGTGGTTGTTATGTTCACGCTGTGCGTGTGTAATTATGAAAGTCCATATTCTGTATTTATTTCTTTACGGTTAAACAAACCGAAAAAAGCGGAGAAGACTTCCGTACGCGCCAGAATAGTGGTAAGCGCCTGCGAATGCACCTGCTTTATGAAGGGATGCTGACGACTTGAATAAAAAGAAAGCATTTGTAAATCGGCCCGCTTATTCTTCCTAACCCAACCTATAGAATAGAAATGCTTCTTAAGTGGGCGAATTTTCATTATTTGCCATGTTGAATCGCTTCAGATTGCAAAACCCCTCGTTTCATTATGGTTAAAACTCCCTCTTTGGGAGTAATCAACACATTTGTGCAAAGTTACATTTCTGAAACGTTATTTCTGTAAGGTTGTTAAAATGTGCAGGGTTTACTGATTTCAATCAAAACCAATATGGACAGAAGGTGAATACTTTGTTACTTTAGCGATACGAACTAGAAATTGGTAAGACCAATTGACTCCGGGCAAAAAGGCGTAAGACAGGGAATATGGCCTACAGCAAAATTCGCCAACCAAAACTATCTGATGTGATTGAGCAGCAGCTGGAGTTTTTAATCCTCGAAGGGACTCTGCGCCCGGGTGAGAAACTTCCGCCAGAACGCGAGCTGGCAAAACAGTTCGACGTTTCACGTCCCTCTCTGCGTGAGGCGATTCAACGCCTCGAAGCAAAGGGCTTGCTGCTTCGTCGCCAGGGCGGCGGAACCTTTGTGCAAAACAGCCTGTGGCAGAGCTTCAGCGATCCGCTGGTAGAACTTCTCTCTGACCACCCAGAATCCCAGTTTGACCTGCTTGAGACCCGTCACGCGCTTGAAGGTATTGCGGCCTATTACGCCGCCCTTCGCAGCACTGATGAAGATCGCGTGCGTATCCGCGAACTGCATCAGGCCATTGAACGGGCACAGCAGTCCGGCGATTTAGACGCCGAGTCCAGCGCCGTTGTCCAGTATCAAATCGCCGTCACCGAAGCGGCACACAACGTGGTGCTCCTCCATCTGCTACGCTGCATGGAGCCGATGCTGGCCCAGAACGTTCGTCAGAATTTTGAATTGTTGTATGCCCGTCGGGAGATGCTCCCGCTGGTAAGCAACCATCGCACCCGAGTATTCGAGGCGATAATGGCCGGGGAGCCGGAGCAGGCGCGCGAAGCGTCGCACCGTCACCTGGCTTTCATTGAGGAAATCTTGCTGGACCGCAGCCGTGAACAATCGCGTCGCGAACGTTCATTACGCCGCATACAGCAACGAAAGGATTAAGCGCCAGGTACTTTTAGAGCGCGGCAACTAAACGCAGAACCTGTCTTATTGTGTTCTTGCCCAAGAGCACAATGGGACAGGTTCCAGACAAATCAACGTATTAGATAGATAAGGAATACCCCCATGTCAGAACGTCTCCAAAATGACGTGGATCCGATCGAAACTCGCGACTGGCTACAGGCGATCGAATCGGTCATCCGTGAAGAAGGTGTTGAGCGCGCTCAGTATCTGATTGATCAGCTGCTTTCTGAAGCTCGCAAAGGCGGCGTGAAGGTTGCTTCAGGTGCAGGGGCTAGCAACTACGTAAACACGATTGCCGTTGAAGACGAACCGGAATACCCGGGCAATCTGGATCTGGAACGTCGTATCCGTTCTGCAATCCGCTGGAACGCCATCATGACCGTTCTGCGCGCGTCCAAGAAAGACCTGGAACTGGGTGGCCACATGGCGTCCTTCCAGTCTTCTGCGACCGTTTACGAAGTGTGCTTCAACCACTTCTTCCGTGCAGCTAACGAGAAAGACGGCGGCGATCTGGTGTACTTCCAGGGCCACATCTCTCCGGGCATCTATGCACGTGCATTCCTGGAAGGTCGTCTGACTGAAGAGCAGATGAACAACTTCCGTCAGGAAGTTCACGGTAAAGGTCTGTCTTCTTATCCGCACCCTAAACTGATGCCTGAATTCTGGCAGTTCCCGACCGTATCTATGGGTCTGGGCCCAATCGGTGCGATCTACCAGGCTAAATTCCTGAAGTATCTGGAACACCGTGGTCTGAAAGACACCTCTGAGCAGACCGTTTACGCCTTCCTGGGCGACGGCGAAATGGATGAGCCAGAATCTAAAGGTGCGATCACCATCGCAACCCGTGAGAAGCTGGACAACCTGTGCTTCATCATCAACTGTAACCTGCAGCGTCTGGATGGTCCGGTAACCGGTAACGGCAAGATCATCAACGAACTGGAAGGCATCTTCGCAGGTGCTGGCTGGAACGTGATCAAAGTCATGTGGGGTTCCCGTTGGGACGAACTGCTGCGTAAAGACACCAGCGGTAAACTGATCCAGCTGATGAACGAAACCGTTGACGGCGATTATCAGACCTTCAAATCCAAAGACGGTGCCTACGTGCGTGAGCACTTCTTCGGCAAATATCCAGAAACCGCAGCGCTGGTTGCCGACTGGACTGATGAGCAGATCTGGGCCCTGAACCGCGGTGGTCACGATCCGAAGAAAATCTACGCTGCACTGAAAAAAGCGCGTGAAACCAAAGGTAAAGCGACTGTAATCCTGGCCCACACCATCAAAGGTTACGGCATGGGTGATACCGCAGAAGGTAAAAACATCGCTCACCAGGTTAAGAAAATGAACATGGACGGCGTGCGCTATATCCGCGACCGTTTCAACGTTCCAGTGACCGATGAGCAGGTAGAAAACCTGTCTTACATCACCTTCCCGGAAGGCTCTGAAGAGCACAAGTACCTGCACGAACGTCGTCAGGCGCTGAAAGGCTACCTGCCAGCTCGTCAGCCTAACTTCACCGAGAAGCTGGAACTGCCAGCGCTGGAAGACTTCTCTCAGCTGCTGGAAGAGCAGAACAAAGAGATCTCTACCACCATCGCTTTCGTTCGTGCCCTGAACGTGATGCTGAAGAACAAGTCGATCAAAGATCGTCTGGTTCCAATCATCGCCGACGAAGCGCGTACTTTCGGTATGGAAGGTCTGTTCCGTCAGATCGGTATTTACAGCCCGAACGGCCAGCAGTACACCCCGCAGGACCGTGAGCAGGTTGCATACTACAAAGAAGACGAGAAAGGTCAGATTCTGCAGGAAGGTATCAACGAGCTGGGCGCAGGCGCATCCTGGCTGGCTGCTGCGACTTCATACAGCACCAACAACCTGCCGATGATTCCGTTCTACATTTACTACTCCATGTTCGGGTTCCAGCGTATTGGTGACCTGTGCTGGCAGGCAGGCGACCAGCAGGCTCGCGGCTTCCTGATCGGTGGTACTTCTGGACGTACGACTCTGAACGGTGAAGGTCTGCAGCACGAAGATGGCCACAGCCACATTCAGTCTCTGACTATCCCGAACTGTATCTCTTACGACCCGTCCTACGCGTACGAAGTTGCTGTCATCATGCATGACGGCCTGCAGCGCATGTACGGTGAAGCGCAAGAGAACATTTACTACTACATCACCACCCTGAACGAAAACTACCACATGCCGGCAATGCCAGCAGGTGCCGAGGAAGGTATCCGTAAAGGTATCTACAAACTCGAAACCATTGAAGGTAGCAAAGGTAAAGTTCAGCTGCTGGGCTCCGGTTCTATCCTGCGTCACGTTCGTGAAGCAGCGCAGATCCTGGCGAAAGACTACGGCGTGGGTTCCGACGTGTACTCTGTGACTTCCTTCACCGAACTGGCGCGTGATGGCCAGGATTGTGAGCGCTGGAACATGCTGCACCCAATGGAAACCCCACGCGTTCCGTACATCGCTCAGGTGATGAACGACGCGCCAGCGGTGGCGTCCACTGACTATATGAAACTGTTCGCTGAGCAGGTTCGTACATACGTTCCAGCTGATGATTATCGCGTACTGGGTACTGACGGCTTCGGTCGTTCTGACAGCCGCGAAAACCTGCGTCACCACTTCGAAGTTGATGCTTCTTACGTGGTTGTAGCAGCACTGGGCGAACTGGCTAAACGTGGCGAAATCGATAAGAAAGTGGTTGCGGACGCAATTACCAAATTCAACATCGATGCAGAAAAAGTTAACCCGCGTCTGGCGTAAGAGGTAAAAGAATAATGGCTATCGAAATCAAAGTACCGGACATCGGGGCTGATGAAGTTGAAATCACCGAGATCCTGGTCAAAGTGGGCGACAAAGTTGAAGCTGAACAGTCGCTCATCACCGTAGAAGGCGATAAAGCCTCTATGGAAGTCCCGTCTCCTCAGGCTGGCATCGTTAAGGAGATCAAAGTCTCCGTTGGCGATAAAACCGAGACCGGCAAACTGATCATGATTTTCGATTCCGCCGACGGTGCAGCAGCTGCTGCACCTGCGCAGGAAGAGAAGAAAGAAGCCGCTCCGGCCGCCGCTGCTCCAGCAGCTGCCGCAGCAGCGAAAGAAGTGAACGTGCCTGACATCGGCGGTGACGAAGTTGAAGTCACTGAAATCCTGGTGAAAGTGGGCGATACCGTTGCGGCCGAGCAGTCACTGATCACCGTAGAAGGCGACAAAGCCTCTATGGAAGTACCAGCGCCATTCGCCGGTACCGTAAAAGAGATCAAGATCAACACCGGCGATAAAGTGTCTACCGGGTCGCTTATCATGATCTTCGAAGTGGCGGGTGCTGCACCTGCTGCCGCGCCAGCACAGGCCGCTGCTCCGGCTCCGGCCGCTGCACCAGCCGCTGCTGGCGGTGCGAAAGACGTTAACGTACCGGACATCGGCGGTGACGAAGTTGAAGTCACCGAAGTGATGGTAAAAGTGGGCGACAAAGTTGCCGCTGAACAGTCACTGATCACCGTTGAAGGCGACAAGGCTTCCATGGAAGTGCCTGCGCCGTTCGCCGGTACCGTTAAAGAGATCAAAATCAGCACCGGCGACAAAGTGTCTACCGGCTCCCTGATCATGGTCTTCGAAGTGGAAGGCGCTGCGCCTGCCGCAGCTCCGGCTGCCGCGGCTGCTCCAGCACCTGCTGCTGCACCGGCTCAGGCTGCTAAACCAGCCGCTGCCCCTGCTGCAAAAGCAGAAAAATCAGAGTTCGCTGAAAACGACGCTTACGTCCACGCGACTCCGCTGATTCGTCGCCTGGCGCGCGAATTCGGTGTGAACCTGGCGAAAGTGAAAGGTACCGGCCGTAAGGGGCGTATCCTGCGCGAAGACGTTCAGGCTTACGTGAAAGACGCGGTGAAACGCGCCGAAGCTGCACCTGCGGCAGCCGCTGGCGGCGGTATCCCGGGCATGCTGCCATGGCCGAAAGTGGACTTCAGCAAGTTCGGCGAAATCGAAGAAGTGGAGCTGGGCCGTATCCAGAAAATCTCTGGTGCGAACCTGAGCCGTAACTGGGTGATGATCCCGCACGTTACCCACTTCGACAAAACCGATATCACCGATCTGGAAGCGTTCCGTAAACAGCAGAACGCCGAAGCCGAGAAGCGTAAGCTGGACGTGAAATTCACCCCAGTGGTCTTCATCATGAAAGCCGTTGCCGCTGCTCTGGAGCAGATGCCACGCTTCAACAGCTCCCTGTCCGAAGACGGCCAGAAGCTGACGCTGAAGAAATACATCAACATCGGTGTTGCGGTAGATACGCCAAATGGTCTGGTTGTTCCGGTATTCAAAGACGTGAACAAGAAGAGCATCACTGAGCTGTCCCGTGAACTGACCACCATCTCCAAGAAAGCGCGTGATGGTAAGCTGACTGCCGGCGAAATGCAGGGCGGCTGCTTCACTATCTCCAGCATCGGCGGCCTGGGTACCACCCACTTCGCGCCGATTGTGAACGCGCCGGAAGTGGCTATCCTCGGTGTGTCCAAGTCCGCGATGGAGCCGGTGTGGAATGGCAAAGAGTTCGTGCCGCGTCTGATGATGCCAATCTCTCTGTCCTTCGACCACCGCGTGATCGACGGGGCTGATGGTGCGCGTTTCATCACCATCATCAACAACATGCTGAGCGACATTCGCCGCCTGGTGATGTAATCGAAAAGCCGGCCAGTCGGCCGGCTTTTTTCTGATAATCTCATGGTGTTTATGAGGTTATTGGTGAAAGCGACAATTCGTGAGCCGTTTGTTGTTTCAAAATTGTTAACAATTTTGTAAACTGCGGGCGGATAGAACGACCCGGTGGACGACGGGTATAAACTAAGAGGTCATGATGAGCACAGAAATCAAAACTCAGGTCGTAGTACTTGGGGCAGGCCCGGCAGGTTACTCCGCAGCATTCCGCGCCGCGGATTTAGGTCTGGAAACCGTCATCGTAGAGCGTTACAGCACCCTCGGCGGTGTTTGTCTGAACGTCGGCTGTATCCCTTCTAAAGCGCTGCTGCACGTAGCGAAAGTTATCGAAGAAGCCAAAGCGCTGGCTGAACACGGTATCGTCTTCGGCGAGCCGAAAACCGATATCGACAAAATTCGTACCTGGAAAGAGAAAGTTATCACTCAGCTGACCGGCGGTCTGGCGGGTATGGCCAAAGGCCGTAAAGTGAAAGTGGTAAACGGTCTGGGTAAATTCACCGGTGCGAACACCCTGGAAGTGGAAGGCGAAAACGGCAAAACCGTGATCAACTTCGACAACGCGATCATCGCGGCAGGCTCTCGCCCAATCGAACTGCCATTCATCCCACATGAAGATCCACGCGTGTGGGATTCCACCGATGCCCTGGAGCTGAAAACCGTTCCTAAGCGTCTGCTGGTTATGGGCGGCGGTATCATCGGTCTGGAAATGGGTACCGTGTACCATGCGCTGGGTTCAGACATTGACGTGGTTGAAATGTTCGACCAGGTTATCCCGGCTGCTGACAAAGATATCGTTAAAGTCTTCACCAAGCGCATCAGCAAGAAGTTTAACCTGATGCTGGAAACCAAAGTGACTGCCGTTGAAGCGAAAGAAGACGGTATTTACGTTTCCATGGAAGGCAAAAAAGCCCCATCCGAACCACAGCGTTACGACGCCGTGCTGGTGGCTATCGGTCGTGTACCGAACGGTAAAAACCTCGACGCGGGCAAGGCTGGCGTGGAAGTGGACGACCGTGGCTTCATCCGCGTTGACAAACAGCTGCGCACCAACGTGCCGCACATCTTTGCTATCGGCGACATCGTCGGTCAGCCAATGCTGGCGCACAAAGGCGTTCACGAAGGTCACGTTGCTGCTGAAGTTATCGCCGGCATGAAGCACTACTTCGATCCGAAAGTGATCCCATCTATCGCGTACACCGAGCCAGAAGTTGCATGGGTCGGTCTGACCGAGAAAGAAGCGAAAGAGAAAGGCATCAGCTACGAAACCGCCACCTTCCCGTGGGCTGCTTCTGGCCGTGCTATCGCTTCCGACTGCGCAGACGGTATGACCAAACTGATCTTCGACAAAGAGACTCACCGCGTAATCGGTGGTGCGATTGTCGGTACCAACGGCGGTGAGCTGCTGGGTGAAATCGGTCTGGCTATCGAAATGGGCTGTGATGCGGAAGACATCGCGCTGACCATCCACGCGCACCCGACGCTGCACGAGTCCGTGGGCCTGGCGGCTGAAGTGTTTGAAGGTAGCATCACTGACCTGCCAAACGCGAAAGCGAAGAAGAAATAAGTTTCTTCAGATGAAAAAAGCGGCCTGAGGCCGCTTTTTTTATGCGCGGCGTTCAGGGGGCTACAGGCTGCCAGGTGTTATCAGGTGCGTATGAGGCCAGCGCCCGGGCCTTCTGCTCCGAATCGCTGCCGAGATCGGACTGGTACACCTTGTCGTCCTGGTTTATCACAAAGCTCATGACGCCTGTCTGACCATAGCTGACAGGCCACGCCACCATCGCGAAACCGTGATTATCGGGCAGGATGCGGAAGCGATAGCCATGGTAACCCGCGCCTGGCTCTTTAGGGCTAAATGCCGGACCAAGCGGGCTTGGCGCTTCGCCGGGCGAGACGGGCCAGTACAGACCGTCCTTTTTCCCCTCAGAACTGACAATCTTCTGCGCGTATTTCTGGTTCATTGCGAAATAGCTCTGCTGAGCGGCCACGTAAGCATGCAGGGCTTCGATGGCGGCAAGTTCGTTGCGCCCAATTTCGCGGGTCAGGATCTCCTCGGCGCCTTCTTTGATGTCAAACTGCCAGCCGGAGGCGGTTTTGATCACCGGAATGGGAAGTTGCCAGCCGCTGTCTCCGACAACCAGATGCGCTTTATCGCCTTCGACAATGGTGTTATGACGGACTTTCCAGTCGCGCAGAAAGCGATCGACTGCGTCAGGATCAACGCCTTCAGGGGGCAGGAAGTCGCGCCAGTTCTCACCGAGCAGGTTGCTCATCGCGCTTTCGTTTTGATCGCGGATGGCGCTTTCCAGCGCATTGGTAGCCTGTTCTGGTGAACTGAAGGATTGCTGCGCCATGACGGTCGCCGAGACCATGAACAACACCATTCCACTGAGTAATTTACGTTTCATGTCGGCTCCCTTAGCGATGACGGAATTCACGGTGTTCAGCACGTCCAGCCGCTGCCGGGCGTAGCTGCTGCTGACGAGCGGCGAGGTGTCTGCTTTGCGCCCCACGCTGCTGCTGCGCCTGCCAGTTGGCGGAACGGCTGTCGTTGCCGCTCAGTGCATTGGCCCGGAGTTGACTGTTTCGCTGCTGGAAGGGACGTTGCTGAGTGGGCTGAACCCGTTTCTCTTGTCTCTGCGCGGCGGTCTGGCGGTTTTCTCGCTGCTGCGTGGTGGCCCGCTTCGCCGTCTGCGGTTTGGTGTCATAGCCACGGTAGTTATTGCGCTGAGAAATCTGTTTCAGCTGTTCACTTGAGGCCTGTCGCTGCGCCGCTTTCGTGCCCGGGCGTGCAGTCTGTGGGAAGGTTTTACCTGTCGATTTCTCCATCTGGCTCAGCGCCGCCTCACGCTGGCTATCGCGATTAACCGGTTGTTGCGTTGCACTAAGCCCCGTGGCCGTGTTGGTGGAGTGGAAACGCGTGTTGAGCTGGTTTGTCGGGTAGGGGACACCTTCCCGATAGGCCGGGTTGTGCTGCCAGGTACGGTTGGCGTCCGTCAGACGTTGTCCGCTGATTTTATTGAAGTTCTCAACGTTAATATTGATGTTGTTATCACCGTTGCGGTTGTAGCCGCCGTGATTATCCCAGTCACCGTCATGATGATGGTCCCAGTCATCGTCATCATCCCAGTCGATATTGCTGAAGATGGCATAAGTTGTGGCGACACCGAGGCTGAAACCTAAGCCGTTGACGAAGCTGTTGCCAAACTGCTCCCCGGGTGACGGCGGGAGATAGGTTGGCGGATAAGCGGTGTTGGGCCAGGTTCCGTAAACCGTATTGGGATTATAGGTGGGGACGTAAACCACCTGCGGGTCGGCAGATTCAATTTTGATCACCGTCGGGGCCGGTGCGGACGTGGTGGTTGACGTTGACTCGGTGGTGCTGGTTTTTGCCGGTGCGGGTTTCGTTACCGTGGTGACCGTCTGCTGAGGCGTAGATTGCAAGGCGCCGGTCTTCTGCGCCAGCGCGCGCAACCGTTGTACCGAATCCATTACATCTTTCGGCTGCGCGAGAAACGCATCGCCCAGATTTTGTACCCACGGCGGATTCTCTCCCATCAGCGACATAAGCTGAGGAAACGCGACCAGGGATTTTACGCTGGGATCCCAGGGCTGGCTGGCAACGGCCTGAATCGCGGCGTCCCCTTCCATTTTGGGGTTGTCTTTGGACCACTGCGCCGCTTGAATCACGTTGGCCGGATAGGTCGAGGCCATCAGGATCTGTGACAGCAGAGCATCCGGGTAGAGCGCGATGGGGGCAACCCACTGATCGATTTGCGCGGCAGTGTAGGTTGGCGCGACGACAGGGGCGGGTTGTGCTACTGCCGGCGTAGCCGGAGCAACTGGCTGTTGCGCGACGGGGGCCGACGCAACGGGTTCCGTTGCACGACTTTTGACAAACATGACGCCTGAGGCGGCAAACAGCCCAGCACTGCACAGAAGGACAAGCAGATGTGGCTTAAAGGGCAACTTCATAAAATGACTCCAACGAGACAGGCGCTGTGCCGTGAGGCGTTACGGTTGGCGTGAGTATTATTCACCCGTCTTTTACTGTTTTGACTTTTATTGGGAAGCGTCCGGTACGTCCGGATAAAGAGTGTGAGTATTTATTACACAATTATATGCGATGCGGGAAAAGGCGCCGGGAATTCAGAAGACCGCTCTTACGAGCGGCCAGCAGCTAGTTGCCGAGGTTGACGACAAACAGCACCGTGATGTCGGATATGTTCCAGCCACCGTGCAGCGCGGTAAGCAGTAAACCGATCGCAACGATCAGCGCAGTGATTCGCATCTCCATTGCGTGCGTTCCTGTACAGGCTACGCGGGTTCCTTCTTCACCGGAAAAGGCAGAACCAGGCAAATGAGTACATTGCCGCGTAGGTTACGGAACTGCTTCCGGGCCCGGTGACTGGTTGCTACACCAGCGAAGCAGGCCGGGGGCAACAGTATTACAGCCGAAATGGACTGAAAAGAGGTGAAATGCAGTTTCATCCTTTTACATTCGAAACTGGATGGCGGCTCGTAAATACAAAATATGTGCTTGCGGATCTGCATACTCAGGAGCATTATTCATGCCGAGTGCATTGCCGCAAATCTGCCAACCCGGTGTGCTACCACCGCAAGGCAACAAAATAACCGCTATCAGGCGGTTTTTTTGTCCCCAAAATTCACCTCTCCTCCCCGCTACACCATGCTTAACGATTCAGCAAACTTTTTAATGTTGCTTTTTTGTAAACGGATTAACACTGTGCAGAAATCCTGCTATGCTGCCCGACGCGGTATCGGGCATTTACCCTACAAACTGCTGTCTCACAGGAGCGTGAAGAGAACGCCCGCCGCATATGACAATGAGAGCGAGGAGAACCGTCGTGCTAGAAGAATACCGTAAGCACGTAGCAGAACGTGCCGCCGAGGGAATTGTACCCAAACCTTTAGATGCAACCCAAATGGCCGCGCTCGTCGAGCTGCTGAAGAACCCGCCTAAGGGCGAAGAAGAATTCCTGTTAGATCTGTTGATCAACCGCGTACCGCCTGGCGTAGATGAAGCTGCCTACGTAAAAGCCGGATTCCTTGCTGCTATCGCCAAAGGCGAAGCCACCTCCCCACTGGTTACTCCTGAAAAAGCCATTGAACTGCTCGGCACCATGCAGGGTGGTTACAACATTCATCCGCTGATTGACGCGCTGGATAACGACAAGCTGGCACCGATTGCCGCTAAAGCGCTCTCTTCCACGCTGCTGATGTTCGATAACTTCTACGACGTAGAAGAAAAAGCCAAAGCGGGCAACGTCTATGCGAAGCAGGTGATGCAGTCCTGGGCCGATGCCGAATGGTTCCTGAACCGCCCTGCGCTGGCGGAAAAAATTACCGTGACCGTCTTTAAGGTGACCGGTGAAACCAACACCGATGACCTGTCTCCGGCACCGGACGCGTGGTCTCGTCCTGATATCCCGCTGCACGCCCTGGCGATGCTGAAAAACGCCCGTGAAGGCATTGAGCCAGATCAGCCGGGCGTGGTGGGCCCGATCAAACAGCTCGAAGCTCTGCAACAAAAAGGTTTCCCGCTGGCCTACGTCGGTGACGTTGTGGGTACCGGTTCTTCCCGTAAATCCGCCACCAACTCCGTACTGTGGTTCATGGGCGACGACATTCCGCACGTGCCTAACAAGCGCGGCGGCGGCCTGTGCCTCGGCGGCAAAATTGCGCCAATCTTCTTCAACACCATGGAAGATGCGGGCGCGCTGCCAATTGAAGTAGATGTGAGCAACCTGAACATGGGTGACGTGATTGACGTCTACCCGTATAAAGGCGAAGTGCGCAACCACGAAACCAACGAGCTGCTGGCAAGCTTCGAACTGAAAACCGACGTGCTGATTGACGAAGTGCGTGCCGGTGGCCGTATTCCGCTGATCATCGGGCGCGGCCTGACCACCAAAGCGCGTGAAGCGCTGGGTCTGCCGCACTCCGACGTTTTCCGTCACGCGAAAGACGTGGCAGAAAGCAACCGCGGCTTCTCGCTGGCACAGAAAATGGTGGGTCGCGCGTGCGGCGTAGCCGGTATCCGTCCTGGCGCATACTGCGAGCCGAAGATGACCTCCGTGGGCTCTCAGGACACCACTGGCCCAATGACACGTGACGAACTGAAAGACCTGGCGTGCCTGGGCTTCTCTTCTGACCTGGTGATGCAGTCCTTCTGCCACACGGCGGCCTATCCGAAGCCGGTTGACGTGACCACGCACCACACGCTGCCAGACTTCATCATGAACCGCGGCGGCGTGTCACTGCGTCCGGGTGACGGTGTCATCCACTCCTGGCTGAACCGCATGCTGCTGCCAGATACCGTGGGTACCGGCGGTGATTCCCATACCCGTTTCCCAATTGGTATCTCCTTCCCGGCGGGCTCCGGCCTGGTGGCGTTTGCTGCAGCGACCGGCGTAATGCCGCTGGACATGCCTGAATCCGTGCTGGTGCGCTTCAAGGGCAAAATGCAGCCGGGCATCACTCTGCGCGACCTGGTTCACGCGATCCCGCTGTATGCCATCAAACAGGGCCTGCTGACCGTTGAGAAGAAAGGCAAGAAAAACATCTTCTCTGGCCGCATCCTGGAAATTGAAGGTCTGCCGGATCTGAAAGTGGAGCAGGCGTTCGAGCTGACCGACGCCTCCGCCGAGCGTTCTGCGGCAGGCTGTACCATCAAGCTGAACAAAGAGCCGATCATTGAGTATCTGACTTCCAACATCGTGCTGCTGAAGTGGATGATTGCGGAAGGCTACGGCGATCGTCGTACGCTGGAGCGTCGTATTCAGGGCATGGAGAAATGGCTGGCGGATCCGCAACTGCTGGAAGCTGACGCAGACGCAGAGTACGCGGCGGTGATCGACATCGATCTGGCGGATATTAAAGAGCCAATCCTCTGTGCGCCGAACGATCCGGACGACGCGCGTCTGCTCTCTGACGTGCAGGGCGATAAGATCGACGAAGTGTTCATCGGCTCCTGCATGACCAACATCGGCCACTTCCGCGCCGCCGGTAAGCTGCTGGATACCCACAAAGGCCAGCTGCCGACCCGCTTGTGGGTGGCACCGCCAACCCGTATGGACGCGGCTCAGTTGACCGAAGAGGGTTACTACAGCGTGTTCGGTAAGAGCGGGGCGCGTATCGAAATCCCTGGCTGCTCCCTGTGTATGGGTAACCAGGCGCGCGTGGCCGACGGTGCGACGGTGGTTTCCACCTCTACCCGTAACTTCCCGAACCGTTTAGGTACTGGTGCGAACGTCTACCTGGCCTCTGCGGAGCTGGCGGCGGTTGCGGCGCTGATTGGCAAACTGCCAACGCCGGAAGAGTACCAGACCTTTGTGGCGCAGGTGGATAAGACGGCGGTGGATACCTATCGCTATCTGAACTTCGACCAGCTTTCTCAGTACACCGAGAAGGCTGACGGGGTGATCTTCCAGACGGCAGTATAAACAGCAAAACCGTCTCTACGAGACGGTTTTTAGTGTTTGCACCCTCTCCCGTGGGAGAGGGACGGGGTGAGGGCATCAGGCCGCAGGGTCTTGCTCTCACCTTTTTATTTTCATTCCTCCCACCTCTCCCGCTTTTTTTCTTTCCCTCTGCTGCGATAATTACCCTAATGGCTTTGCTGAGGAAAACGCTATGGATTACGAATTTTTGCGCGACATCACCGGTGTGGTGAAAGTGCGCATGTCGATGGGGCACGAAGCCGTTGGACACTGGTTTAACGAAGAGGTGAAAGAAAATCTCGCCCTTCTTGATGAAGTCGAACAGGCGGCAAATACGGTGAAAGGCAGCGAGCGCTCCTGGCAACGCGCCGGACATGAATACACCCTGTGGATGGACGGCGAAGAGGTGATGGTGCGCGCCAACCAGCTTGAGTTTTCAGGGGATGAGATGGAAGAGGGGATGAGCTACTACGACGAAGAGAGCCTGTCGCTGTGCGGCGTGGAAGACTTCCTGCAGGTAGTGAATGCCTACCGTGAGTTTATGAAACAGAAGTAACTTCCCGAAGCGTCCCTGCTCCGGGCAACACTTACACGGCCGGAATATTGCGGCCGTAGTAGATTTCGCGCATCTCTTTCCAGAGCAGGTCGGTGATGACCTTGCGCTCTTCTTCACTTAAATCTTCCGGCTTCGTGTGGAACATGTAGTGCTTAAGGTCGAACTCCTTAAGCATCATCTTGGTATGGAAGATGTTTTCCTGGTACACGTTCACGTCCATCATGTCATACAGCGATTTCATGTCCTCGGACATAAAGTTCTGAATGGAGTTGATCTCGTGGTCGATGAAGTGCTTCATGCCGTTGATATCACGGGTAAAACCGCGCACGCGATAATCAATCGTGACGATGTCCGATTCCAGCTGGTGGATTAAATAGTTCAGCGCGTTCAGCGGGGAAATCACGCCGCAGGTCGATACTTCAATATCCGCGCGGAACGTGCACAGCCCGCCTTCCGGGTGGCTTTCCGGGTAGGTGTGAACGCAGATATGGCTTTTGTCGAGGTGGGCGACGACCACTTCCGGAAGCGGACCCGGGTGTTCAGTTTTGTCGATAAGCTGCGGGTCGACCGGCTCCTCGCTGACCAGAATGGTGACGCTGGCACCCTGGGGCTCATAATCCTGTCGGGCGATGTTCAGAATATTGGCACCGATGATCGAGCAGGTTTCTGACAGGATCTCGGTCAGACGGTTGGCGTTGTAGAGTTCATCGATATAGGCGATGTAACCATCGCGTTCATCCGCTGTTTTGGCATAGCAGATATCGTAAATACAAAAACTCAGGCTTTTAGTCAGGTTGTTAAAGCCATGTAGTTTAAGCTTTTTCAATTAGCTCACCCCCTTAGTGGATAATGCGTCTTGCAGGTACTGCGGCAGAGCAAACGCTGCGGTATGAATAGCCGGATTGTAGTAGCGGCACGTGAGCCCGGCCTGATGGAAGCGGGCCTGGATAATTTCGGTAGAGAGATGACGCAGCACGTCGTTGTCCGTTGCCCATGCAAAGGTCATGATCCCGCCGTAATAGGTTGGAATCGCCGCCTGATAGAAGCTGACGTCACCAAAATAGGTGCTGAGCTTGCGATGGCTGTCGAGCGCTTCGTCCTGCTGCAGGAAGCAGACGCCATTTTGTGCGACGAAGATCCCGCCAGGGTTCAGGCAGCGCTTGCAGCCTTCGTAGAACGAGGAGGTAAACAGCGACGCGCCAGGGCCGATGGGGTCGGTACAGTCAGAGATAATCACATCGAAGGTCTGCGTGGTCTGGTTAACAAAGTTAACGCCGTCGTCGATAACCAGATTAAAGCGCGGATCGTCATAGCTGCCGGCATTATGGTTGGGCAGGTACTGGCGGCAGAAAGAGACCACGCCCGCATCGATCTCAACCATGGTGATGGTTTCAATGGAACGATGACGTGAAACCTCGCGCAGCATTGCGCCGTCGCCGCCGCCGATAATCAGAACATGCTTCGCGTGTCCGTGGGCCAGCAGCGGAACGTGGGTCATCATCTCATGATAAATAAACTCGTCGCGCTCGGTCGTTTGCACTACGCCATCCAGGGCCATCACGCGGCCAAAGGCGGCGTTTTCGAAGATGATCAGATCCTGGTGATCCGTTTTCTCATGATAGAGCACGTTATCAACGGCAAAGTACTGACCAAACTGGTCATGCAGTGTTTCATGCCACAACGTGTGGTCGGCCATACGCGGACTCCTCCTTTGTTAACATCCGTAACGCTCACAAAAAATGAGCGAAACATGATAGCTAACTATAACCGTGGTTGCACGGGTATAGGTTGAACAGGGGGCGTCGGGAAGGTTATTTCACGTAGGCGAGCAGGCTGAGCGAATCGCGGGCCAGCGCTTTGCATTTTTTAGCCGTGGGAATGCCAATACCGCTCAAGTCACGGTAGCTGTCTTCACCGAGCGCTTTCATGTCAAAGCTGTCGTAATTGCTGAGATCCCACTGGTTCTGCTGGGCGAAAAAGACCAGCGCGCGGCGAATTTGCCCGTTGGGTAAATTCTGGTAGCCACAATCATTTTTCAGGAATACAAAAACCGCCGTTAAATCGGCCATATCTTCCGCTTCATTTTCACTGAGCGCATAGCTGTTCGCACACATTGCCATCAGGCTTCCGAACAAAATTGTCCTGAAAAACGTCTTCATTGCTTCTACCACTTCTTCACGGAAAATTAACGTTAGCACACTTGATGCCAGTGCGACGATCTTTATTATTGCCGCTTTACTTGACCTTCCGGTAAGGGGAGGGTTTATGCTCAAAAGATCGCCTGCTGGAAATAAGGAAATGAACATGCAACGTCGTGATTTTTTAAAATATTCCGCTGTGCTGGGGGTTACCAGCGCATTACCACTCTGGAGCCGCGCGGTTTTTGCGGCTGAAAGGCCTGCCTTACCCATTCCTGACTTACTGACCGCAGACGCCCGTAGCCGTATTCAGCTCGTTGTTCAGGCCGGTAAAACCTCCTTCGGTGGGCACAGCGCCACAACCTGGGGCTACAACGGCAATCTGCTCGGCCCGGCGCTTCAGTTACGCAAAGGGAAAGCGGTGACGGTGGATATCCACAATACGCTTGCCGAGGAGACCACGCTGCACTGGCACGGTCTGGAAGTCCCGGGCGAAGTGGATGGTGGTCCCCAGGGCGTTATCAAGCCTGGGGGTAAACGCAGCGTAACCTTTACCCCTGACCAGCGGGCAGCAACCTGCTGGTTCCACCCGCATCAGCACGGCAAAACGGGCCATCAGGTGGCAATGGGGCTGGCCGGACTGGTGTTGATTGAGGATGACGAAAGCGGTCTCCTGCGCCTGCCGAAACAGTGGGGTATCGACGATGTGCCGGTGATTGTGCAGGACAAAAAATTCAGCGCTGACGGGCAGATTGACTACCAGCTGGACGTGATGAGCGCGGCGGTCGGCTGGTTTGGCGATACGCTGCTGGCCAACGGTGCGATCTATCCGCAGCACGCCGCCCCGAAAGGCTGGCTGCGCCTGCGCTTGCTTAACGGCTGTAACGCCCGCTCGTTGAACTTCGCCACCAGCGATAAGCGCCCGCTTTACGTGGTGGCAAGCGACGGCGGCCTGCTGCCAGAACCGGTAAAAGTGAGCGAGCTGCCGATGCTGATGGGCGAACGCTTCGAAGTGCTGGTGGACATCAGCGACGGCAAGCCGTTTGACCTGGTAACGCTGCCTGTCAGCCAGATGGGGATGGCAGTGGCGCCGTTTGATAAACCGCATCCGGTGCTGCGCATTCAGCCGCTACAGGTCACGGCCTCCGGTATGCTGCCGGACACCTTAGCCACGCTGCCAGCTCTCCCGTCGCTGGATGGGCTCACGCAGCGTAAGCTTCAGCTCTCCATGGACCCGATGCTTGACATGATGGGCATGCAGGCGCTGATGAAAAAGTATGGCAATCAGGCCATGGCGGGAATGCACCACGGCCAGATGATGGGCCACATGAATATGGACCACGGCAAAATGGGCGGTATGGATCACGGCGGTCACGGGTTCGATTTCCACAACGCCAACAAGATCAACGGCAAAGCGTTCGATATGAACACGCCGATGTTTGCCGCCGCGAAGGGGCAGTTTGAGCGCTGGGTGGTTTCAGGGGAAGGGGACATGATGCTGCACCCGTTCCATATCCACGGCACGCAGTTCCGTATTCTGTCTGAGAACGGCAAAGCGCCGGAAGCGCATCGAGCAGGCTGGAAAGATACGGTGAGAGTGGAAGGCGGCGTCAGCGAGGTGCTGGTGAAGTTCGACCATGAAGCGCCTGAAGAGTTTGCCTATATGGCGCACTGTCATCTGCTGGAGCATGAAGATACGGGGATGATGCTCGGTTTTACCGTATAAAAAAAGCCGGGTGGCGGCTTCGCCTTACCCGGCCTGCATTGCAAAAAACGGCAACTTTCGTTGCCGTTTTGCTTTTATTTGCCTTCGTCCGGCAATGCATACGCGACAATATAGTCGCCCATCTTCGTACCAAACGAACCGTGACCGCCCGCAGAAATGACAACGTACTGCTTGCCATTCACTTCATAGGTCATCGGCGTTGCCTGTCCACCGGCCGGCAGACGGCCTTGCCACAGTTTTTCACCGTTGGTCATGTTATACGCGCGCAGGTAGTTATCTGCGGTTGCCGCGATGAACAGCACGTTACCGGCTGTGGAGATTGGACCACCCAGCATTGGCATACCCATATTGAACGGCACCGGAACCGGCATCGGGAACGGCATGCTGTCCTGTGGGGTACCAATACGTTTTTTCCAGACGATCTGGTTGGTTTTCAGATCCAGACCGGAGATGTAACCCCAGGCAGGCTGTTTACACGGCAGACCAAACGGAGACAGGAACGGGTTCAGGGTAACGCCAAACGGTACGCCATACTGCGGCTGGATACCGGCTTCGGTCCCGCTGCCTTTCGCGTCTTTCGGCTGCTCCATCGGGTTACCCGGACCGCGTGGGATCAGACGGGAAACGAACGGCAGCGCCATTGGGTTGGCAATCGCCACCTGACGGTTAGGGTCGACGGAAATACCGCCCCACTCAAACATTCCCAGGTTGCCCGGGAAGACCAGCGTACCCTGCTCAGACGGCGGCGTGAAGATGCCTTCATAGCGCAGCTGATGGAACATCACGCGGCACACCAGCTGGTCAAACATGGTGGCACCCCACATGTCTGCACCGCTGAGGTCTTTCTTCGGACGGAAGCTCAGGTCAGAGAACGGCTGGGTTTTGCTGACGTAATCGCCTTTGGCCGCACCCTGCGGAACCGGTTTTTCCGGGGCAGGCACAACCAGCTTACCGTTGCTGCGATCCAGCACGAAGATGTTGCCGGTTTTAGCCGGAGCGTAAATGACCGGCACGGTTTTGCCGTTAACGGTAATGTCCGCCAGCGTCGGCTGGGACGGCATATCCATATCCCACAGATCGTGGTGAACGGTCTGATAGCTCCACGCCAGCTTACCGGTGGTTGCGTTCAGCGCCAGGATAGCGCTCGCATAACGTTCCTGCTCCGGCGTGCGGTTACCGCCCCAGATATCCGGCGTGGATACGCCCATCGGCAGGTAGACCAGGTCCAGCTTCGCGTCATACGCGGCTGGTGCCCAGGAGTTCGGCGAGTTGAAGGTAAAGGTGTGCTCGTCAGACGGGATCGCGTTTGGATCTTTCGCGCCCGGGTCGAAAGCCCACAGCAGTTTACCGGTGTTCACGTCGAAACCACGGATAACGCCGGAGGTTTCACGCGTAGAGAAGTTATCCGTTACCGAACCGGCAATCACGATGGTTTTATCGGTGATGATTGGCGGGGAGGTTGGCTCATACAGACCCGGCGTGGTGTCCGGCATGTTGGTCTGCAGGTTCAGAATGCCTTTGTTGGCGAAGGTTTCGCACAGCTTGCCGGTCTCAGCGTTGATGGCAAACAGACGGCCATCGTTCACCGGCAGCATAATGCGGCGAGGACAGTCAGCAATGACTTCCGGGCTGGCATTATCGGCGCGCGCTTCGTGGTAAGAAACGCCGCGGCAGGTCACGTGCTGGAAGGACGGGTTGGAGTTCAGCTGTGGATCGAAGTGCCATTTCTCTTTACCGGTGGCCGCGTCGAGCGCGAACAGACGCTGGTGCGCCGTACACAGGTAGAGCATGTTGCCCACTTTAATCGGGGTCACTTCGTTGGTCAGCTCGCCCGGATCGTTCGGCATTTTCAGGTCGCCGGTACGGAATACCCAGGCTTCCTTCAGGTTTTTCACGTTGTCCGCGTTGATCTGCTTCAGCGGGGAGTAACGTTGACCTTCCTGGTTACGGCCATAAGCAGGCCAGTCACCGTCAGCGACCTGCGAGATAGCTGCCGCAGGCGTGGACTCCGCGTTCAGCGTACCGTTGATCTCCTGCGGGTCGTTAAAGCCAGCCCAGGTGAGAATGCCGCCGCTGATTAACAGAGCCACCAGCAGGGCTGCAACGGCACCGCTGGAAGGAACAATCAGGCGGCGCCAGACAAACGGCAGGATCAGCCAGATACCGAAGAAGACCAGGATGTCGCTGCGCGGCGTCAGGGCCCAGAAATCGAAACCGACTTCCCAGACGCCCCAGATCATGGTGGCAAGAAGGAGGGCGGCATACAGCCACAGTGCGGATTGTTTTCTACGCCAGAGCAGGACGGTTACGCCAAGCATAACCAGGCCCGCAATCGGGTAGTACCAGGAGCCGCCGATCGCGACCAGCCAGACGCCACCGATTAACAGGTACAGGCCGCAGAAGGCGGCGAATAGCGCTGTTAGTGTCACCAGTAGACGCGGCTGTTTAGTGTTTGTTTCAGCCATAGAAAGTGTACTCGTCAGTTTTTGTTAATAATTTGCTAGCAACTAATTATAGGTGTTAACAAGTGTGATCGGAATCACAATATTTGCTTTTTATAACTCATACGCCAGGCTTATCCATTTACTGATATAATGACTGGCTTGCGTATCGATGCCGGAGCAAGATTCATCCGCATTGAAAGATTTTCATCAAAATCATTTGGTTAGTAATATGAAACATACTGTTGAAGTGATGATCCCGGAAGCCGAGATCAAAGCGCGTATCGCCGAACTGGGTCGTCAAATCACCGAGCATTACAAGGACAGCGGCAGCGAAATGGTGCTGGTTGGTCTGCTGCGCGGTTCTTTCATGTTCATGGCAGACCTGTGCCGTGAAGTGCAGGTACCGCACGAGGTCGATTTTATGACCGCTTCCAGCTACGGCAGCGGCATGTCCACAACCCGTGATGTGAAAATCCTGAAAGATCTGGATGAAGATATTCGTGGCAAAGATGTGTTGATCGTTGAGGACATTATCGACTCCGGCAACACCCTTTCAAAGGTGCGCGAGATCCTGAGCCTGCGCGAGCCGAAATCGCTGGCGATTTGTACGCTGCTGGATAAACCGGAGCGTCGTGAAGTGCAGGTGCCGGTAGAGTTTGTCGGTTTCTCCATCCCGGACGAGTTCGTGGTGGGTTACGGCATTGATTACGCGCAGCGTTATCGTCATCTGCCGTATGTTGGGAAAGTGGTACTGCTGGACGAGTAATTGCGGGCTGATGCCCTCACTCCTACCCTCTCCCACGGGGAGAGGGCGAAAACCCCCGGCTTTATTTATGGTTCACATGCTTAAGCTTGAGGTTGGCAATCCCCGAACGGTAACGCTGCTCCAGCGTTTCGCGGTTGGTGGCGGTGACTTCCAGATTGCGCAGCAGGCCATCGTGAATACCGTACGCCCAGCCGTGGATTGATACCTTCTGCCCGCGTTTCCACGCCGACTGCATGATGGTCGAATGCCCAAGGTTATATACCTGCTCCATCACGTTCAGCTCGCACAGCGTGTCCATGCGTCGCTCCTGCGGCATTTCGCCGAGCAGTGAACTATGTTTGAACCAGATATCGCGGATGTGCAGCAGCCAGTTATCAATTAAACCCAGTTCCGGGTTTTCAACCGCCGCCTGCACGCCGCCGCAGCCGTAGTGGCCGCAAATAATGATGTGCTCGACTTCCAGGACGTCAACGGCATACTGAACCACGGAAAGGCAGTTGAGATCGGTATGAATCACCAGGTTGGCGACGTTGCGGTGAACAAACAGTTCGCCGGGCTCAAGGCCGGTCAGGCGCTCGGCAGGTACGCGGCTGTCTGAACAGCCAATCCAGAGAAAGCGCGGGTTCTGGGCTTGTGCGAGTTTTCCAAAAAATCCGGGGTCTTCCTCCACCAGCATTTTTGACCATAGTGCATTGTTGCTAATGAGTGTATCTATGTCGTTCATGGAGGTTAGCGACCTGTAACCGAGTAATTGCGTTGCGCTACTATAGGGTAACCCGACTTTTAATGAAACCACACAACGTGTGTAAGAACTGAAGGTAAGTTAAATTCATGGCAATTGCACTGGAGCTTGAGCAGCTTAAAAAAACCTATCCGGGTGGCGTTCAGGCGCTACGCGGGATAGATCTAAAAGTAGAGGCCGGGGATTTTTACGCGCTTCTGGGGCCGAACGGGGCGGGGAAATCCACCACCATCGGGATCATCAGCTCGCTGGTGAATAAAACGTCCGGACGGGTGAGCGTCTTTGGTTACGACCTGCAAAAAGATGTGGTAAACGCCAAGCGCCAGCTGGGGCTGGTACCGCAGGAGTTCAACTTCAACCCGTTTGAGACGGTGCAGCAGATTGTCGTTAACCAGGCGGGTTATTACGGCGTTGAGCGTAAAGAGGCGCTTGAGCGTAGCGAAAAGTACCTGAAACAGCTCGATCTGTGGGAAAAGCGTAACGAACGTGCGCGGATGTTGTCCGGGGGGATGAAGCGCCGCCTGATGATTGCCCGCGCGCTGATGCACGAGCCGAAGCTGCTGATCCTTGATGAACCCACCGCAGGCGTGGATATCGAACTGCGTCGTTCTATGTGGGGTTTCCTCAAGGATCTTAATGACAAAGGCACCACCATCATTTTGACCACCCACTACCTTGAAGAAGCAGAGATGCTATGCCGCAACATCGGCATCATTCAGCACGGCGAGCTGGTGGAGAACACCTCGATGAAGGATCTGCTCTCCAAGCTGAAATCCGAAACGTTTATTCTCGATCTGGCGGCAAAAAGCCCGCTACCGAAGCTTGAAGGGTACCAGTATCGCCTGGTTGATACCTCAACGTTGGAAGTGGAAGTGCTGCGCGAGCAGGGGATCAACAGCGTGTTCTCCCAGTTGAGCGCGCAGGGGATTCAGGTTTTAAGCATGCGTAACAAAGCGAACCGACTGGAAGAGCTGTTTGTCTCTCTGGTGCAGGATAAACAAGGAGACAAGGCATGACGCATCTTTATTGGGTCGCGCTGAAAAGTATCTGGGCGAAAGAGATAAACCGCTTTATGCGTATCTGGGTGCAAACCCTGGTACCGCCGGTCATCACCATGACGCTCTATTTCATCATCTTCGGCAACCTGATTGGTTCCCGCATTGGTGAGATGCACGGTTTTACCTATATGCAGTTTATCGTGCCGGGCCTGATTATGATGGCGGTGATCACCAACGCCTACGCAAACGTGGCCTCGTCGTTCTTCAGCGCTAAGTTCCAACGCAATATTGAAGAGTTGCTGGTGGCGCCGGTGCCAACGCACGTCATCATAGCCGGTTACGTGGGCGGCGGCGTGGCGCGCGGGCTGTGCGTGGGCATCCTGGTGACGGCGATTTCGCTGTTCTTCGTGCCGTTCCAGGTACACTCGTGGCTGTTCGTGGCGCTGACTCTGCTGCTGACGGCAATTCTGTTCTCGCTGGCCGGTCTGCTGAACGCGGTGTTCGCTAAAACGTTTGACGACATCAGCCTGATCCCGACCTTTGTGCTGACGCCGCTGACCTATCTCGGCGGGGTGTTCTACTCCCTGACGCTGCTGCCGCCGTTCTGGCAGGCGCTGTCGCATCTGAACCCGATCGTCTACATGATCAGCGGCTTCCGCTTTGGCTTCCTCGGCATTACCGATGTTCCGCTGTTTACCACGGTGGCGGTGCTGGTGGTGTTCATCATCGCCTTCTATCTGCTGTGCTGGTATCTGATCCAGCGCGGGCGCGGTCTGCGTAGTTAACCCTCTGCCCGGCGACGCTCTGGTTGCCGGGCACTTTCTTTGACGGTTATCACCGTAAGCAAACCTTCACTCCGCTAAACTACTTGCCTGCTAAGGAGAGAGTTATGCTGGGATGGGTGATCACCTGCCACGATGAACGAGCGCAGGACATGCTGGACACGCTTGAAGCCAAATTTGGCCCGCTGGCGCAATGCCGGGTGGTTAACTACTGGCGCGGGCTAAGCACTAACATGCTCAGCCGGATGATGTGCGATGCCCTGCATGAAACGGATACCGGTGATGGGGTGATTTTTCTTACCGATAAATCCGGTGCCGCACCTTACCGGGCCGCGGCGTTGCTTAGCCACAAGCATAATAACTGTGAAGTAATCTCCGGTATCAACCTGCCTTTACTCGAAACCCTGTATCCTTTTCGCGCCTCATTAAGCAGTGCTGAATTTCGAAATGCCATTGTGGCGCAGGGCTCGCCGGGCGTGAGCAGCCTGTGGCACCAGCAGCAGAAAAACCCGCCTTTCGTTCTGCTTCACGATCTGTATAAGCATTAAACATTGGTATTGATGTCGCTTTTGCTACAATGGCGACTGATTTCCCGTGTCGATTTATATCCTATGTTCATGCGCGTGTTCTTTCTCCTTTTGCTGCTGGTTTCCGGTGGGGTATCCGCCAGCCTGATAAGTCAGCAAGGGCTTCCTGCTCAATATATGCAAACCACTGAGGCTGCTGCCATCTGGGCTCAGGTAGGTAACTCCGTGGTTAACGTGGGCAATATTCGCGCAGGGCAGATCATCGCGGTCTTTCCCGCGGCGGCTGATTATTACGAATTTCGCTTCGGGTTCGGTACTGGCTTTATTGATAAAGACCACCTTGAGAAAGTGCAGGGCAAGCAACGCGTTGAGGACAGCCTGGGCGATCTGAACAAGCCGCTCAGTAACCAGAATCTCATCACCTGGAAAGATACGCCCGTCTATAACGCGCCCAATAGCGGAAGCGCGCCCTTTGGCACCCTGAGCGCCAACCTGCGCTATCCCATTTTGAATAAACTCAAAGACCGCCTGAACCAGACCTGGTATCAGATCCGCATCGGCAACCGCCTGGCGTGGATCAGCAGCCTGGACGCGCAGGAAGATAACGGCATTCCGGTTCTGACCTACCACCATATTTTGCGCGACGAAGAGAACACCCGCTTCCGCCATACCTCCACCACCACCAGCGTACGCGCATTCAGCAACCAGATGACCTGGCTGCGCGACCAGGGCTACGCCACGCTGACGATGTATCAGCTGGAAGGCTACGTGCGTAACAAGATGAATCTGCCCGCGAAGGCGGTGGTGATCACCTTTGACGACGGCCTGAAATCGGTGAGCCGCTACGCGTACCCCGTTCTGAAACAGTACGGCTTCACCGCGACGGCGTTTATCATTTCGTCACGTATCAAAGGCCATCCGCAGAAGTGGGACCCGAAATCGCTGCAGTTTATGAGCGTTCAGGAAATTAAGGGTATACAGGATGTCTTCGATATTCAGTCCCACACGCACTTCCTGCATCGCGTGGACGGGTATAAACACCCGATCTTACTGAGCCGCAGCTATCACGTGACCCTGTTTGATTTTGAGCGTTCTCGTCGTGCGCTGTCACAGTTCAACCCGCGCGTGCTGTACCTTTCTTATCCGTTTGGTGGCTATGACAATAAGGCGATCAAGGCGGCGAACGACGCCGGTTTTCATCTGGCGGTGACGACGGTGAAAGGGAAGGTGAAGCCGGGGGATAATCCGTTCTTACTCAAACGACTATATATCTTAAGAACGGATTCGCTGGAGACGATGTCGCGGCTGATCAGCAATCAGCCGCAGGGATAAGCTATTCGTAGGTGATCTGCAACGTGCCGATGGCGCTGAACGTGCCTGAAGTGATTTTTTCTGTACCAGACTTAACCAACTGAGCCGTGAGAGACTCGCTAAATGAAGGGATGATAGTGTTCCCTTTTGTCGCATAGTTGTTAGTTGAATTAGGCACCGCCAGGCTGTTGTCCGGCCACTTCAGCAACACGCCCACGCCTTTTGCCGCATTCGACGATGCAGTGTTCGCGAGTAAAGAGCCATCAGTCCCGGTTGTCTTGCTGGTGGTCAACTTCATCGTAATTTTGCGTGTGTTGGTGCAATTCCCTGACACGGTAGCAGAGACTTTTTGCGTGTTATCGTTCTCGACATCGGAAACATCATACTCCCCCAGATCTACGGTTTTAGGGGCCGTAAGAGTGCAGGTCGGTTTTTCAACAGGAACATTGAAGGCCATATCGGGTATCGTGATTAACGGACGTGGATGGTCCTGTTCATCTGATGTGTTGGGGTTACCTACGACAATATTGCCAATATTCCCGGCCACTGGACCAATCTGTGTGACGCTTGCGGGCACGCCAGCATATGAGGGTAATTGATAAAATTCCATACGGGCAGACCACCATACTGCTTTAACCAGATCTGAATTATCTCCCTGATTGGCCGTTACTACATAACTTCCTGTAGTCGAAGGGAAAAAGGCATTAAAAGCGTTGTTGGTCGGGTACATGGCCAGCGTATAGGCGATCCCCGTTACGTTAGTTTTAAAGAGTGCTTTTCCGTCCACGCCACCGACAACCAGTGTACTGTCCGTTTTCTGATAGACGCGCTCGCCATCATTACCCATTGAGCACCAGGAGTAGAGGCCGGGAGTCACCTGCAACTCAATAAGGCCGCTTATTTTTGTTGGCGCGCTGACGCTCTCCAGGGGAACGATCTTGGGCTTTGCACCTTTGACATCCGAAATAGGCTGAACACTGTAACTATTAAATTTGCATTCCCATAAATCGGCCGATGCAGAGAAACTTATTGCAAGAATTGACAAAGCAAGGCCTGCACCTTTTATGAAGAAATGACTTGTTCCGGCTCCTGCTATATAACACATTCAAAAATTCCTTATATCGGATGCTTGGTATATTTTAATTGTAAATAACGCTGACCAGCACGCTTGTGGTAACTTTCCCCGCGCTGACAATCCCTGTGTCTTGATAACGGGCATAGAAATTATAATTTGTTAAATACTGGCTTTCGGTTTGGTTAGATACATCAAAAATAACATCTGACGTTCCTGACGCATTGACCACATTGGTATTGTCTTTTTCTGAGAAAATCACAATGCCGACGTTCTCTGCTCCTCCCCCGGAGGCGGGAATTTCATTGGCGAACACCTGTTGAGAGCTTCCGATAACTATCCCACTTTGAGGTTTAAACTCAAAATGCAGGGTTTTTGCCAGTCCAGATTCACTTTCCGCACAGCTTTTCAGCTGTATTTCGAAGCGAGTTCCCCCAGCTGCGTCACCGGGTTGTAGCCGTGGGCTGCCGTCGGAGTTATAAAACCAACCTTTGCCAACGATCGGTAAAATAACTTTGCCATCATTCGGAATACTTACCTGACACGTATTGTTGATGATGTTTGCCGTCATATCCATCTCCAGGCTCGAGGCAAAACCTGCTGCGGGAAACCCCAGACAGCAGGCGAGCCATAACATCGCACTTCTAAAGTTTAAGCGGGAGTGGAACATCCTGTTTAAGCTATCAGTCTTAATAAACATTATTGATAGGTCACGATAAAAGTCACAGGGGCGCTGACCGAACCAGTGGTCACGTCAGAAATGGTTTTATCTTTAGCAATAACGATGCGCGCATCCATTTCAAATTTTCCCGCCCCGTTAGACAGGTTGACGATAGAAGTTGGGGCCGTGGCGCAGTTCAGCAGGGAACCTGAGTCGACAGAACCTTTCCAGATTTCAAAACCAACGTTATGCCCGGCTGCATATGAGTTCCCATTTTTGGCATTGCCAGTACAGGACCCGCCAGCACCCGGCGTGGCTTGAACGGAGGCATTTTTGACCCCGGCACAGTTAGTGAACGCGATTTTGAATGCCCCTGTTCGGTTCTGGCTCACCAGATCGGACTTAAATACATCGCCAAACTGCAAAATGCTAATGGGAGCCCCGCTCGCATCCTGAATCTCGGCATTACAGGTTCCGGCTTCAATGGTGGACGTAAAGGTGGCCTGAACGCTCGTCGTACCCGTAATGGCGCTCAAACAAACGGAAGGCAGGATGGCAGTCATCGCAAACACCAGTGATGTCATTTTCTTTTTCATATTAACGCTCCGTATTGCGCCAGTTATTCATAGGTGAAATTAAACGTAGCGATACCGCTAAAGTTGCCGGTCATGCCTTGCCCGCTTGCAGTTTCCACCAGCGTCGCCAGGAGTTGAATTTCGCCAGCACTTATTTCTCCGCTCGACCAGACGAGGCGCTGAGTATCAGTGGATGAATTAATGACAAAAGGGGCATCCGGAGTGGCGGTGCGGGAAATCGCCACGCCAATATTTTCTGCGCTGCCCTCACCGGAGAGTGAATTTTTAATTGCCGTATTCAGTGGGCTGGCACTACCACTAATGGTCGTGTTCAGCTTTGTCAGACTCGAAGGGCATGAGACCATTTTGAGTTTAAAATTTGTTGTTGCTTTGGCATTTTTGAGGATGATGTAATCCAGGCGTACCTTGCCGTCGGTGCCAATGGGAATAACGTTGCTGGAGCCATCACCGCTGCCACCTTCAATTTTCATATCGCAGGTGGTGTCACGGATATTAGCGGTAAAGGTAATATCGAGATTATCGGCGTATGTTCCGAGCGACAGCGCCATCAGACTCGAACTTAATACCCATAATCCTGTTTTTTTCCCAGGTTTAAAAAGCATGCTCTAACTCCTTTTATAATACTGTGATGCGGCAGGTCTGGCCTGTCAGCAGCGTTGTTGGTCCAATCTTTTTCGCATTGGGCGGAATCTGATAGGAGACAGTACAGGATGTGCCGGACTCACTTCCCCAGACGATTTTTAACAACCCTTTATCTTCAATTCCGCGAATCCAGGCTTGCCCGGCCTGGCCTACGCTACCTACGGATACGCCTTGCTCAGTTTGAACATCGGCACCAAGCGGAATAAACCCACCGTCGTCACGCGTCAGTTCCATTAACACTGAACGCCCTTGATCGGTCTCAAAATTAACCAGCACAACGGCACCGCTACGCGGGACAGTAGTGGAACGGGTATTTTTCACTTCAACGTCAGAGCGCATATCGCTGATATCAAGACCGACGTTGTTTTCACGGTAGGCAGACAGATAGGGCATAAGGGCATAGCCTGAAGAGCCAATTTCACCGTTACCGATGGAGACTCGGGCACCTTCTGCTCCCTCAGCTTTAATCAGCGCAAGCGTATCGCTTTCGCTAATGCTGCCAGGGGCGAGTGTTATGCCACCAGAGTGCAGAATCATCCCGCCGCTATAGCTGGCGGAATATTGTCGGCTATCGTCATCGGATGCGGAGACGGAAAGACTCACCGGTCCATGCGGGCCGTTATAACTCCCGTAACCGCTTAGCTGATTTAATGTATCGTCGTTACGCGTGGTGCTTTCAGTGATGCTGTAACTGAACCGGTTATCTTCGGTGTTGCCGTTGGCGCTGGCGTTAAAACTTCCACCGCCTTTTAGATCGCTGCCGATGCCCGTGGTGAGGGATGAGAACCCGCCTGCACGCTTGCCGTTACCCATCAGCGTGTCGAAAGGAATTGTGAGGCTCAGATAGACACTATCATCCTTTTCCCCGAACTCGTTGTAGGTGCGCTGCACGGAGAGGCTGTAACTTCCCCAGCTTAACGATTGACTGTGGCCAACCGAGTACTGCGCTGATGAGCTGCTTTCATTCCAGTAGTCCTGCCAGGTGGAGTTGACATACAGCGATCCCAAATCAAGGCCGTTAAAGGCCAACGGCTGGCTGATGTTCACCTGGATCTGGTTCTTCATGCGCTGGAAAGTCTGGTACACATCGCTGTTATCGCGGTCAGGGTTAAGCTCCCTGTCACGGTATTTGATCTCGTTGGTCAAGGAAGCTGCATCGCTCAGGCTGAGATAGTCAGATGTCGAAAACCGGTATGCTGCTACGTTGAAAGAGGTATTCGTGGCTTCCATGAGTTTGCTGTAGGAGATACGATAACTCTCACCCTTAAGATGCCGTAAGCCGTCGATCCGGGCATCAGAATGCGTGACATCAAAGGCGAATGCGCCAATGCGGGTGTTCATAGCCAAACCCACCAATGCGGCGTAAAAATCGCTATCGGTGTACTCCAGACCCGCATAACCTGTGAAGGTATTGGTTAATCCATAATAGCCCGTGGCGTAACCTACCTTTGGCTTGTCACGTAGGTTATCGTCACGCAGTTCACCCACGCCGACATCCCATCGGGAGTAGCCCGGGCGCAGCATTTGCGCGACCGAGGAATACGCGACCGAGAAGGAACGTTTGCTGCCATCCGCTTCTTCTACAGTGACGATAAGATCGCTGCCATAACCCGTCGTACTGAGATCTGAGATTTCAAAGGGCCCCGGCGGGACGGAGGTTTCGTAAATCGTGTTTCCGCTCTGGGCGATCGTGACTTTGGCGTTGCTGTTTGCCACACCCCGAATCACCGGCGCATAAGTCGATATGCCATTAGGAAGCATACGATCATCGTTATATAAACGCGCCCCGCGCAGACTAATGGAATCGAAAGCATCTCCACGGGTGTAGGAATCTCCCGCGATAAACTGTGCTTTCAGCGGCGTGATATCACGCTGGAGATAAATGTCCTGGCTGGCGTAATGAGTACCGGAATCCCGATCCCAGTTCAGATTACCTCGTGCCCGAAGCCGCCACGGGCCCAGGTTTGCTCCATAGCGCAACCCTGCGTAGGCCGTATCGGTGCTGTAATCAGACGTGTCCGCGTGCCAGCCGTTAAGATCCCAGGAGAGCATCGCCGCCGGGATCCCGTCTTCCCAAAGTGAAGGATCGACAAATCCCGCCGGGCGCTGAATGACGAAAGCCTGGGGAATAGAAAGGTCCAACTCCTGCGTGGAAGGATCGTAAGCCACACGTGAGCCGGGATAGGCGTCTGACACAGAGATGCACGTATCTTCGGAATCATCCCCTGCTGGTTTAAGTTGCTCGGTTGCTACATTTGTCTGGGTGAGCAGTTTACGCGTGATGCAGGGCGTGGCGCGCGGTGTACCATTCTCCTTAAATACAAGATCCGTGGTAATGGAAGGTTTCCCGTTAATAACCACCTTCACCTTATACGTCCCGGCAAGAACAGGGTTGCCTTTTGAAAAACGGCTGACATCAATTGATGTACCGGTGTTATAAAGAAACTGATCGTTAAACTGCACGTCTTCTTCTTTATTATTTTCAGCAGCAAATGCACAAAACGGCAATACCGCACTTATCGATAAACATAGTAGTGAACGTTTAAACCGCATGATGTACTCTGTCCCAGAGTTAAGCTAATTATAGTTATTCCGAATGATACGAGGCGGATAAATAATCAATTCTGTATGGATTCATACTTATCAATTCCACCGAAATCATTGATGGCTTGCCAGGTGATTTTGTTATACCCCAAGGTGTTATGATTTTTTACGTTCATAGTCTGGCTTGAGAATGGCTCAATATAATGCGTTTCAATATCGTAGCTTTTAGCACCAGCAATAAGCGTTGCCCCCGCCAGTGATACATAATAAGGTGAATCATTCTTCGCACTTAAAACGATATTTTGACCTTGCCGGGTTTCAGTCCATTTAAGATTTTTAGCCGCATCTGTCGGTTCTCCTTTCAAACCTGTAGGCCGGAAAAAGAGTTTTATGCGGGTACGGAATGCCAGCTGAAGCATGCTTTGCGTATCGCTTTCCTTTGCCTTTGGCGGAACTTCCAGAACGTTAAACCAGAACAGAGATTCTTTATCTTTTGGCAATGACTGACCAAGCCAGGTGATTCTGACCGTTTGCCCTTTTTGCGGTTCTACACGCGATACAGGAGGCGTGACAATAAAGGGAAGTTTCAGCTCTTGAGGATTAGTGGTATCTCTTCCGTCATCGAGCCAGGTTTGTACCAGTAAAGGTCTGGTGCCACGGTTATCCATAGACACCGTTACGTCTTTTGCTGATTCTGGATAAATGACACGGGTGCCGGAAATCACAATATCTGCACTGGCGTTAAGAGCAAAAACGCTCACCGAGGCCAGCAGCAGGGCTTTTAATCCGCTCTTAATATTCAGTAAGTACATGTCTACTCTCAAATAATACGAAAAAATGTGCCCGGCTGGGCACATTAACAGGACGAATAAAATTATTCGTAGCTCATGGTGAAGTAAGCGTTGGCGCTAACTTTACCTGACTGCACAGGGCTAGTATCTTTCACCCAATTGGAGCCAGGGACATAAGCAACACGGTAGAACAGTTTACCGGAGCCGGCTTTCAGGTCTGTTTTCTGCGTATTATTGTCAGGCTGGCCTACCATAATACGAGATGAAATGGTTGGGGCATTGTTAAACAGGGCAAGTGCAACGTTGGTTGCAGAGCCTTGTACGTTAGCATCGGGTTCAATAGTACCGTTCGCAATAGCGCCCATATTTTTTGACATGAAGCTTGCAGAGGCATTCTTTAATGTCTCAGGGCAATTGGTGAGCAGCAGTTCAAAGTTTTTGGAACCGACGCCAGTATCAATAGTTGTGGATTCAACTTCAGATTTTTTAACGACGGGTAAGGTAATAGTAATATTGCTTTGTGATTCACCATTAGAGGTGGAAATATTACATGTTGTGTCTGTTACCGCACCATCAAAGGTGATTAAACCAAGATCCGTATCTGCGATTGCTGAAAAAGAACCTACTGCAAACAAAGCTACAGCTGAAGCTAATAACGTTTTTTTTAACATAATTGAAATTCCATTTAAAAAACATTGTAATGATTTAATACAAGCAAAATGATGATAGGGATCTCTGTATACGTTGGGTATTTAGAATTACTAAAAGTTATAATTAGAAAAAATTAAAGATTGATAAGTCATTGAAAAAGATCTTGAAAATGATCTCAAAAAAAACACTGGGGGTTATTTTTTATTGCGTTGATATGCTATTGGCAGGCTTGGATTATTAATGACATTGATCATTTTCCCTTTGTATATAATTGAGGGGAATGTTTATTTAAGAAAGGAGACGCGAAAAGAGAGGTGAAAATAAGTGAAATGAGTAAAGAGATGCTATTTACATAATTCAGAATGATGTGTTTTTTCCTGTTAAGGAGCGGATCCAGAGGGTTCCGCTCCTTGTTGGAATCAGGCAACCTGAACCGGAATCGCCTTTGCGGTGCGCTTCATTTCATTGTCGCCTTCGAAGTAGGCCACTTTAGGCTGCCAGCGGCGGGCTTCTTCGTCAGACATCATCACGAAGCTGGCGATGATCACAATGTCGCCCACGTCCGCACAGTGCGCCGCAGCGCCGTTAACGGAGATGATTTTAGAACCGCGCTCGGCGGCAATCGCATAAGTAGAGAAGCGTTTACCGTTGTTCACGTTCCAGATATCAATCGCTTCGTTTTCAAGAATACCCGCCGCGTCGAGAAAATCCTGGTCAATGGCGCAGGAGCCTTCATAGTGCAGGTCGGCCTGCGTGACTTTCACACGGTGAAGCTTACCTTGCAGCATTTTGCGAATCATTACGTTTACCTTTAATTATCAAGGGTGAAGAACTACGCCAGCTCAACCACTTTATTGTCAATCAGGCGTGCCTGGCCGAGCCATGCCGCCACCAGGATGACTGCGCGCTTGCTGTTCTGGGTTAATTCCAGCAGCGTATCAGCATCACGAATTTGTACGTCGTCAGCACGAAGGCCCTTATCGTTAAGCGCCTGCTCGGCAAGGGCAATAATCTCTTCTGCTGTTAACTCTTTTGCCAGCATCTGCTCTGCCATGGTGTTCATAACCTTGCTCAGGCCCGGCGCGATTTTACGCTGTTCGGCGGTCAGGTAACCATTCCGCGAGCTGAGCGCCAGACCGTCTTTCGCACGCACAATCGGTACGCCGACGATCTCAATATCGTAACCCATGTCAGCAACCATCTTGCGGATCAGCGCCAGCTGCTGGAAATCTTTCTCACCGAAGCAGGCAACGTCCGGCTGCACCAGGTTAAATAGCTTGCTGACGATGGTGGAGACGCCGCGGAAGTGGCCCGGACGGCTGGCTCCTTCCAGCATGGTAGAAATGCCCGGGACGTCAACGTAGGTCGCCTCTTCGGTACCCTGCGGGTAAACGTCCGCCGGTGCAGGTGAGAAGACGATATCCGCGTGGCGTTTTTTGAGCTTCTCGCAATCTTCCTGCAGGGTGCGCGGATAGCGTGCCAGATCGTCGGCGCGGTCAAACTGCATGGGGTTCACGAAGATACTGACCACCACGATATCTGCTCGCGCACGGGCTTCGTCGACGAGCTTCATGTGGCCGTCATGCAGATTGCCCATGGTCGGGACCAGTGCGATACGTTTACCTTCCTGACGCGCGCGGCGGATATGCTGGCGAAGCAGCGGCAGGGTTTCAATGATTAGCACAACGAGACTCCTTAATGGAAACTGTGTTCTTCACCCGGGTAAACACCGGATTCAACGTCGGCAATATACTGCCTGACCGCAGCGCGCATGTCGCCCGCTTCAGTGAGGAAATTTTTGGCAAATTTCGGGATATGCCCGCCAGTAATACCAAAGGCGTCGTGCATCACCAGAATCTGACCGTCGGTCACGTTGCCTGCACCAATACCAATCACCGGAATGGAGAGTGCGTCGGTGATGCGTTTCGCCAGCTCAACCGGCACGCACTCCAGCACCAGCAGTTGTGCGCCAGCGGCTTCCAGCGCCAGGGCATCCTCAAACAGCGTCTGCGCTGCGTCGCCGCGGCCCTGCACCTTATACCCGCCAAAGATGTTGACGGACTGCGGGGTCAGGCCCAAATGACCACACACCGGCACGGCGCGTTCGGTGAGCATTTTCACCGTCTCCACCAGCCAGGCGCCGCCTTCAATTTTGACCATGTTAGCGCCAGCGCGCATCACTGCCGCCGCGTTTTCAAATGCCTGCTCTGGCGTGGCATAGGCCATAAACGGCAGGTCGGAAAGCAGAAGGCAGCCTGGCGCACCGCGGCGTACCGCGCGGGTGTGATATGCAATATCTTCGACCGTGACCGGCAGGGTGGAATCATGTCCTTGTACCGTCATCCCTAACGAATCCCCGACCAGCATGACGTTGATCCCCTCTTCGGCAAACAGTTTGGCGAAGCTGTAGTCATACGCGGTGATGGTGGCGAAGCGTTTTTTTTCCTGTTTGCATTTCTGCAGTAAGGAGATGGTGGTTGGTTTCATACTGTTTCCTGATAGCCCAAAAGCGAATCTTTGCGCATTCTAACAGTAACATTCGAGGGAACAATGATTTTAGGCAATCGATTAACCACAATTATTTTGTGGTCAACCGGTGAGGAAAGAGGATCACCAGCGAGCGGGTCTTTCCGCGTTCAGGTTGTCCAGAACGGCCTTGAGCGGGATGCCTTCCGGGAAGGTGAGATCGGGCGCCACTTCAAAGAGCGGCCAGAGCATAAAGCCACGATTTTTCATGTCGTAATGCGGTACGGTGAGGCGTTCAGTGTTAATCACCTCATGGCCGAACAGCATAATATCGAGATCAAGCGTGCGCGGCCCCCAGCGTTCGGCTTTGCGTACGCGCCCCTGCTGCAGTTCGATGCGCTGAGTGTTGTCCAGCAGCGTTTCGGCATCGAGGGATGTTTCCAGCACCACGGCGGCGTTCAGATAATCAGGCTGATCCTGCGGGCCTAGCGGCGGCGTGCGGTAGAAGGAGGAGACCGCCACGATACGGCTTTGCGGGATCTCACCCAGCGCCTGTACGGCAGCATTCACCTGCTCCAGTGGAGAGGCTAAATTGCTGCCGATGGCGATATACGCGAGGGTCATGCTGTCCCTTCACGACGCGGTGCGCGTTTGCGCGGACGACGATGACGGCGACGCGGGGCAGGTTCTTCATCCAGCCCGGTCAGCATATCTTTCTGCTCCGGCGGGGCGGAAACCTGGAATTCGGCCCACCACTGCGCCAGGCGCTGCAGCTCCTGATTGCGTTCAGTTTCCGCACGCAGCGACAGCAGGTCGAAGGCGGCGCGGAACTTTGGATGCTCCATCAGCTTCCAGGCACGTTTGCCCTGACGGCGGGACATGCGCAGCTGAAGCTGCCAGATGTCGCGCACCAGGGTAGTAATACGTTTTGGGATAGCCAGCGTGCGGCACCCTTCGTCCAATACATCGTTCGCGGCCAGCGCGAAGGCATCGTAATAGGCGAGGCCGCTCTCCTGGGTGATTCTTTGAGCCGTTTCCAGCAGCGGGTACCAAAACATTGCCGCAAACAGGAATGCCGGGTTCACGCGCATATCGTTATGGATGCGGGTGTCGGTATTTTTCAGTACCTGCGCAATCATCCGTTCCATTGGGCTGTCGCCGTTCTCGGTGAAGTAACGGGTAATGGTCGGGAACAGCGGCTGGAACAGGTTGTATTCGCGCAGCAGATTGTAGGTTTCGAACCCGTAGCCGGCCTGCAGCAGCTTCAGCGCCTCTTCAAACAGGCGGGCAGGCGGCACGTCGTTAATCAGCGTCGCCAGACGCGGGATCGGCTCTGCGGTTTCCGGGCTGATGCGCATGTTCAGCTTGGCGGCAAAACGCACGGCGCGCAGCATGCGCACCGGATCTTCACGATAGCGCGTTTCCGGCGTGCCGATCAGGCGGATCAAACCCTCTTTCAGGTCCTGCATGCCGCCGACGTAATCACGCACGGTGAAATCCGCCACGCTGTAATAAAGGCTGTTGATGGTGAAGTCGCGACGCTGGGCATCTTCTTCGATAGAGCCGAAGATATTGTCGCGCAGCAGCATACCGTTCTGGCCGCGCTGTGACGTGGTGCGGTCGGATGCACCCGCTTCGTGGTGGCCGCGGAAGGTCGCCACTTCGATGATTTCCGGCCCAAACATCACGTGAGCCAGACGGAAACGGCGGCCAACGAGACGGCAGTTGCGGAATAATTTACGCACCTGCTCGGGCGTGGCGCTGGTCGTCACGTCGAAATCTTTCGGTTTTTTGCCCAGCAGTAAATCACGCACCCCACCGCCAACGAGATAGGCCTCGTAGCCCGCTTTATTCAGACGATAGAGTACCTTGAGGGCATTTTCACTGATATCTTTGCGGGAAATATTGTGCTGCTCACGCGGAATAACCGACATGTGTGGCTGTGCAATAGCGTCGTTCGCCATGCTCTCTTCGCGGCTTAGCACTTTACGGCAAAAATTAGCGACTCGGGTAAAAATGGTACACCTCGTAGTGTGTTTTGTTATGAAAAAAGCGGCTAATCATAGCTCAGCGCAACGCATTTGAGAATGCTGGATTTTTGGCACTGCCGCGAGCGTCCAGTTGGCAATGGCTATTTTCAGCAATTCGTCAATGCGCAGATCCTGCCATTCGTTGGTTACATTCTGGTTGAGAAATCGCAGCGCGTCGATCAAAACAGGACGCGGATCGCCGTCTGGCAGGGCCGGGGCGTGGTTTTGCTTGGAGAGCTTAACGCCCTGCGCATTGACCGCCAGCGGCAGATGAATGTAATCCGGCGCCGTCCAGCCAAACTGATGATAAAGCGAGATTTGCCGTACGGTCGGTTCGACCAGGTCCGCCCCGCGCACAATTTCCGTCACGCCCTGGAAATGATCGTCGATGACCACCGCCAGGTTATACGCAAACAGACCATCACGACGGTGAATAATAAAATCTTCACATGCCAGACGTTCATCTGCCCTAATCTCACCGGAGAGCCGATCGTGGAAGCGGGTGACGGGCGCGCGCTGTAGCAAGCGTACGGCGGCATTTTCCGGGGGAAGATTCAGCGTGCGGCAGTGGCCGTCATACACACCTCCCACGCTCTGGATACGCGCGCGGGTGCAGGTGCAGTTATAGGAGAGCCCCTGAGCGCTGAGCCAGGCCAGACGTTCCCGATAAGCCTCATGACGTTGTGACTGCCACAGAACGTTGCCGTCCCAGTGAAGACCGTAATGTTCCAGCTGACGCAGAATGGTGTCTGCAGCACCGGGAACTTCACGCGGAGGGTCAATATCTTCGATGCGGACGAGCCATTTACCCTGACTGGCGCGAGCCTGCAGGTAGCTGCCAAGCGCGGCAATTAATGAGCCGAAGTGTAATTCACCGGAAGGAGATGGCGCAAAGCGCCCGATATAGTGTGATTCAGACATATCAACAGTAACAAGGCGGGAGAGACTCCCGCCTTTGAAGTGTATAAACAGCGCTGGCGTTAGCCGGCCATCTGTTTTTCGCGGATTTCGGCCAGCGTTTTACAGTCGATGCACAGATCGGCGGTTGGACGCGCTTCCAGGCGACGAATACCGATTTCAACACCGCAGGATTCGCAGTAGCCAAAATCTTCGTCTTCGACTTTTTTCAGCGTTTTCTCGATCTTTTTGATCAGCTTGCGTTCGCGGTCACGGTTACGCAGTTCGAGGCTGAACTCTTCTTCCTGAGCGGCACGGTCTACCGGATCCGGGAAGTTAGCAGCTTCATCCTGCATATGCGAAACGGTGCGATCCACTTCATCCCTGAGTTGATTACGCCATGCTTCAAGAATACGCTTGAAGTGCGACAGCTGGGCTTCGTTCATATACTCTTCGCCCGGCTTCTCTTGATACGGCTCCACCCCAGCGATGGCGAGAATACTCAGGGACGATGTTTTACGGTTTTGCCCTTCTTGCATGTTGCTTCTCCTTAACACGCACTATCGATCCCCGTGTTGGGGGAAAAATCAGGTCGCTATAAATAGCAGATGCTTTTCCGTATGGCAATTATCTAAACGTAACACTTGACAAGCCTGTGAGGAAAAGCGTATTTGCGCACGCGGCCAGAACACTTATTCATCAATCGTCTAATCCCTTATAAGACAATGGGAAGAGACGATCTCAGAGTCATATTATCGGCAGAAAGTTCCGCTTTATAAGCTAAAACCTCTACCCCCTGCTTTTGTGCCTCATTCAACAGTTGTGCGTATTTAGGATCGATATGGCGGGCAGGGGAAAACCGTTCAATCGCTGTATGCAACACCGCAAACAGCAATACGGCGCGTTTGCCCGCCGCCGCAACACTCATTAGCTCTCGCAGATGCTTCTGCCCGCGTAGCGTTACCGCATCCGGAAAGAAGCCGTTTCCCTGTTCCGCTAACGTCACTGATTTTACTTCAATATAGCACTCAGGACGGCCTTCCGCCTGTAACATGAAGTCAATTCTGCTGCCTTCATCGCCGTATTTCACTTCTGTTTTATGCGTACCGTAACCCACCAGTTCGGGAATGGCGCCATTCGTCAGCGCTTCCTTAACCAGCTGATTTGCACGCAGAGTATTAACACAAATAAACGCCCCGTTTTGCGTTTCGGTTATTTCCCAGGTATGGGGATATTTGCGTTTAGTATTTTCTGAAGTGGAATACCAGACCGTGTCACCCGGCGCGGCGCAACCGGTCATGGCGCCGGTGTTGGGGCAGTGCAGGGTGAGCTCTTCGCCTGCCGGCGTCACCACGTCGGCGAGGAAGCGTTTGTAGCGTTGGATCAGCGTGGCGGACTGGAGTGCAGGACTAAACTTCATCGGAATTCCTTGTGGTGTCGCCCAACGTCCAGCGCTGTAGCGGCCTGTAGCGGGTGCGTCCCCGTGCAAAGACGGATTCATAAAGCGCGAATTCATTAACCGGAAAAGCCCAGTGAAAACCCGGCGGCGGAATGGCAACAGCCTGACCGGCATCGCGCAGCAGCGTGACGTGCGGATGAAACGGCTGCGGGCTCTGGTAACAGCCGCTGCGCGCTGCCTGCGCGCGCAACATATTGGCGAGCTGTAACAACCCGCGCGGCGGCTGGCGCGTACCCAGCCAGACCACGCGCGAACGCAGCCACTGACCCGCATCGTCAAGGTGCAGCGTAAACGCCGGCTGGACAATACGCTCGGCCATGGCGGCTAATGCCCGCTGTTTTTCGGCGCTCACGTCACCCAAAAAGGCCAGCGTCAGGTGCAGGTTTGCCGCCGCAACGGGTCGGCCCGCTTCCGGTGGAAAATGTTCCGCGCGCCAGCGAACGATTTGCCGCTGAAGGGGGGTGGGCAATTCAATGGCAAAAAACAGCCGTTTCGAATCAGACATACGGGGGACTCGGTAATGATATGCGCCGATGCTACAATGTACGCCGACTAATGTTAACTCTTTGGAGCTGTTAGTGTCCTCATTGCCGGTCGCCGTCGTTCTTCCTGAGCTTCTCGCTGCCTTACAACATGCCCCGCAGGTTTTGCTTAACGCGCCTACGGGGGCGGGTAAATCTACCTGGCTGCCGCTGCAGATCCTTAAAGAGGGGAAGATTGCCGGGAAAATTATCCTGCTGGAGCCGCGCAGGCTGGCCGCGCGCAACGTGGCGCAGCGCCTGGCGGAACTGCTGAATGAAAAACCGGGCGAAACGGTAGGCTACCGGATGCGCGCCGAAACCTGCGTCGGCCCGTCCACGCGGCTTGAGGTGGTCACCGAGGGCATTCTTACCCGCATGCTGCAAAACGACCCGGAGTTGAACGGTGTCGGGCTGGTGATCCTGGATGAATTCCACGAGCGCAGCCTGCAGGCCGATCTGGCCCTCGCGCTGTTGCTCGACGTTCAGCAGGGGCTGCGCGACGATCTGCGGCTGCTGATTATGTCGGCGACGCTGGATAACGAGCGGCTACGACAGGTATTACCCGATGCGCCGGTCATCAGCTCAGAAGGACGGGCATTTCCTGTTGAGCGTCGCTATCAGCCGCTTCCTGCCCATCAGCGCTTTGACGAAGCGGTAGCTATTGCTACTGCTGACCTGCTTCGCCAGGCGCCCGGCTCGCTGCTGCTGTTTTTGCCCGGCGTGGGGGAGATTCAGCGCGTGCAGGAGCGGCTGGCCTCCAGGGTGGGCAGTGACGTACTGCTTTGCCCGCTCTATGGCGCCCTGTCGTTGACCGAGCAGCGTAAAGCCATCCTTCCCGCCCCGGCGGGGCAGCGTAAAGTCGTGCTGGCAACCAACATTGCCGAAACCAGTTTAACCATCGAAGGCATTCGCCTGGTGGTGGATAGCGCGCAGGAGAGGGTGGCGAGCTTTGATCCGCGCACCGGGCTGACTAAATTGCTGACACAACGCATCAGTCAGGCGTCAATGGTGCAGCGCGCGGGCCGTGCGGGGCGTCTAGAGCCGGGTATTTGCCTGCATTTGACCAGCGCGGAGCAGGCTGAACGCGTGGCACAGCAAAGCACGCCGGAGATTTTACAAAGCGATCTCTCCGGGCTGGTGATGGATCTCCTGCTGTGGGGCTGCCCGGATCCTGAACAGCTCACCTGGCTTAATCCACCGCCTGTCGTGAATCTCGCCGCCGCGCGCAGCCTGCTCACCCAGCTTGGCGCGCTGGAAGGGGAACGTCTGACGGCGCGCGGTCAGAAAATGGCGGCGCTGGGCAACGATCCGCGTCTGGCGGCGATGCTGGTGGCCGCTCAGGGCGAAGATGAAATTGCCACAGCGGCGAAACTGGTGGCTATTCTTGAGGAGCCGCCGCGCGGAGGCAGCAGCGATCTGGGGCAGGCGTTTTCGCGCAATCAGGGAAACTGGCAGCAGCGGGCGCAGCAGCTGTGCAAAGGCCTGAACTGCCGGGGCGGTTCACCTGACGGCGATAAGATTGCCTCCCTTCTGGCGCTGGCCTTCCCGGACAGGATTGCGCGCCGCCGCGGGCTGGATGGACGCTACCAGCTGGCAAACGGCATGGGGGCGATGCTGGACAGCGATGATGCCCTGACGCGACATGAATGGCTGATCGCGCCGCTCCTGCTTCAGGGCAGCCAGTCTCCTGATGCCCGTATTTTACAGGCGATTGCCGTGGACATAGATGCCCTGACGCGTACCTGCCCGCAGCTGCTCCAGCAATCGGACATCGTGGAATGGGATGACGCTCAGGGGACGCTAAAGGCGTTTCGGCGTAGTCAGATTGGCAAACTGATCCTCGGGACGAAACCGCTGGCGAAGCCGTCGGAAGAAGAGTTACACCAGGCAATGCTGAACGGCATTCGGGAAAAGGGCCTTAACGTCCTGAACTGGACGCCGGAAGCTGAACAGTATCGCATTCGTCTGCACTGCGCCGCGAAGTGGCTACCGGAATACGGCTGGCCCGCGGTGGATGATGAGACGCTGCTCGCGACGCTTGAGCAGTGGCTGCTGCCGCAAATGAGCGGCGTGCACTCTCTGCGCGCCCTTAAGACGCTTGATGTTAAGACCGCGTTACAGAATTTACTGGACTGGTCATTACGTCAACGTCTGGATAGTGAGCTTCCTGGGCATTACACTGTGCCCACCGGGAGCCGGATTGCCATTCGTTATCATGAGGATAATCCTCCGGCGCTGGCGGTTCGGATGCAGGAGATGTTTGGTGAGGCAACCACGCCGTCTATTGCGGAAGGGCGGGTGCCGTTGGTGCTTGAGCTGCTCTCGCCTGCGCATCGTCCGTTGCAGATCACCCGCGATCTGGGGGCGTTCTGGGCGGGAAGCTACCGTGAAGTGCAGAAAGAGATGAAAGGGCGCTACCCCAAACACGTATGGCCGGACGATCCGGCGAATACGGCGCCGACGCGGCGGACGAAGAAATATTCGTAGTGGGGAAAGTGCGGCCTGATGCCCTCACCCCGACCCTCTCCCACGGAGAGAGGGAGAAAACCAATTTTGAGAGATTTCTTCTTTCACAGGCCTGTGGAAGAAAAGAAAATCTGGCCTTTGCGCCTGAAAGTTGCGGAGAAAAAGCATGGCGGGGAATGACCGCGAGCCAATAGGACGTAAGGGAAAACCCGCGCGTCCGGCGAAAGAAAAGGTAAGCCGTCGTCGCCTCAGAGATGAGGAGTATGACGATGACTATGAAGACGATTATGAGGATGAAGAACCCATGCCGCGTAAAGGAAAAGGCAAAGGGCGTAAGCCTCGTGGGAAGCGCGGCTGGTTCTGGCTGCTGCTGAAGCTGTTCATTGTTTTTGTTGTGCTGATCGCGATTTACGGCGTTTATCTGGATCAGAAGATCCGCAGCCGTATCGACGGGAAAGTCTGGCAATTGCCGGCGGCAGTGTATGGTCGCATGGTGAACCTTGAGCCGGACATGTCCATTAGCAAGAACGAGATGGTGAAACTGCTGCAAGCTACGCAGTATCGTCAGGTCACGAAAATGACCCGCCCGGGCGAATTTACCGTCCAGGCGAAGAGCATTGAGATGATCCGCCGCCCGTTCGACTTCCCGGACAGCAAAGAGGGGCAGGTGCGCGCGCGTCTGACTTTTGACGGCGATCGGCTGGAAACCATTGAGAACATGGACAATAACCGCCAGTTCGGTTTCTTCCGTCTTGATCCGCGTCTGATCACCATGCTCTCGTCCGCCAATGGCGAACAGCGCCTGTTCGTGGCGCGTAACGGCTTCCCGGATCTGCTGGTGGATACCCTGCTGGCAACCGAAGACCGCCATTTCTACGAGCACGACGGTATCAGTCTCTACTCCATCGGCCGTGCGGTGCTGGCGAACCTGACTGCGGGTCGTACCGTGCAGGGGGCGAGTACGCTTACCCAGCAGCTGGTGAAGAACCTGTTCCTCTCCAGCGAGCGTTCTTACTGGCGTAAAGCCAACGAAGCGTATATGGCCGTGCTGATGGATGCGCGCTACAGCAAGGATCGTATCCTTGAGCTGTACATGAACGAGGTGTACCTCGGCCAGAGCGGCGATAACGAGATCCGCGGCTTCCCGCTGGCGAGCCTGTACTACTTTGGCCGTCCGGTGGAAGAGCTCAGCCTTGACCAGCAGGCTCTGCTGGTGGGCATGGTGAAAGGGGCGTCCATTTATAACCCGTGGCGCAACCCGAAACTGGCGCTGGAGCGTCGTAACCTGGTACTGCGTCTGCTGCAACAGCAGCAGGTGATTGACCAGGAATTATACGACATGCTTAGCGCACGTCCGCTGGGCGTGCAGCCGCGCGGTGGGGTGATCTCTCCGCAGCCTGCTTTCATGCAGATGGTGCGCCAGGAGCTGCAAAGCAAGCTCGGTGATAAGGTCAAAGATCTCTCCGGCGTGAAGATCTTCACAACCTTTGACTCGGTAGCCCAGGACGCGGCAGAAAAAGCGGCGGTGGAAGGCATTCCGGCGCTGAAGAAACAGCGCAAGCTGAGCGATCTGGAAACCGCGATGGTGGTGGTTGACCGCAATACCGGCGAAGTGCGCGCGATGGTGGGCGGCGCAGAGCCGCAGTATGCGGGCTACAACCGCGCGATGCAGGCGCGTCGTTCGATTGGCTCTCTGGCTAAACCGGCGACCTATCTCACCGCGCTGAGCCAGCCGAATTTGTATCGCCTGAACACCTGGATCGCCGATGCGCCAATCTCCCTGCGTCAGCCTAACGGCCAGGTCTGGTCACCGCAGAACGATGATAAACAGTTCAGCGGCCAGGTGATGCTGGTGGATGCGTTAACCCGCTCCATGAACGTACCTACGGTTAATCTCGGTATGGCGCTGGGCCTGCCGGCCATTGTCGACACCTGGCAGAAGCTGGGCGTACCGAAAGATCAGCTGCACCCTGTTCCGGCGATGATTCTGGGGGCGCTTAACCTGACGCCGATCGAAGTGGCGCAGGCGTTCCAGACTATTGCCAGCGGGGGTAACCGCGCACCGCTCTCTGCCCTGCGTTCGGTGATTGCCGAAGATGGCTCCGTGCTGTATCAGAGCTTCCCGCAGGCTGAACGTGCCGTTCCTGCGCAGGCGGCCTACATGACGCTGTGGACGATGCAGCAGGTTGTACAGCGCGGTACCGGTCGTCAGCTGGGGGCGAAGTATCCTGGTCTGCATCTGGCGGGTAAAACCGGGACCACCAACAACAACGTCGATACCTGGTTTGCCGGTATTGATGGCCGTGAAGTGGTGATCACCTGGGTAGGCCGTGACAACAACCAGCCGACCAAACTTTACGGGGCGAGCGGGGCGATGTCGATTTACCAGCGCTACCTGGCGAACCAGTCACCTGTGCCGCTGAACCTGGTCGCGCCGGAAGATATCGTCGATATGGGCGTGGATGGTTCCGGGAACTTTATCTGCGGCGGCGGGATGCGAACCCTCCCGGTCTGGACGACCAACCCGGACTCACTGTGCCAGCAGAGCCAGCCTGAACAGCCAACGGGCAACCCGTTCGATCAATCTTCTCAGCCGCAGCAGCCGCAGCAACAACCGGCCCAGCAGCAGAACGAGAAGAAAGACAGTGATGGCGTGGCCGGCTGGATCAAGGATATGTTTGGTGGGAATTAATTAATTCCCTGAATAAAAAGCCGCTTTAATATAAAGCGGCTTTTTTGTTTTTTACATCCTGCAATTTTTAAAAAAATTAAATATCTAATTTAGAATTTTTAAGTTCTCATTTTTTGCATCTAAAACATGCATTTGAAATCTTCTACATGTTGCGTAACTTTATCCTCTCTGGACACAATGAAGAATAATCTGATGTAATCGCCATAAGAAATTCACTGGCTCATAGGATATTCCTATTTAGTCAGTCATGTGTAACATGCTGGATAACATTTCGACTCAAAATATTTGTAGTGCGAATGGATGCCACAATTGTCAAATATAAGGATATTTTTCATGAACAAAAAAATTGTCTCTACATTTTTAGCCGGAAGCGTTATGGCCGCGCTGTCTCTGCCTGTATTTGCATCAAACGATTCCGGTACGGTGAACTTCGCCGGAAAAATTGTTGCCGATACCTGTGAAATTAACGTTGATGGCACAGGGACTAACACTTCCACCGTCACTTTCGCAGATACCTATCCTTCGGATTTTGGCGCTGACGGTACGGTTGGCACCTCAAAAGCCTTTAAGATTGAAGTGAAAAAATGTGATCCGCTGGTCGCTAAACTGAACCTCAAGTTTAGCGGCACGACAACAGACGCCGCTAACAAGCGTTTGAAGAACGATCTGACTGGCGCAGGCAATGCGACCAACGTTGGCATCATCGTCAGCAATGAGAACGGCGCTAAAGGCGATGTTGTTTTCGACGGTTCAGTACCGGATGCGGGTACCGATGTGAACAACGACGCAACCGGGGCAACGGCTTCTGTCTTTAACTACACCGCGAAAGTGATTCAGGTGGGGGATACCGCGCCAACCGCGGGCCATTACTCCTCCTCTGCAACATTCGAGGTTGTCTATCGCTAAGCAATGACGGGCAGCCTGAACGGCTGCCTTTTTGGAACATTGTATGAAGACTTTATTTAAATTGTTATGTGGTTGTTTAATTATTTCCTGCTGTTCAGTACAGGCAAGTGTTGTTCTCGGTGGTACGCGAATTATTTATCCATCGAATAAATCAGAAGTTCAGATAGCACTTAAAAATAAAGATCCGCATACACGTTATCTGGTGCAAAGCTGGGTAAGTTACCCCAATGATGCGAAAGCGCCATTTATTATTACTCCTCCTGTTTACAAATTGCAGGAAAATCGTCAAACCCTTTTGCACGTTATTTTTACCGGCGATAAAAAAAGCCTGCCCGCAGACCGGGAATCTCTGTTTCTGGCAAACGTTAAATCCGTATCGGCACTCTCGCCGGAGCTGAAAGAGAAAAATACGCTGCAATTTGCGATGAAAACGCGCCTGAAGCTTTTCTGGCGTCCGGCTCAGCTGAAGGAAAGCGATGCCCTGGAAGCCTACACAAAAATCACATTCCAGCGTCAGGGCGACACGCTAATTGCAAACAACCCGACCCCGTTTTACGTCTCGTTTGGCGAGCTGGCCGTTGGTGGGAAAAGTGTTCCGGTGAAAGAGACCAAAACCACGCCAGGCGCCATTTCAATGATGGTGGCTCCGTTCAGCGAGCAGCGTTTCGCGTTACCGAATTCAGCAAAGGGCGCGGTGACCTGGACGGCAATCAATGATTTCGGTGGGCAAACCCCGCAGCGCAAGCAGGCTCTTTAAATCATCATGTTGGTGTTTTATGTCGTCATCTCTGCTTCACAAACAGGTACTGTACGGGATCGCGCTGACGCTGCTCGCCGCGATCCAGCCTGCAAGTGCTGATGACGAATTTAACCTGCGGATCCTTGAGCTGGATACGCCCCTCGAAAATACCTCTACGCTAGAAAACTTCATCAATGATAACGGGCTACTTGCCGGAAGCTATCTTACGACTGTTATGTGGGATCGGGATGTAGTGGATAAACGTCCCATCGCTTTCGTGCTGTCTGACGATAAACAGCGCCTGCTGCCGGAGCTGACGAAAGCGGATCTGCGCGATTACGGCGTGAAAGTCGACACGATCCCGGACTTAAAAGATCTGGATGACGGCGCTTATGTCCGCGATATCTCCCATTTCATTGAAAATGCCCGTTACGAATACAATCAGGATGACCAGACCCTGAAGCTGGTCATCCCGCAGGCGTATCGCGACCATGCTGCCGCTGGCGCGATACATCCAAAATTCTGGGATGACGGCGCGCCTGCCGCCTGGACAAGCTATCAACTCAGCGGTTCTCAGCAGCACTACAGTTCGGGCAAAACCTCTTCGACCTGGCTTGGCCTGGAGTCGGGGATTAACCTTGGGGCGTGGCGGCTGCGAAATAACAGCACCTGGAGCGACGCTTCCGGCTGGGAGGCCATTGCCAGCACGTTACAACGCGACATCAAAACGCTGAAAAGCCAGCTTGAGATTGGTCAGACATATACCAATGGTGAGCTTTTTGACAGCGTCCAGATGACCGGCGTGAAGCTGGAAACGGATACTTCTATGCTGCCTGTTAGTCAGCAGGGCTTTGCGCCCGTCGTGCGCGGTATTGCCAATAGCGATGCGAAAGTCACTATCAAGCAAAACGGTTACACCATCTATCAGACAAACGTCTCACCGGGGCCGTTCGAGATCCGCGATTTAAGCCAGGTAACATCCGGAGCCGATCTGGAAGTGACTGTCGAAGAGGCGGACGGCAGCGAGCATAGCTTCATCCAGGCCAGCGCGTCGGTGCCAGTGTTACAGCGGGAAGGCGGCTTTAAGTATTCGCTGGCCGCAGGGCGCTATCGCGGTAATGAAGGTGAAGACGAACCCACCTTTGCGCAAGGCACGGCCATCTATGGTCTGCCTTACGGCGTCACGGCGTATACCGGCGCGCTGGGTTCATCACTGTATCACGCGCTGCTGCTGGGGCTCGGTGCCGATCTGGGGCATTTCGGCTCCGCCTCTGTCGACCTCACGGCCGCGCGTACCGCGTTTGATGACGGGCGTGACGATGCCAGCGGTTTATCCTGGCGGGCGCAGTATTCAAAAGATATTCCCGACACGGATACCACCATTACGCTTGCCAGCTATCGCTACTCCACATCGGGGTTCTATACCTTTCAGGAAGCTATCGATCAGCGTGACAGCGAAATCGATGACGGCATTTATACCTACCGCAGAACTAATAACCGCCGTAGCCGCATGCAGCTCAACCTTTCCCAGCGGGTTTCTGACTGGGGCTCGGCCTATCTCAACGGCTATCAGCAGGACTACTGGGATATGGACGGCCATGAGCGTAGCGTCAGCGCGGGGTTCAGCTCCAGCTGGCGCGACATCACCTGGTCGATAAGTTACAACCTGACCCGCACGCCAGATGCCGATACCGACCGGCAAATGGCGTTGACGGTCAACATTCCGTTATCAAAGTGGCTGCCGAATTCCTGGGCAACCTACAGTGCCAATACCTCCAGTGGCGGATTTGTCTCGCATCAGGTTGGGCTTGGCGGTACCGCGCTGGAAGACAATAAGCTGAGCTACAACCTCCAGCAGACCTATGCCAACCAGGATACGGGCTACGGCGGCAGCCTGTCCGGGCGTTATCGCGGGGCTTCCGGTGAGGTAGGGATGGGGTACAGCTACGGTGGTAACAATCGGCAGTGGAACTACAGCGCTCAGGGGTCAATCGTTGCTCACGAGCATGGCGTGACGCTGGGTCAACCCGTACGCGACGCCTTCGCCATTGTGCACATTAAAGATGGTGATAACGTCAAAGTGCAAAACGGGCGCGGTATCGCGACGGACCGTTTTGGTAACGCGATTGTTCCTTCTCTGACGGCCTACCGGCACAACATCATCACCGTGAATACGCAGGATCGGGAAGATATTGATATCGACGCGGCAACGCTGGATCTCGTGCCGACGAAAGGGGCGGCAGTGCCGGCCACGTTCGACGCGCGCGTGGGACGACGCGCGCTGGTGACCTTGCTCTACGCGGGTAAGCCCGTGCCGTTTGGTGCCCTGGTGGCGCTGGACAACACCACGGCCATCGTGGGCGATGACGGGGAGGTTTACCTGACCGGGCTGTCCGGCAAAACAACGTTTAGCGTGCAGTGGGGAGAAGAGCGCGATCGGCAGTGTCAGGGGACGCTGGATCTTCCCTCGCACAGCCCGGCAGGGATTGTAAAAGCCACGGTCAACTGCCTTAACTGAGGTATTTCATGAATCTACGTCGTATCGTTAACACTTTCCTGCCACCGATACTGCTTGTGCTGGCGGGGGCATTTTGCCATTCAGCCAGGGCAGATTGTACCTTCAACGGCAGCGCTGACGCGGATGCCGTGGTGACGTTCCAGCTTCCTCCGGTCATTATTGTCGCCCCCGACACGCCCGTCGGCACCGTGCTTTATGACGCCAGCGTCGAGAGTAAAGCGGTAACGGTGGATTGTAGCGGTGACGCGCAAATTCGACGCGGGTATTTGTACCTCACGGATGCGGATGCGCGCGAAGGTGTGATGAGCGGGGTTTATCAGACCAACGTGCCTGGTATTGGCATCCGCGCGGCGTCGTCGACCGAACGGCTTCCCGGTTACACTGAACAGGATTTAGTCCGGCCCATGCAATTTCTGGGATCGATCCACGGTTATTCGCAAAGTACATCTGTATTTCGCGCCGCTGCCCAGCTGGTCGTCACGGGCGCTATCCAGGAGGGCGATCTTGATACCTCACGGTTAACCTCAATGGATATCCTGGGCAACGCGCCGATCGGTGAAATGCGCTTCTCTCCCACCACTATTCGCATCACCACAAATACCTGTAACCTGGTCGATCGCAACATCTATGTGCCGCTGAAAACGGTCAATACCCAGGACTTTAGCGGCCAATACTCTGACATCCTCACGGACGACAGCTTTAAGATTGAGATCACCGACTGCGCGGCAGGCACAAAGGTGGATTATCAGTTTACCAGCGCGGGCTCAACGGGCGTCACGAACGGCAATATTTTGGGGATCGCCTCCGGAGATTCCGCCGCTGAAGGCGTCGGCATTCAGATCCTTGACCAGAATGATACGGTGCTGCAGTTCGATCGGAACTATACGGCGATAACTGGCGCGCAGGACAACGTTCCTGTCGAGATCCCACTCAAGGCTCGCTACGTCAGGACGGGGGAGATAAAAGCCGGCAAAGTCGATTCTGTCGCGACGTTCGAGCTCTTTTACCGTTGATTCATCCTGCCCGCTCTGGCGGGCTAAGGATCATTTCACTAACTTCGTTAACCCTCTCTTTTCATCTGGTTAATTCTTAAACCCTTAAATCTTGTAGGGCCGCTTACTGCTTGCTATGCATCCAGCGTTTCGCATATTATTCTGCGGTCATAATAATAATTCTCGTTTACGTTATCATTCACTTTTCCATCAGAGATAAACATGGCGCTTTCCAATACTGCTCAGCCAATTAACACGTCGCTGCGTAAAGTCGCGGTTGTCGTAGCCACAGCGGTTGCTGGCATGTCTGCATTTGCTCACGCTGCCGAAACCCCGAAAAAAGAAGATACTATTACCGTTACCGCTGCACCTGCTGCACAGGAAAGTGCCTGGGGACCTGCTGCGACTATCGCCGCCCGCCAATCTGCGACCGGTACCAAAACAGACACCCCAATTCAAAAGGTTCCACAGTCTATTTCTGTGGTGACGGCCGAAGAGATGGCGCTGCACCAGCCGCGTTCGGTTAAAGAAGCCCTGAGCTACACGCCGGGCGTTGCGGTGGGCACGCGTGGTGCGTCCAACACCTATGATTATCTGGTTATTCGCGGTTTCGCGGCCGATGGCCAGAGCCAGAACAACTACCTCGACGGCATGAAGATGCAGGGCAACTTCTATAACGACGCGGTGATAGACCCGTACATGCTGGAGCGCGCCGAAATCATGCGCGGTCCGGTTTCCGTTCTGTACGGTAAAAGCAGCCCGGGCGGCCTGCTGAACATGGTAAGTAAGCGCCCAACAACCGAGCCGCTGAAAGAGATCCAGTTTAAAGTGGGTACCGACAGCCTGTTCCAGACAGGCTTTGACTTCAGCGATGCGATCGACGATGAGGGTGTCTATTCATACCGCCTGACGGGCGTTGCGCGCTCGAACAATTCGCAGCAGGAAGATAAGGGCGAGCAGCGTTATGCCATCGCGCCATCCTTCTCCTGGCGTCCGGATGACAAAACCACCTTCACGTTCCTCTCCTACTTCCAGAACGAGCCTGAAACGGGCTACTACGGCTGGCTACCAAAAGAGGGGACGGTTGACCCGCTGCCAAACGGCGATCGTCTGCCGACTAACTTCAATGAAGGCGCGAAGAACAACACCTATTCCCGTAACCAGAAAATGGTGGGATACAGCTTCGACCACGAATTCAACGATACTTTCACCGTGCGTCAGAATCTGCGCTTTGCCGAGAACAAAACCTCGCAAAACAGCGTTTACGGCTACGGCATGTGTTCCGATCCGCTCTATTCGAATAATCCGGCATCCAGCCCTTGCGCGAGCATTCCTCAGTCACAATGGGGGCATACGCTGACTCGCCAGTATGTGATCGATGACGAGAAGCTGCAAAACTTCACCGTTGATACGCAGCTTCAGAGCAAGTTCGCGACGGGGGCTCTCGACCATACTCTGCTGACAGGCGTTGATTTCATGCGCATGCGTAATGACATTAACTCCTGGTTCGGCTACGCCGGCTCCGTTGCGCCATCCGATATTTACGATCTCGATCGTGGCGATTTCGATTTCGGTTCACACCCTGGACCGTCTGGTGCTTACCAGGTGCTGAACAAGCAGAAGCAGACCGGCGTTTACGCTCAGGATCAGATCGAATGGGATAAAGTGCTGGTGACACTGGGCGGCCGTTACGATTGGGCCGATCAGGAGTCCTACAACCGCGTATTAAATACCACCGCCAAGCGTGATGATACTCAGTTCACCTGGCGTGGCGGCGTTAACTACCTGTTCGACAACGGGGTAACTCCTTATTTCAGCTACAGCGAATCCTTTGAACCGGCTTCCCTGACCGACGCTCAAGGTAAACCATTCTCACCGTCTAAAGGCAAACAGTACGAAGCGGGCGTGAAATACGTGCCTAACGATCGTCCGATCGTGATCACCGGTGCAGTGTATCAGCTGACCAAAACCAACAACCTGATGGCTGACCCAACTGGCTCACCCTTCTCCGTTGAAGGCGGCGAGATCCGCGCCCGTGGCGTAGAGCTGGAAGCCAAAGCGGCGTTATCTGCCAGCGTGAACGTTGTCGGTTCTTATACCTATACCGATGCGGAATACACCACCGACACCAACTACAAAGGCAACACGCCGGCGCAGGTGCCAAAACATATGGCATCCCTGTGGGGTGATTACACGATGTTTGACGGCCCACTGTCTGGCCTGACGCTGGGTACCGGCGTGCGTTATACCGGCTCCAGCAAAGGTGACCCGGCGAATAGCTTCACTGTTGGGAGCTATACACTGGTTGATGCACTGGTCAGATACGATCTGGCGCGTGTAGGCATGGCCGGATCAAACGTCGCGCTTCACGTGAACAACCTGTTCGATCGTGAGTACGTTGCCAGCTGCTTCAACACCTACGGTTGCTTCTGGGGTGCTGAACGCCAGGTTGTCGCCACCGCGACCTTCCGCTTCTAACCTCTTTATGGGCACGGTTCGCCGTGCCCTTTTTATTTAAGTTGGCTGACATGCAGGATAATAAAACGCAATCCGACACCACCTTTACGCTCAATAATCTCTCCTTTCGCGTACCCGGGCGCACCCTGCTGCATCCGCTCTCTCTGTCGTTCCCTGCCGGTAAAGTGACGGGCCTGATTGGCCACAACGGTTCCGGTAAATCCACGCTGCTCAAGATGCTGGGACGCCACCAGCCACCTTCTGAAGGGGATATTCTGCTGGACGATCGGCCGCTGGAGGGCTGGAGCAGTAAAGCCTTTGCCCGCAAGGTGGCCTACTTGCCGCAGCAGCTGCCGCAGGCGGAAGGGATGACGGTGCGTGAACTGGTAGCGATTGGCCGCTATCCGTGGCACGGGGCGCTTGGCCGCTTCGGCGTCGCCGACCGGGAGAAAGTAGAGGAGGCGATTGCGCTGGTAGGGCTAAAACCGCTGGCGCATCGCCTGGTGGATAGTCTGTCCGGGGGGGAACGTCAGCGGGCGTGGATTGCGATGCTGGTGGCGCAGGACAGCCGCTGCCTGCTGCTGGATGAACCGACCTCGGCGCTGGATATCGCCCATCAGGTCGACGTGCTGGCGCTGGTGCATCGCTTAAGCCAGCAGCGCGGCCTGACGGTGATCGCTGTCCTGCACGATATCAACATGGCGGCGCGCTACTGTGACTACCTCGTCGCGCTGCGCGGCGGTGAAATGATCGCTCAGGGCACGCCGTCTGAGCTGATGCGCAGCGAAACGCTGGAACATATTTACGGTATTCCGATGGGTATTTTGCCTCACCCGGCCGGGGCTGCTCCCGTGAGCTTTGTCTACTGATGCTGGATTCAACATACATTAGCCGCCGTCGCCTGCTGACGGCCATGGCGCTCTCGCCGCTGCTGTTGAAGATGGCCCCGGCCCGCGCCGCCGCTATCGATCCGCACCGCATCGTGGCGCTGGAGTGGTTACCCGTCGAGCTGATGATGGCCCTGGGTATCACGCCCTACGGCGTGGCCGACATTCCCAACTACACCCTGTGGGTGAATGAGCCAAAACTGCCGGAATCGGTCATCGACATCGGTCTGCGCACGGAGCCAAACCTTGAGCTTCTCACGCAGATGAAACCGTCTTATTTATTCTGGTCTGCGGGGTATGGCCCGTCGGAAGAGATCATGGCGAAGATTGCGCCGGGACGAGGCTTTTCCTTTAGCGACGGTAAAAAGCCGCTGACCATGGCAAAAAATTCCATCCACGAGATGGCCCAGTTCCTCAACCGGGAAGCGGAAGCAAAACAGCATCTCGATGAGTTTGACGCGCTGATTGAGTCTCTTAAGCCGCGCTTTGCCCGCCGTGGCGATCGGCCTTTGCTGATGGTGACGCTGCTGGATGCCCGCCATATGCTGGTCTTTGGAAAGAACTGCCTGTTCCAGGAAGTGCTCGACAACTTCGGCATTCGCAACGCCTGGGAAGGCGAGATGACGTTCTGGGGAAGCACCGCCGTGGGCATCGACCGCCTGGCGGCGTTTCGAGACGTCGACGTGCTGTGCTTTGACCACGGCAACGAGCGTGAAATGCAAACCCTGATGGCGACCCCGCTATGGCAGGCGATGCCGTTCGTGCGCGAGCAGCGCTTCCTGCGCGCCCCTGCGGTATGGTTTTACGGCGCGACGCTGTCGGCAATGCACTTTGCCCGCGTGCTGGACAACGTGATGGGGGGCAAAGCATGAGTACGCGTATTGCCCGTTTCCCGGCGCTGCTGCTGGGGCTGATTTTTCTGGCGGCGCTGGCGCTAACCGGGTTCAACCTCTCCACGGCACTGCCGCGCGAGCAGTGGGCGGCCGCGTTTGCCGCTCCGGATATCGACAATATTCAGCAGATGTTGTTCCACTACAGCCTGCTGCCGCGTCTTAGCATCTCCCTGCTGGTCGGAGCGGGGCTGGGGCTGGTGGGCGTGCTGTTCCAGCAGGTGCTGCGTAACCCGCTGGCGGAGCCAACCACGCTGGGCGTGGCGACGGGGGCACAGCTGGGGATCACCATCACCACCCTCTGGACCCTGCCGGGGGCATTAACCTCGCAGTTTGCCGCGCTGGCAGGCGCCTGCGTCGTGGGCGCGCTGGTCTTTGGCGTGGCCTGGGGAAAACGTCTCTCGCCGGTCACGCTGATCCTCGCCGGGCTGGTCGTCAGCCTCTACTGCGGCGCGATCAACCAACTGCTGGTGCTGTTTCACCACGACCAGCTGCAAAGCATGTTTATGTGGAGCACCGGCACGCTCACCCAGACCGACTGGAGTATCGTCCAGCGCCTGTGGCCACAATTGTTTGGCGGCGTGGTGCTCACGCTGCTGCTGCTGCGCCCGCTCACTCTGATGGGGCTGGATGATGGCGTGGCGCGCAACCTGGGGCTGGCGCTGTCGCTGGCTCGTCTGGCGGCGCTCACGCTGGCGATTGTGCTGAGCGCTCTGCTGGTTAACGCGGTTGGCATCATCGGGTTTATCGGCCTCTTTGCGCCGCTGCTGGCGAAAATGCTCGGGGCGCGTCGCCTTCTGGCACGTCTGCTGCTGGCGCCGCTGATCGGGGCGCTGCTCCTCTGGCTTTCCGATCAGATCATTCTCTGGCTGGCGCGCGTCTGGATGGAAGTGTCTACCGGGTCGGCAACGGCGCTTATCGGTGCGCCGCTGCTGCTGTGGCTGCTCCCGCGTCTGCGCAGCATCAGCGCCCCAGCGATGGACGCGGGCGATAAGGTCTACGCTGAACGTCAGTCGGTGCTGTGGTTCAGCCTTGCCGGTCTGGCGGTGTTGCTTATCGCCTCGTTTGCCGCCCTCGCGTTTGGGCGCGATGCCGCAGGCTGGCACTGGGCAACGGGAGACTTACTCAACGAACTGCTGCAGTGGCGCTGGCCGCGTATTCTCTCCGCGCTGATTGCCGGGGTGATGCTGGCGGTGGCGGGCTGTATTATTCAGCGTCTGACCGGTAACCCGATGGCAAGCCCTGAAGTGCTGGGGATCAGCTCCGGCGCGGCCTTTGGCGTGGTGCTGATGCTCTTCCTGGTGCCGGGCAATGCGTTTGGCTGGCTGATGCCTGCCGGGAGTATCGGTGCGGCGGCCACGCTGATGATTATTCTGGTTGCCTCTGGCCGCGGCGGATTTTCTCCGCACCGCATGCTGTTGGCTGGTATGGCGCTCAGCACCGCCTTTACTATGCTACTGATGATGCTGCAGGCGAGCGGCGATCCGCGCATGGCGAAGATCCTGACCTGGATTTCCGGCTCAACGTACAACGCCACCTCCAGCCAGGTTGCCTGGTCAGGAAGCGTTATGATCGTGCTGCTGGCGATAGTACCGCTGTGCCGTCGCTGGATGACCATTCTGCCGCTGGGGGGCGAAACCGCGCGTGCGGTTGGCTTAGCGCTGACGCCAACGCGCGTCGCGCTTCTTCTGCTGGCGGCGTGTCTGACGGCAACCGCCACCATGACCATCGGTCCACTAAGCTTTGTAGGGTTGATGGCGCCGCATATCGCCAGAATGATGGGTTTCCGACGGACGATGCCACATATTGTGATGTCGGCCCTGACGGGCGGGGTCATTCTGGTGTTTGCCGACTGGTGTGGAAGGATGGTGCTGTTCCCGTATCAGATCCCGGCGGGCCTGTTGTCGACCTTTATCGGAGCGCCTTACTTTATCTATCTGTTGAGAAAGCAGAGTCGGTAGTCAGGTGCGGCCTGATACCCTCTCCCACGGGGAGAGGGAGAACATCGTTGGCCGGGTAAGCGTTAGCGCCACCCGGCAATGCCCTTAAAGCTTCGCAAACACCTTACGCGCCGCGTCGATGGTGTTATTGATATCTTCTTCGCTGTGCGCCACGGACATAAAGCCCGCTTCGAACGCGGACGGTGCCAGGTACACGCCTTCTTCCAGCATCAGGTGGAAGAAGCGCTTGAAGCGTTCAACGTCGCACTTCACCACGTCCTGATAGCGGGTCACGGTTTTCGCATCGGTGAAGAAAATCCCGAACATGCCGCCCACGTGGTTAACAACCAGCGGAATTCCCGCTTCTTCTGCGGCTTCCAGCAGACCGTTTGCCAGCTGCGTGGTGCGGTCCGTCAGGGTTTCATGAATACCCGGCTGCGCCACTTCGGTCAGACAGGCGAAGCCCGCAGCCATGGCAATTGGGTTACCGGAGAGCGTGCCCGCCTGGTAAACCGGGCCGGTTGGTGCCAGGGCTTCCATCACGTCCTTACGACCGCCGAAAGCACCGACCGGCATGCCGCCGCCGATGATTTTGCCGAGGCAGGTCAGGTCCGGCTCAACCTCATAATAAGACTGGGCGCCCGCCAGTGCCACGCGGAAGCCGGTCATCACTTCATCGATGATCAGCAGCGCGCCGAACTCATCGCACAGCGCGCGCAGGCCCGGCAGGAAGTCAGGCTGCGGTGGGATGCAGTTCATATTGCCCGCAACCGGTTCAACGATAATGCAGGCGATCTCCTGCGGATACTGCTCGAACGCCGCGCGAACGGTGTTCAGATCGTTGTAGGTGCAGGTCAGGGTGTGCTTCGCAAAATCAGCAGGTACGCCAGGCGAGTTTGGCTGGCCGAGGGTCAGCGCGCCGGAGCCCGCTTTCACCAGCAGGCAGTCCGCATGGCCGTGGTAGCAGCCTTCGAATTTGATGATTTTGTCGCGACCGGTAAAGCCGCGCGCCAGACGGATGGCACTCATGGTGGCTTCGGTACCGGAGTTCACCATACGCACCATGTCCATGGTCGGCACCAGTTCGGTAACCAGCTCCGCCATTTTCACTTCCATCTCGGTCGGCGCACCGAAGCTCAGGCCGCGCTGCGCGGCTTCGATGACCGCGTTACGAATGGCAGGATGGTTATGTCCGAGAACCATCGGCCCCCAGGAACCGACGTAATCGATATAGGCTTTGCCATCGACATCATACAGATACGCGCCGTTAGCACGTTCAATAAACAGCGGCGTGCCGCCCACGCCGGTAAAGGCGCGTACTGGCGAGTTCACGCCACCGGGGATTAGCTCGCGGGCTGCACTGTAGAGGTTTTCAGACTTGCTCATGGCGTCGTTCCTGGTTCGTATAAAATGATTAAGCACACTATTCTAAGTGATCCGCAGAAGGTTATGAAATTTTTAGCCTGTTATTGCTTTAAGATTTGTTAAGTATTTTTCAGGCGTCGCAGGGAAGGTCTCTGGTAAAATCTTCGCGGCTTTTTGTATGACGAATAAGAACAGGACATGAAATCAGATTCCCCGTCTTTTGAAGAACAACAGTTTACGCGCGCCCAGCACCGAATCAGCATTCGGCGGCTGCTCAATCGCGATAAAACGCCGCTGGCGATCCTGCTGGCCGCTGCCGTGGTGGGTACCCTTGCAGGGCTGGTTGGCGTGGCGTTTGAAAAAGCGGTTAACGCCGTACTCAACTGGCGAGTGGGTACCGTAGCCGGTTTTGCCGATCGTGAATGGCTGGTCTGGGTAGCGGCATTCGGCCTGTCTGCGCTGTTTGCCATGGTGGGGTATTTTCTGGTGCGTAAATTCGCCCCGGAGGCGGGCGGGTCTGGCATCCCGGAAATTGAAGGCGCGCTGGAGGAGCTGCGCCCGGTGCGCTGGTGGCGGGTGATCCCGGTTAAGTTTATTGGCGGCATGGGGACGTTGGGCGCAGGGATGGTGCTCGGCCGGGAAGGGCCAACGGTGCAGCTGGGGGGGAACGTCGGCCGCATGGTGAGCGATCTGTTCCGCATGCGCAGCGCCGAGGCGCGCCATACGCTGCTGGCCACCGGTGCAGCGGCGGGGCTTTCTGCGGCGTTTAACGCGCCGCTGGCCGGTATTTTGTTCATCATCGAAGAGATGCGCGCGCAGTTCCGCTACAACCTGATCTCCATTAAAGCGGTGTTTACCGGCGTCATTATGTCGAGCATCGTCTTTCGCATCTTTAATGGCGAAGGGGCGGTGATTGAAGTCGGTAAACTGACCAACGCACCGGTTAACACCCTGTGGCTGTACCTGATCCTCGGCATGATTTTTGGTGTGGTGGGCCCGCTGTTTAACACCTTTATCTTACGCGCTCAGGATATGTTCCAGCGCGTTCACGGCGGCAATACCACGAAATGGGTGCTGATGGGCGGCCTGCTGGGCGGCATTTGTGGCGTGCTCGGCTTTATCGAACCGAATGCCGCGGGCGGCGGTTTCGGGCTGATTCCCATTGCCGCAGCCGGGAATTTCAGCGTGGGTTTGCTGCTGTTTATGTTTTTCTCCAGGGTCATTACGACGGTACTGTGCTTCTCCTCCGGCGCGCCCGGCGGAATTTTTGCCCCGATGCTGGCGCTGGGAACCTTGTTGGGCACCGCATTTGGTATGGCGGCTGAAGCGGGCTTTCCCGCCTATCACCTTGATGCAGGGACCTTTGCGGTAGCCGGGATGGGGGCGCTGCTGGCCGCCTCCCTGCGCGCGCCGTTAACCGGCATCGTGCTGGTGCTGGAGATGACGGATAATTACCAGCTCATTTTGCCAATGATCATTACCTGTCTCGGCGCGACACTATTAGCCCAATTCCTGGGTGGAAAACCGCTATACTCCACCATCCTCGCGCGTACCCTGGCAAAACAAGAGGCGGAGCGGGCCGCCACGCAGAATACTTGAATGAATTACCAGGGTATTAGATAATGACGAAAAGAATTGGGTGAATTTTACCCAATAGCAGTATTCATGGGAGCATAAGATGAGTGATGACGTAGCTGTGCCGCTGGAGTTTACCGAAGCAGCAGCCAATAAAGTGAAAACCCTGATTGCCGACGAAGACAATCCGGATCTGAAACTGCGTGTCTATATTACCGGTGGCGGCTGCAGCGGCTTCCAGTACGGTTTTACCTTTGACGATCAGGTGAACGACGGCGATATGACCATCGAGAAGCAAGGCGTCGCGCTGGTAGTTGACCCGATGAGCCTGCAGTATCTGGTGGGCGGTTCGGTGGATTACACCGAAGGTCTGGAAGGTTCGCGTTTTGTGGTGACCAACCCGAACGCAACAAGCACCTGCGGGTGTGGTTCTTCGTTCAGCATTTAAGCCTGAATGCGGATTGTAGGCCCGGTAAGCGAAGCGCCACCGGGCTTATAAACGACGCCTATCTTGAAGTTTCATCCAGCGCAAACGTCGGCAGCTTCAGGTGCCAGCGTATCGCCGCTAAACGTATCACCAGCGTCACGACCATCCCCAGCATCGCGGCGTTTTCCAGCGGAATTGCAAACGTGTAGTACGCGGTCGCGTGGACAATGCCGCCCGCAATACAGGCCGTTGCGTAAATTTCAGTACGCAGGATCATCGGCACCTCACGCGCCAGAATGTCGCGAATGATGCCGCCGCCCACGCCGGTTAACACGCCCATGCAGATCGCCACCATCGGGCCGGTACCCGCATTAAACGCCTTATTGACGCCAATACCGACAAACACGGCCAGACCCACGGCATCCAGCACCGGCAATATCCATTTGGGTAATCGGCGGGGCTGGCGAACCAGCACAATGGTTAACAGACAGGTGACCATCGCGACCACAAGATCGGTAGGATCTTTCACCCAAAACACCGGGCCATTTGCCAGCGCCATATCGCGGATTGTCCCGCCGCCAACGGCGGTCACCACGCCAAGCACCAGCACGCCAAACGGATCCATGCGTAGTTTTCCGGCGAGCAGGACGCCGGAGATAGCAAAAACGGCTGTACCAAGAATATCCAGCCAATAAACGAGCATCGTTAAATCCTCGAACGTATGTTAATGACCCTCTGCCAGGGCGGCACAGAGCTGTTTTGCGGCGAGGATAATACGCGGGCTGGCGCGTTCAAACCAGTCACCGTTGAGTGGGATCACCGGAATTTTTAGCTGGCTCTGCCAGAATTGTTTAATTTTAGGAATCTCGCTCGCATTTCCGACCACGACGATAGCCTGCGGCTGGCGCGCCAGAACCTGCTCACGGCTCACCTGAGGCCACGGTACCCGGCTGGCAGCAAAGATATTTTCACCGCCGCACACTTCCAGCACCTGGTTCTGAATCGAGCCTTTTCCGGTGGTAAACAGCGGCTGGCTGCCGAACTGCAGGAAGATGCGCTTTTTAACAGGCGTATCGTATTGGGCTTTCAGCGCGGCATAGTCGCTGAGCATCTGGTTCGCCGCACTCTCGGCTTTTTGAGGCGCAGGACTATAAGGGGCCAGGGCGCGCAGAGCCTGAGCGACCTGCTCAATACTTACCGCGTCAACCCACATGACCTTGATGCCAAGCGAGGTGAGCTGGTTAACCTGCCGCTCGGCGTTACCGCCGCGCCAGGCCAGCACGAGATCCGGCTTAAGCGCCACAATGCGCTCAAGGTTCATCCCTTGCCAGGTGGCCACTTGCTCAATGCCGGCCGCCTGTGGGGGGTAATCTGAAAAGCTGCTGACGCCAACGGGGGTGATCCCGGCGGCAAACGCCAGTTCGGTATTAGCGGGAGAAAGGGTAATCACACGCGGCGCGGCTAACAGCCACGCCGGTGCAAGCAGCAGCAGGGCGGCCAGCGCCCTGATAGACCGTTTAGCCACGCGCCAGGTTCTGCACCAGGCGTTCCACCATCACGGTGGACTGTTTTGCCGCAACGGCCAGGAACTCGTCGAAGCTGATGTGAGACTGCTGGTCTGCCACGTCAGAGATGGCGCGAACCACCACGAACGGTACGCTGAAATTGTGGCAAACGTGCGCAATCGCGGTCGCTTCCATCTCTACGGCAACCGCCTGCGGGAAGTTATGACGGATTTTCGCCAGACCGACGGAGCCATTGATGAACGCATCACCGCTGACAATCAGGCCGCGTACCGCGTTGAGGTTGAGCTCAGCTATGCAGGCTTCAGCCGCCGCAATCAGTTTATCGTCAGCTTTAAACCCTGCCGGGCACCCCGGAAGCTGGCCGTATTCGTAGCCGAACGCGGTGACGTCGGCATCGTGGTAACGCGCTTCGTCGGAGACAACGATATCACCCACTTTCAGCGTCGGTGCCAGACCGCCCGCCGAGCCCGTGTTAATGATGACGTCCGGCTTGCAGCGCTCAAGCAGCAGGGTCGCACCCAGCGCAGCAGCCACTTTACCGATGCCTGATTTCAGCAGAGCCACCTCAACACCGTTCAGCTGTCCGGTGTAGATCTCACAACCCCCGAGAGAGAGGGTCTGACGGTTCTCAATTTTGTCACGCAGGAGCGTAACTTCTTCTTCCATTGCACCAATAATGCCGATTTTCATAGATTTACTCGCGATGTGCCTTGTTAAGAGGCATAGTCTATCATGCGGTTAAGGGGAAACGCATTCTCACGCGGGGGAGCACATGTCACCAATCGATTTTCGTACCAAAATTAACTGGCACCGTCGTTTCCGTTCGCCACAGGGCGAAAAGAGCGAACATGAGATCCTGCGCATCTTCGAAAGCGATCGCGGCAGGATTATTAACTCGCCCGCCATCCGGCGTCTGCAGCAAAAGACCCAGGTATTCCCGCTGGAGCGTAACGCCGCGGTGCGCACGCGCTTAACCCACTCCATGGAAGTGCAGCAGGTCGGGCGTTATATTGCCAAAGAGATTTTAAGCCGCCTCAAAGAGCAGCGTTTACTGGAAACCTATGGCCTGGATGAGCTGACGGGGCCTTTCGAGAGCATCGTTGAGATGGCCTGCCTGATGCATGACATCGGCAACCCGCCTTTTGGCCATTTTGGCGAGGCGGCTATTAATGACTGGTTTAAACAACGGCTTTATCCGTCGGATGCGGCAAGTCAGCCGCTCAGCGATGACTGCTGCATCGTGCGCGATTTACGCCTGCGCGAAGGCGAAGAAGGGCTGAACGATCTGCGGCGCAAAGTGCGCCAGGATCTCTGTCACTTTGAGGGCAACGCGCAGGGGATCCGGCTGGTGCACTCCCTGATGCGCATGAACCTGACCTGGGCGCAGGTTGGCTGCATTTTGAAATACACGCGTCCCGCGTGGTGGATGGGGGAGACGCCCGCATCCCACAGCTATTTAATGAAAAAACCGGGCTATTACCTTTCCGAAGAGGCCTATATAGAACGGCTGCGTAAAGAACTTTCCCTGACGCCAAACGGCCGATTCCCATTGACGTGGATTATGGAAGCCGCCGACGATATTTCCTATTGCGTGGCTGACCTGGAAGATGCCGTTGAGAAAAGAATATTCAGCGTCGAGGAGCTTTATCAGCATCTTTATGCGGCATGGGGAACCCATGAAAAAGGATCGCTGTTTGCCCAGGTTGTCGAAAATGCCTGGGAAAAATCGCGCTCAAATACGTTGAGCCGCAGTACGGAAGATCAGTTCTTTATGTATTTGCGGGTCAATACATTAAATAAACTGGTGCCGTATGCCGCCTCGCGCTTTATTGATAATTTACCGCAAATCTTTAGCGGGGAATTCAATCACGCGCTATTGGAAGATGACAGCAGTTTCAGCCAACTCCTTGAGCTTTATAAACATGTGGCGATGCGGCATGTGTTCAGCCATCCTGATGTCGAGCAACTGGAACTGCAGGGATACCGTGTAATTAGTGGATTACTGGAAATTTATTCCCCGTTGCTTCAGCTCTCCGTCGAGGAGTTTAGCGAGCTGGTGGAAAAAGAACGCGTGCGACGCATTCCTATCGAATCCCGGCTTTATCAGAAACTTTCTACCCGCCATCGGCTGGCGTATGTCGAAGCGATGGGTAAGCTGGATCGCCACGCTCTGGAATGGCCGGTGATGGAATATTATTATCGCTGCCGTCTAATCCAGGACTATATCAGCGGCATGACCGATTTGTATGCCTGGGATGAATACCGGAAGCTCATGGCCGTGGAATAATTCCGGAGTTTTGTAAAGAAGGCCAATAAATTTTTACCTTTTCCATAAACTTATGGCCGGAACTAAGCGGTATAAAATGAATCTGAGTTACACAGCAATTTTGCGTTACCTGTAAATCGAGATTGAGAAACATGAAAAAAACCACATTAGCAATGAGTGCACTGGCTCTGAGTTTAGGTTTAGCGCTGTCTCCTCTGACTGCTACTGCAGCCGAGACCGCGTCGTCGGCAGCAACCGCGCAGCAGATGCCAAGCCTGGCACCGATGCTCGAAAAAGTGATGCCATCGGTGGTGAGTATTAACGTTGAGGGCAGCACGACCGTCAATACGCCGCGCATGCCGCGTAACTTCCAGCAGTTCTTCGGTGACAATTCACCGTTCTGCCAGGACGGTTCGCCATTCCAGAGTTCTCCGTTCTGTCAGGGCGGTGGCGCAGGGGATGACGGCCAGGGCGGCGGCCAGCAACAGAAATTCATGGCGCTTGGTTCCGGTGTGATTATTGATGCCGCAAAAGGCTACGTGGTCACCAACAACCACGTTGTGGATAACGCCAGCACCATTAAAGTACAGCTGAGCGATGGTCGTAAATTCGACGCTAAAGTGGTGGGTAAAGATCCGCGCTCCGACATCGCGCTGATCCAGATTCAGGATCCGAAGAACCTGACGGCGATTAAAATTGCCGACTCCGATGCGCTGCGCGTGGGCGATTACACCGTCGCTATCGGTAACCCGTTCGGTCTGGGTGAAACCGTGACCTCCGGTATTGTCTCTGCGCTGGGCCGTAGCGGCCTGAATGCGGAAAACTATGAAAACTTCATCCAGACGGATGCGGCCATTAACCGTGGTAACTCCGGCGGTGCGCTGGTGAACCTGAACGGCGAGCTGATCGGTATCAACACCGCTATTCTGGCACCGGACGGCGGCAACATCGGTATCGGCTTTGCTATTCCGAGCAACATGGTGAAAAACCTGACTGCTCAGATGGTGCAGTATGGCCAGGTGAAACGCGGTGAGCTGGGTATTATGGGTACCGAGCTGAACTCCGAGCTGGCGAAAGCGATGAAGGTGGATGCGCAGCGCGGTGCGTTCGTCAGCCAGGTTATGCCGAACTCCTCTGCAGCGAAGGCGGGCATTAAAGCGGGTGATGTGATCACCTCTCTGAACGGTAAACCGATCAGCAGCTTTGCCGCCCTGCGTGCTGAAGTGGGCTCGATGCCAATTGGCAGCAAAGTGACCCTTGGCCTGCTGCGTGACGGCAAACCGGTTAACGTAAGCCTGGAGCTGCAGCAGAGCAGCCAGAATCAGGTGGACTCCAGCACCATCTTCAGCGGAATTGAAGGCGCAGAGATGAGTAACAAGGGCCAGGACAAAGGCGTGGTGGTGAACAACGTGAAAGCAAATTCACCTGCTGCCCGTATCGGCCTGAAAAAAGGCGATGTGATCATGGGGGCTAACCAGCAACCGGTGAAAAACATCGCTGAACTGCGCAAAATTCTCGACAGCAAACCGTCCGTACTGGCGCTGAATATCCAGCGCGGTGACACCTCAATTTACCTGCTGATGCAGTAATCCTTTTAAGCCCCTGTTCGCAGGGGCTTTCTTGTTTCTGTGACGCCTACCGCAACTCCATACTTCCCCCTCTCACTTTGTGCATTCGCACAATGCAGTCGCTGCTGAACTTCCCTATGCTTGAGCTCTGCTCACAGGAGGGTTACATGGCTGGCTGGCATCTTGATACCAAAATGGCGCAGGATATTGTGGCGCGCACCATGCGCATCATTGATACCAATATCAACGTAATGGATGCCCGCGGGCGCATTATTGGCAGCGGCGATCGCGAGCGTATTGGGGAATTGCACGAAGGAGCCCTGCTGGTGCTCTCTCAGGGTCGCGTGGTTGATATCGATGATGCGGTAGCGAAACACCTGCACGGCGTGCGTCAGGGGATCAACCTGCCGCTGCGTCTGGAAGGGGAAATTGTTGGCGTCATCGGCCTGACGGGCGAACCGGAATCCCTGCGTAAATACGGCGAGCTGGTCTGCATGACGGCGGAAATGATGCTGGAGCAGTCTCGCCTGATGCATCTGCTTGCTCAGGACAGCCGTTTACGCGAGGAGCTGGTGATGAACCTGATTCAGGCGGAAGAACATACGCCTGCACTCAGCGAATGGGCGCAGCGTCTGGGGATCGACCTGAACCAGCCGCGCGTGGTGGCAGTGATTGAGGTCGATAGCGGACAGCTTGGCGTCGACAGCGCGATGGCCGAGCTGCAGCAGCTGCAAAATGCGCTGGCGACGCCGGAGCGCGACAACCTGGTGGCAATAGTCTCGCTGACGGAAATGGTGGTACTCAAACCCGCGCTCAATGCGTTCGGCCGCTGGGATGCGGAAGATCATCGTCGTCGCGTGGAACTGCTGATTTCCCGTATGCAGGAGAACGGCCAGTTGCGTTTTCGCGTTGCCCTGGGCAATTACTTTACCGGGCCGGGCAGCATCGCCCGGTCCTGGCGTACCGCGCGCACCACCATGATGGTGGGCAAGCAGCGGATGCCGGAGAGCCGCAGTTATTTCTATCAGGATCTGATGCTGCCGGTGCTGCTCGACAGCCTGCGCGGCGGCTGGCAGGCCAATGAGCTGGCGCGGCCATTAGCGCGCCTGAAGGCGATGGACAACAATGGGTTGCTGCGCCGGACGCTGCAGGCGTGGTTTCGCCATAACGTGCAACCGCTGGCGACCTCAAAAGCGCTGTTTATTCACCGCAATACGCTTGAGTACCGGCTAAACCGGATCTCGGAGCTGACGGGGCTGGATTTGGGGAACTTTGACGACAGGCTGCTGCTCTATGTCGCGTTGCAGCTGGACGAACAGAGATGACTGAGTGCGGTCTGGTGCCCTCACCCCATCCCTCTCCCACGGGGAGAGGGCGCAAACACTAAAAACGGCAATCAGGGATTGCCGTTTTGCTTTTATTTCCGCGTTAATTTCTCAAGATCTGCTTCAATCTCGCTGATCTTGTTGGTGACAACGCTTTCAAGGTGACGCAGATCGTCGAGGATCTTACGCTTGAGATCGACTTCGGTGCGATCGCGCTGGCAAATCTGATCGAGTTCATCGATCACATAGCGCAGGTTAGGGCTGATTTCCTGCACCTCTTTGTACCCTTGTCCTACGCCGTCAGCGACGACGGTCTTACGCTGGCGTGGATATTTAAACTTCACGCTCTTGGCGAAAAACTCTCCTTTATCCTTGTGAAAATAGATTTTTAAAATGTCGTTGTTGGCTTCCTGGCGAAGGCTGTAACGATCGATTTCATCAGGATTGGTAATGCCCAGACTTTTCAGATTATCGTACATAGCGGTACCCTTATCTCAACATAACCTTTGAATAATTAATGAAAAAATTCCTTTTTGCCACCCTCATATATAAAAAAAGCGGGGTCGATCCTGATTACATTTCACTGAAATTACCGGGCAGGGAAGGTGCATTGCCCCCACTCGTTTATTGTTGTTTTTAACGACTACGTCAAGTGGAAATCATTTTAATACCAAAACCTGACGATCTGAGCGCTAGCGCAGTAAGGCGATGGAGGCCAGCATTTCGCTTTCCGTGGTGGTAATTTCCTGTTCCAACAGTTCGTCGATCCGCTGTTTTTTGATTGCCTGATTGACGCCGAACAGATCGAGCTTATCCAGCAGGAACATCACCAGCGCCGTAATCACGGCGGTCAGGACCGATGAGAGTAAAATGGGAAGCGGTCCTGGTAGACCAAGGCCGCTGAGCCATGACTCAAGGCCAATAGCCGCAAAGACGGAAAGAGAACCTGCTACAAGCTTAAGAATGGCATCGCCTTTTTGGGCCATACTGCTGTGTTTATCCCTGAGGATCGGTACCGTCTGCATCAGGACCTTAAAGCCTTCTTTTACCATCCGCATGATGTTTTTGAACACGCCAACGAAGCAGTTAACCATCCCTTCCAGCAGCATCGACACGAAATTTTTAATAAAGCCGACGGCAACATCTTTTAATAAAACGACAGCGTTTTTGAGAATGTAATCTTTCATGCGACCAAGACGAATCGACAGAGCCTGCGAAAAATCGCTCGCACCTACGCCAGCTTCAATACCGTGCGTTAAACAGCTGCGCAGCTCATAGTAAAGAGGCTTGATAATGAAGAGAATGAGATCGCCCAGCGACTGATGACCTGATGCCTGGGCCGCATCTTTCGCCAGAACTTTTTGGACGTCGCGATCCTTGCGGATATTATCAAATACGGTTTCATTGGTTTTGGTATCCATCGTTTGCTGCGCGATGTCCATTTTCTCGACCATCACCTGCCGCGTTTTGATTTCCTCTTCTGTCAGCGGATGCGCGACATCTTTTTTCCCTTTTTTGACAACTACAAAGCCCTGATCGATCTCCTGCTGGATTTCTTCGCGGGTTTTAGCGAACTTACCGGTTTTCTCGCCACGGTTGTTTTGCATGCTGGTAACAGCATAATTTTCGTCAATATTGAGAATATTTTTGATGTCATCAAGCTTCAGAGCCTTGTTGCTTTTGAGGTTGTTGCATACTTCGGCGCACGAGACGACATGATCGACTTCGGCAGCCTGCTTCTGCTCTCCCTCGCTTTTCGCATGTTTTTTGTACTGGTAGATCGTGCCGTTACCATATTCATCCTCAGCGCGCAGATTACCGGAGAAATGGTTCTCTTTACGGGCCTTCATTTTTGCACCATCGCGCATGTTCAGAGAGTCGTTGTTGCGCGTCATTTCGCCGCCGTTAAACGACGATTGTTCAGAAAAACGGTCAATGTTTTGACGCTCGTTCAAGTGCTCGCTGTAGCTATCCAGCATAAAGGCATTTCTTTCGGGCGCTTCGTAACTGAACGCCCGGCACTCCTGGTACAGGCGGGACGGGGTAACACCTTGTCGGGTGCCGATATTGCAGGCGCGCATTGTGCCGTCGAGCAGGCTGAGAAACACGGGTTCGAGGATATTGTCGATGGCGCTGCCCGTTGAGATTACCTCCAGGCGGGCCATAACGTCGTCGTTGCTGACCGTCAGGTTGGCCCCCATGATCGCTTCGCGGTAAATGCTGCCGGTATCGCACCCCTTTATAAATGCAGCATCGACTTCTCCGGTCAGATGAGCTTCGATGGCGGACGCCGTCGCCACGGATTTTAGCGCAGGGGCATTCCGCACCTGTTGCAGCTTTTTCATTCTGGCGAGATGTGCATTAAGATTTGTCATCCGTCGTCCTCAGGCCGCAACCAGTAAGTTCCAGGAGGCCATAAAATCACTTTCGCTTTGTGTTCTTAGCTCATCCTGACTTGCCATCATGCCAACAATGAGGCTAAACCTCTCCAGACTTTTCGCATCGTTAAGCTGATATTCATTTATAAGTGACCAAACCGTTGGTAGATTGGGCGGTGTTTCGACCATCTCGACGATCTTCTGCTGAACGGCTTGAGGTAACTTTTCACGCGGAACAAGACCAGACACTGCATCATCCAGCAGGGCGATATTTTCCGCCGGGGGCTTGCCATTAGCCTTGATGCAGCATGTCCCCAGCGCATACGCCGCGAGGATAAAGTCATCCCGTTTACTGATATCGCGCATCTTGTCCGCCAGTTCAGTCTGGAGTTTTTTGATCTTTTCGGCGTATTCAGCTTTTGCGATCTGCTGCCCTTCGGCAATCCCTTCGTCTTTGCCGTTATTTTTTCCCAATAAATACGTCCCGGCCAGAGTGACCAGACCTGCGATCCCCGCACCAATTATTTTGCCGTAACTACTCATTGCACGATTCCCGTTTATTGCCCGCAAGGCCAGATTATTATTTGCTGTTCACGAATAATATCGTTAATCCTGTTTTTCAACAAACCTATGTTTTAAAAGAAAAAATTTGCATTAAGTAACGAGGCAAACTTGCTTGTAAAGAGATTCATCATTGTTACTTCAGCTGAGAAAAGGCGAGCGAGACGGGTATTCAAAAGCGGGGAAATGAGGCAAAGTTATCGCACGAAAGCGTAGCCCGCGGGGATAATGACATGTCAGGACGCATTGATTATCAGATCGAAAAATACAGCTTTGGCGCCGCAGATGAGAGCCCAAGGCTCACGCACCAGTGGGCAGAAGTTGCCGCAGAGTGCCGCCAGCTAAAGGCGGGTGCGGAAGAGCGTTTACGTATTGCCTTACTGAACGTGGATTATGTCACCAGCTTCGAACTGCCGTTCCGACTGGTGCTGACCCGCGCCCCTCAGCTTATCGCCGGGCTGCGCGATGAGTTTCAGCTAAGCCAGAAGAACGTCATCTTTAACGGCAAGCGCTTTGGCTGCGTCTACAGCCTGAAAGCCGATCTCAATGCGATTCCTGAGGCTTTTCAGTACCGCATGAGCACCCGCATTCGGCGGATCGATCCCACCGGGCTTACTGCAGAGCCCTTCCGGCAGATCGCCAAAGAGGTAAAAGCGCCGCGTGAGCGACTGAAGCTGGCGCTGGAGTCGGGTCTGGCCGTGACGGCTCTCGACGGGCTTTTCTGGCTGGGGAGCCAGCGTATGGCGGCGGATATCGCAGGGTTGAGAAAAAAGGGAATGGCAATCGCCACTGCGGAAACGGACGTTTTTGATGATTATACCGGGACGCACAGGCGCGTCCCGGTTTATCAACGCGTCGGGGATTAGTCGATGGTGCGCAGCAGTTCGTTGATGCCCACTTTACCGCGGGTTTTCGCATCCACTTTCTTCACGATAACGGCACAGTACAGGCTGTATTTACCGTCTTTTGACGGCAGGTTACCGGAAACGACCACGGAGCCCGCCGGAACGCGACCGTAGTGCACTTCGCCGGTTTCGCGATCGTAAATGCGGGTGCTCTGGCCGATGTAAACGCCCATGGAGATCACGGAGCCTTCTTCCACGATCACGCCTTCAACCACTTCTGAACGCGCGCCGATGAAGCAGTTGTCTTCGATGATGGTCGGGTTAGCCTGCAGTGGCTCCAGAACGCCACCGATGCCGACGCCGCCGGACAGGTGAACGTTTTTACCGATCTGCGCGCAGGAACCGACGGTTGCCCAGGTATCGACCATGGTGCCTTCGTCAACGTACGCACCGATGTTCACATAGGATGGCATCAGCACGGTGTTGCGTGCGATGAATGCACCCTGACGTACTGCCGCTGGTGGTACCACGCGGAAGCCTTCTTTCTGGAAACGCGCTTCGTCGTAATCCGCGAATTTCATTGGCACTTTATCGAAGTAGCGGCTTTCTGCTCCGTCGATAACCTGGTTATCGTTGATGCGGAAAGAGAGCAGCACGGCCTTCTTCAGCCATTGATGAGTGACCCACTGACCGTCGATTTTTTCTGCCACGCGCAGGGCGCCGGAATCCAGCAGGGAAATAACCTGGTTTACCGCTTCACGGGTCACGGTATCCACATTTGCCGGAGTGATCTCGGCGCGACGCTCAAAAGCGGACTCAATAACGTTCTGTAACTGCTGCATTGTTTACTCTTTCCATTTCACTAAAAAACACGTCACCCTTTATCGTTTGGATTGAGGGCTGCTGTCAACCGTTGTTGCACTTCAAGCTGCAGGTCATTATTAAGGGCACGCCGGTCTGCGGTGGCGATTATAAATAAATCTTCTACTCGCTCGCCAATGGTTGTAATTCGGGCCCCATGAAGCGAAATTCCCAGATCGGCAAAAACCTGGCCGACGCGAGCAAGCAGCCCTGGCTGGTCGAGCGCGATCAGCTCCAGGAACGATTTACGGTCGGTGTGGGTCGGCAGGAAATTGACCTCGGTATCGACAGTAAAATGACGCAGTTTCGCCGGCTGACGGCGCGGCTGCGGTGGCTGCCAGCTGCGCTGCGTGATCGCCTGCTCCAGACCGAAGCGAATCCCTTCATGCCTGTCCGAGGACAGCGGGCTGCCGTCCGGCTCCAGCACAATAAAGGTATCCATCGCCATGCCGTCGCGGGTGGTAAAAATCTGCGCGTCGTGAACGCTCAGGTTACGCCTGTCCAGCTCGGCGCAGACGGCAGCAAACAGATAAGGCCGGTCCGGGCTCCAGATGAATATCTCCGTTCCGCCGCGCGTGGCCTGCGGGCTCAGCAGGATCATCGGTTGAGACAGATCGTGCTTCAGCAGGTGCCGCGCGTGCCAGGCAAGCTGGTTTGGGCTGTGGCGCACAAAATAGTTCGCACGGCAGCGGGCCCAAATCTGATGCAGCGCTTCTTCATCAATGTTATCCATCCGCAGCAGCGCCAGCGCCTGCAGCTGGTGATGACGCACGCGCTCGCGCATGTCCGGGGTGTTTTGCATCCCGCGTCGCAGCTGTTTTTCGGTGGCGAAGTACAGCTCGCGCAGCAGGCTCTGCTTCCAGCTGTTCCACAGGGTTTCGTTGGTGGCGCAAATATCGGCCACCGTCAGGCAGACCAGATAGCGCAGACGGTTTTCCGTTTGAACTTCTTCGGCGAACTGCTTAATAACCTCAGGGTCCTGAATATCGCGACGCTGGGCGGTGACCGACATCAGCAGGTGATGGCGCACCAGCCAGGCGACCAGCTGCGTTTCGCGCGAATTGAGACCGTGCAGTTCGGCAAATTTCAGCACGTCCTGTGCGCCCAGCACCGAGTGATCGCCGCCGCGGCCCTTGGCGATGTCGTGGAACAGAGCGGCAATCAGGATCAGTTCCGGATGGGTCAGGCGCGGCCACAGCTCCACGCACAGCGGGTGGCGGGAGCGCGTCTCTTCTTTGGCAAAGCTTTCCAGCTTGAGCATCACGCGGATGGTGTGTTCATCCACCGTGTAGGCGTGGAACAGATCGAACTGCATCTGCCCGACGATGTGCGACCACTGCGGCATATAGGCCCACAGCACGCTGTGACGGTGCATCGGCAGCAGCCCGCGGCTGACGGCACCCGGATGGCGGAGCATGCTGAGGAACAGCGAGCGCGCTTCCGGGATGTAACACAAAGGCTGCGTCAGATGGCGGCGCGCGTGGCGCAGATGGCGCAGGGTGGTGGAGTAGATCCCGGTGATGGTGCTGTTGCGCACCATGGTATAGAACATCCGCAGGATCGCTTCCGGCTCGCGGATAAACAGCGTTTCGTCGCGCAGATCGATCAGCGTGCCGCGCAGCTGGAATTCATCGTCAATCGGGCGCGGCTTTTCGTCGGCAGTCAGGGCCAGAATGGCCTCGTCGAACAGCTGCAACAGCATCTGGTTCAGCTCGGTGACCCGGCGGGTGACGCGGAAGAAATCCTTCATCATCTGCTCAACCGGCTCGTTGCCTTCGCCCTGATAGTTCAGCCGCTGCGCTACGCTGAGCTGACGGTCAAACAGCAGGCGGTTATCGTAGCGGGTAACTTCCAGATGCAGGGCAAAACGGATGCGCCACAGCAGGTGCAGACACTCGTTTAGCTCGTTACGCTCGGCCTCGGTCAGGAAGCCAAAGCCGACCATCTCGTCCATCGAGGTGGCGCCAAAGTGACGACGGGCGACCCACTGTAACGTGTGGATGTCGCGCAGGCCGCCGGGGCTGCTTTTAATATCGGGTTCAAGATTATAGCTGGTGCCGTGGTAGCGCTGGTGGCGCTGGTTTTGCTCCTCGACCTTGGCGGCGAAGAATTTCTCGGATGGCCAGAAGCCGTCGCTGAAAATATGCTTTTGCAGCTCCAGGAACAGCGCGACGTCGCCAATCAGCAGGCGGGTTTCAATCAGGTTGGTGGCGACGGTCAGGTCCGAGAGCCCCTCCAGCAGACACTCTTCCAGGGTGCGCACGCTGTGGCCCACTTCAAGCTTGACGTCCCACAGCAGAGTCAGCAGCTCGCCTATTTTCTGCGCCTGTTCGTCCGGAAGCTTTTTGCGGCTTAGGATCAGCAGGTCGATATCGGAAAGCGGATGCAGCTCCCCGCGGCCATAGCCCCCGACGGCAACCAGCGCGACGTCGCTCACCTGCCCGAAACCGTAGTCGATCCACAGACGCTGCAGGAGCTGATCGATAAATTCGGTGCGCGCTTCGATGAGCTGCTCGGCAGAGACGCCCGCGTCGAACGCGCTGCCCAGCCAGCGGTGGAAAACATCCATATGGGCTTTTATGTGCGCGCAGGTCAGCTCGTGCGGCGGCCAGACGCCCGGGTTATCGGGCTGGTCGGGGAGGGTGGGAAGTGCTGTGTTAGCATACTGTTCGGGTAATAGATTGCTCATCGTGCGCCACCCATAAGAAAAAGCTATCGCCATTAAAAAAGCCGGCATTTGCCGGCTTCTTATCACTCAATGTTCGTCAGTATCGCCGGGATGGTGTCATCCTTGCGCAACGTCATAATTTCGCAGCCGTTGTCCGTTACCACAATAGTATGCTCGTACTGGGCAGACAAGCTTCTGTCTTTGGTTTTCACCGTCCAGCCGTCTTTCATAGTGCGAATGCGGTAGTCACCGGCGTTGACCATCGGTTCGATGGTGAAGGTCATCCCTTTTTGCAGCACCACGCCGCCGTCATCGGCATCATAGTGCAGAACCTGCGGCTCTTCATGGAAGACGCGGCCAATGCCGTGACCGCAGTATTCGCGCACCACGGAGAAACCTTCCGCTTCCACGAATTTCTGAATTGCGGCACCGAGAGTGCGCAGGCGAATACCCGGCTTAACCATTTTCAGCGCCAGGTACAGGCTCTCTTGCGTCACTTTGCACAGACGCTCGCCCAGAATCGTTGGTTTGCCAACGATGAACATCTTCGAGGTGTCACCGTGGTACTCGTCTTTAATGACGGTCACGTCGATATTGACGATATCGCCATCTTTCAGCAGTTTTTCGTCGTCCGGAATACCGTGGCAAACCACTTCATTAATAGAGATGCAGACGGATTTCGGGAAACCGTGGTAGCCGAGACAGGCGGAAACCGCGTGCTGCTCGTTAACGATATAGTCATTACAGATGCGATCCAGTTCGCCGGTGCTGACGCCCGGCTTCACGAACGGCTCGATCATTTCCAGCACTTCCGCGGCCAGACGACCGGCGACGCGCATCTTTTCAATTTCTTCAGGTGTCTTAATAGAGATAGCCATGTAATCTGTCCATCGGTGTCGATTTTTTCGACAATACTAGTCTAAGTGTCGTCAATGGTATCAGTCAGGCACGCCCCGTGCCAAATTGAGAATCATTAACAGCACACTCCGCCAACAACTGTTGGTTTCTGGTCGTGTTTTGTGGTATAAAGCGCGCCGGACTTCCGATCCATCTCAGATACACAGGCTGGACGGAAGCGACAAATCTCACTTTGTGTAACAACACACACGTATCGGCACATATTCCGGGGTGCCCTTCGGGGTCGGTAATATGGGATACGTGGAGGCATAACCCCAACTTTCAATATAGAGGTTTTAAAACATGGCAACTGTTTCCATGCGCGACATGCTCAAGGCTGGTGTTCACTTTGGTCACCAGACCCGTTACTGGAACCCGAAAATGAAGCCTTTCATCTTCGGCGCGCGTAACAAAGTTCACATCATCAACCTTGAGAAAACTGTACCAATGTTCAACGAAGCCCTGGCTGAGCTGAACAAGATCTCTTCCCGTAAAGGTAAGATTCTGTTCGTTGGTACTAAGCGCGCTGCAAGCGAAGCTGTGAAAGATGCTGCTAACAGCTGCGACCAGTTCTTCGTGAACCATCGCTGGTTGGGCGGCATGCTGACCAACTGGAAAACTGTTCGTCAGTCCATCAAGCGCCTGAAAGATCTGGAAACCCAGTCTCAGGACGGTACTTTCGACAAGCTGACTAAGAAAGAAGCGCTGATGCGCACTCGTGAACTGGACAAGCTGGAAAACAGCCTGGGCGGTATCAAAGATATGGGCGGCCTGCCAGACGCGCTGTTCGTAATCGATGCAGACCACGAGCACATCGCTATCAAAGAAGCTAACAACCTGGGTATCCCGGTATTCGCTATCGTTGATACCAACTCCGATCCGGACGGTGTTGACTTCGTTATCCCGGGTAACGACGACGCAATCCGTGCTGTTAGCCTGTACCTGAGCGCTGTAGCTGCTACCGTTCGTGAAGGCCGTTCCCAGGATCTGGCTTCTCAGGCGGAAGAAAGCTTCGTAGAAGCTGAATAATAAGGTTTTACCCCTTATTAGTACCGTGTATGAATAGGGGCCCATTATCGGCCCCTTTTTTCAATTTACACTGTTTGGCCTCCGGCCGGGCAGTTCACATCTCCCGAGGATTTAAGAATGGCTGAAATTACCGCATCCCTGGTAAAAGAGCTGCGCGAGCGTACTGGCGCAGGCATGATGGATTGCAAAAAAGCGCTGACTGAAGCGAACGGCGACATCGAGCTGGCAATCGAAAACATGCGTAAATCCGGTGCGATCAAAGCAGCTAAGAAAGCAGGCAACGTTGCTGCTGACGGCGTGATCATCACTAAAATCGACGGCACCTACGGCATCATTCTGGAAGTTAACTGCCAGACTGACTTCGTTGCTAAAGATGGCGGTTTCCAGGCATTTGCGAACAAAGTTCTGGACGCAGCTGTTGCTGGCAAAATCACTGACGTTGAAGTTCTGAAAGCACAGTTCGAAGAAGAACGTGTTGCGCTGGTTGCTAAAATCGGTGAGAACATCAACATCCGTCGCGTATCTTCCCTGGAAGGCGAAGTACTGGGTTCTTACCAGCACGGCGCACGTATCGGTGTTCTGGTTGCGGCTAAAGGCGCTGACGAAGAGCTGGTTAAACAGCTGGCAATGCACATCGCTGCAAGCAAACCAGAATTCGTTAAGCCAGAAGACGTGTCTGCTGAAGTGGTAGAAAAAGAGTACCAGGTTCAGCTGGACATCGCGATGCAGTCTGGTAAGCCAAAAGAAATCGCAGAGAAAATGGTTGAAGGCCGCATGAAGAAATTCACCGGCGAAGTTTCTCTGACTGGCCAGCCTTTCGTTATGGATCCAAGCAAGTCTGTTGCTCAGCTGCTGAAAGAGCACAACGCTGACGTAACTGGCTTCATCCGCTTCGAAGTGGGCGAAGGCATCGAGAAAGTTGAGACTGACTTCGCAGCAGAAGTTGCTGCAATGTCCAAGCAGTCTTAATGATTGAAAAGGAGCCGCCTGAGGGCGGCTTCTTTTTGTCACCCGTCACAGGAAATCAGACAGGCTCCAGTATCGCCGTGCTGATTTGCGGCATATTATGTCGCCAGAATTAACTCCCATCTTAATCGTTGACAGTCTCAGGAAAGAAACATGGCTACCAATGCAAAACCCGTGTACAAACGCATTCTGCTTAAGCTGAGTGGCGAAGCGCTGCAGGGATCGGAAGGCTTCGGTATTGACGCAAGCATCCTTGATCGCATGGCACAGGAAATCAAAGAACTGGTCGAACTGGGTATCCAGGTTGGCGTGGTCATTGGCGGTGGCAACCTTTTCCGTGGTGCTGGTCTGGCGAAAGCGGGGATGAACCGCGTTGTGGGCGACCACATGGGTATGCTGGCAACCGTGATGAATGGCCTGGCAATGCGTGATGCGCTCCATCGCGCCTACGTGAATGCCCGCCTGATGTCCGCGATTCCCCTGAATGGCGTATGCGATAATTACAGCTGGGCAGAGGCCATCAGCCTGCTGCGCAACAACCGCGTGGTGATCCTCTCCGCCGGTACGGGTAACCCGTTCTTTACCACCGATTCCGCTGCCTGCCTGCGCGGTATCGAAATTGAAGCCGATGTGGTGCTGAAAGCGACCAAAGTAGACGGCGTGTTTACTGCCGACCCGGCAAAAGATCCTTCTGCGACCATGTACGATCAGCTGAGCTACAGCGAAGTGCTGGATAAAGAGCTGAAAGTGATGGATCTTGCTGCCTTCACGCTGGCTCGCGACCACAAACTGCCGATCCGTGTCTTCAACATGAACAAGCCTGGCGCACTGCGTCGCGTGGTCATGGGCGAAAAAGAAGGCACTTTGATCACGGAATAATTTCCGTCGACGATAAATACAGGTAAGATTCCGCTTTACTTTGTAGTGGTATCTTACCTGGACGCGCCTTTGGCGTTGTCATGAATTAAACGCGACTATACTTAGCACACCTGTAGCGCTGTGCTGGCGGATAGTCTGCCTGAGACAAGTTTTCAAGGATTCGTAACGTGATTAACGACATCAGAAAAGATGCTGAAGTACGCATGGACAAATGCGTAGAAGCGTTCAAAAACCAAATCAGCAAAATCCGTACTGGCCGTGCTTCCCCAAGCCTGCTGGATGGCATCATCGTAGAATACTACGGTACGCCAACCCCTCTGCGTCAGCTTGCGAGCGTGACGGTTGAAGATACCCGTACGCTGAAAATCAACGTCTTCGATCGCTCTATGAGCCCGGCCGTTGAGAAAGCGATCATGGCTTCTGACCTGGGTTTGAACCCTAGCTCAGCGGGTGCTGACATCCGCGTTCCGCTGCCTCCGCTGACGGAAGAGCGTCGTAAAGATCTCATCAAAGTGGTTCGCGGTGAAGCTGAGCAGGGTCGTGTCTCCGTGCGTAACGTGCGTCGCGATGCGAACGATAAAGTGAAAGCACTGCTGAAAGAAAAAGAGATCAGCGAAGATGACGATCGTCGTTCTCAGGACGACATTCAGAAAATGACCGACGCTGCCATCAAGAAAATTGATGCGGCGCTGGCAGAAAAAGAAGCGGAACTGATGCAGTTCTGATTTCTGTCGTACACTGATAAACGCCGTTCAGAGGGACTTCGGGTCTTGCTGGCGGCGTTTTGCTTTTATCTGGTCTAACTTTTTTCGGGCATCTCATGAAGCATTTAACACTCCTCGGCTCAACCGGTTCCATTGGTTGCAGTACCCTCGACGTCGTCCGCCATAATCCTGAACTTTACACCGTGACGGCGCTGGTGGCCGGTAAGAATGTGCAGCGTATGGTCGAGCAGTGCCTGGAGTTTATGCCCCGCTATGTTGTGATGGATGACGAAGAGAGCGCGCGCCTGCTAAAAGCCCAACTGCGTGAGAAGGGCAGCCGAACCGAGGTGCTGAGTGGCCAGCAGGCGGCCTGCGAGATGGCGGCGCTGGATGAGGTTGACCAGGTTATGGCGGCCATTGTCGGCGCAGCCGGGCTGCTGCCGACACTTGCTGCGATCGATGCCGGTAAAGATGTTTTGCTCGCCAATAAAGAGTCGCTGGTGACCTGCGGACGTCTGTTCATGGACGCGGTAAAACAGCGCGGGGCGCGTCTTTTACCGGTCGACAGCGAGCACAACGCCATTTTTCAGAGTTTACCGCAACCTTTTCAACAGAACCTGGGGTACGCTGACCTGGAGCAGAATGGCGTTGTGTCGATTCTGCTTACCGGGTCTGGTGGCCCGTTCCGTGAAACGCCACTGTCTGAACTGCGCGCAATGACGCCGGATCAGGCGTGCCGTCATCCGAACTGGTCAATGGGGCGTAAAATCTCCGTGGATTCTGCCACCATGATGAACAAAGGTCTGGAATACATTGAAGCGCGCTGGCTGTTTAATGCGTCGGCGAAACAGATGGAAGTACTGATCCACCCGCAGTCGGTGATTCACTCGATGGTGCGCTATCAGGATGGCAGCGTGCTGGCACAGCTCGGCGAGCCGGATATGCGTACGCCTATTGCCCATTCAATGGCATGGCCGAACCGGGTGAAATCCGGCGTGAAGCCGCTTGATTTCTGTAAGCTCAGTTCTCTGACGTTCAGTGAACCAGACTACGATCGTTATCCTTGTCTGAAGCTTGCAATGAACGCCTTTGACCAGGGGCAGGCGGCGACGACGGCACTGAATGCAGCCAATGAAATTACCGTTGACGCATTTCTGAATCAGCAGATCCGTTTTACCGATATCGCGACCTTAAATTTATCGGTACTGGAAATGATTGATTTGCGTGAGCCACAAAGCGTGGAAGAGGTGCTGGCGGTGGATACAGCTGCTCGTGATATTGCGCGTAAACAGGTGACACGTCTCGCAAGCTGGTGATAAAGCAAGCACTAGTGGTCGTGCTATTTGTTAGCGTTGGGCTTCAGTGATATAGTCTGCGCCACCTGATCGCAGGAATTTGACTTTATGTGGTCAGGTAAGCCGTGGTTTGACACGGCTTTTTTATGTACAGGCTTAAGTATTCCTGAGTACCGTTAAATCCTTTCAGGGACAAAAAACGCGTTATGTTGTCTGCGAATCAACCAATAAGCGAAAACTTGCCAGCTCATGGCTGCCGTCATGTAGCAATCATTATGGATGGCAACGGGCGCTGGGCGAAAAGACAAGGGAAAATACGAGCCTTTGGGCATAAAGCGGGAGCGAAATCTGTTCGCCGCGCCGTCTCTTTTGCCGCCAATAACGGCATTGATGCGTTAACGCTCTATGCTTTTAGCAGTGAAAACTGGAATCGACCTCCGCAGGAAGTGACTGCGTTGATGGAATTGTTCGTGTGGGCGCTAGACAGCGAAGTAAAAAGCCTGCACCGCCACAACGTTCGCCTGCGCATCATTGGCGATACCAGTCGTTTTAACTCACGTTTGCAGGAGCGGATTCGTAAAGCAGAAGCGCTGACGGAAAATAATACCGGTCTGACGCTCAACGTTGCGGCGAATTACGGTGGACGCTGGGATATTATCCAGGGCGTTCGGCATCTGGCCGAACAGGTTCAGGAAGGGCTGTTGAGACCCGACCAGATTGATGAAGAGGCGCTGAGCAAGCAAATCTGCATGAATGAACTGGCACCTGTGGATTTGGTAATTAGGACAGGGGGGGAACATCGCATAAGTAACTTTCTGATATGGCAAATTGCCTATGCTGAACTTTACTTTACAGATGTTCTCTGGCCCGATTTTGATGAACAAGACTTTGAAGGTGCGCTGCATGCCTTTGCCAATCGAGAGCGTCGTTTCGGCGGCACCGAGCCAGGTGGCGACAAAGCCTGATGGGGGTAGCTTTTGCTGAAGTATCGCCTGATTTCCGCTTTTGTTTTAATACCCATTGTCATTGCGGCGCTGTTTTTACTGCCCCCGGTGGGATTCGCCATTGTCACGCTGGTAGTGTGCATGCTTGCCGCGTGGGAATGGGGACAGTTTAGCGGCTTTACCTCGCGCAGCCAGCGAGTATGGCTTGCGGTACTCTGTGGCTTTATCCTGGCCATAATGCTGTTTACGTTGCCTGAATATCACCATGATATTCATCAACCGCTGGTTGCCGGCTCCTTGTGGATGTCGTTGGCCTGGTGGGTTGTTGCGCTGTTACTGGTGCTTTTTTATCCAGGCTCGGCCGCAATCTGGCGTCATTCAAAAGTGCTGCGACTGATTTTTGGTTTGCTCACCATTGTTCCGTTTTTCTGGGGCATGGTCGCGCTGCGCGCCTGGCACTATGACGAAAATCACTACAGCGGTGCGATCTGGCTGCTTTATGTGATGATTCTCGTCTGGGGGGCTGACTCCGGGGCCTATATGTTTGGTAAACTGTTTGGCAAACATAAGCTGGCACCAAAAGTTTCGCCGGGGAAAACCTGGCAAGGCTTCATCGGCGGCTTGTTTACGGCAGCGATCATCTCCTGGGGCTATGGCGTCTGGGCAGATCTGGCCGTGGCACCATCAATACTGCTGGTGTGCTCGATTTTTGCTGCACTTGCCTCAGTGCTCGGTGATTTAACCGAAAGTATGTTTAAGCGTGAAGCAGGGATTAAGGACAGCGGACATCTTATTCCAGGGCATGGCGGTATACTGGATCGCATTGACAGCCTGACAGCGGCTGTTCCAGTATTTGCTTGCCTGCTTTTACTGGTATTCGGGACGATTTAACGGAAGGTTTTATGCTGAGCATTCTCTGGAATCTGGCGGCATTCATTGTTGCACTTGGTGTACTGATTACCGTGCATGAATTTGGCCATTTCTGGGTTGCTCGCCGTTGTGGTGTGCGGGTAGAGCGATTCTCCATTGGTTTTGGCAAATCACTCTGGACGCGCACCGACCGTCACGGCACGGAATTTGTCATCGCCCTTATCCCGCTTGGCGGCTACGTCAAAATGCTCGACGAACGTGTTGAGCCTGTCGCTCCCGAACTGCGACACAGTGCGTTTAACAACAAAACCGTTGGACAACGCGCCGCTATCATCGCTGCCGGACCGGTAGCCAACTTCATCTTTGCGATTTTCGCTTACTGGCTGGTGTTTATCATCGGCGTCCCTGGCGTGCGTCCGGTAGTGGGGGATATTGCCCCTGACTCCATCGCGGCGAGTGCGCAAATTACCTCCGGGATGGAACTTAAAGCGATTGATGGCATCGAAACCCCTGATTGGGATGCCGTGCGACTGCAGCTGGTAGCCAAAATTGGCGATCCGCAGACAACTATCAGCGTATCGCCGTTTGGGTCAGACGCGCGTCAGGACAAAGTACTGGATTTACGCCACTGGCGTTTCGAGCCAGACAAAGAGGATCCCGTCGCTGCGCTGGGCATTCGTCCCCGCGGCGCGCAGATTGAGCCGGTATTAGCCGAAGTACAGGCAAATTCGGCGGCGAGCAAAGCGGGTTTGCAAGCTGGCGACAGGATCGTTAAAGTCGATGGTCAACCATTAACAGAGTGGATGACCTTTGTTACTCTGGTGCGCGATAATCCGGGGACGTCCCTCGCGCTGGAAGTTGAAAGGCAAGGCAGTCCGCTTTCGCTGACGCTGATCCCGGATACGAAGTCGGTCGGCAAAAAGGCAGAAGGGTTTGCAGGCGTTGTGCCAAAAGTGATCCCGCTGCCAGATGAGTACAAGACAATACGCCAGTATGGGCCGTTCAGCGCCATTCTTGAAGCCACGGATAAAACATGGCAACTGATGAAGCTGACGGTCAACATGTTGGGGAAATTGATAACCGGTGATGTGAAACTGAACAACCTCAGTGGGCCAATCTCGATTGCTCAGGGGGCTGGGATGTCAGCGGAGTTCGGGGTGATTTACTATCTCATGTTCCTCGCGCTTATTAGCGTGAACCTTGGGATTATCAACCTGTTCCCGCTTCCCGTTTTAGACGGGGGTCATCTGCTGTTTTTAGCGATTGAAAAGCTAAAAGGCGGGCCGGTATCCGAGCGAGTTCAAGACTTTAGTTATCGCATTGGCTCGATTTTGCTGGTGCTGTTAATGGGGCTTGCACTTTTCAATGATTTCTCTCGGTTGTAAGAGAGTTAGTTAGGAAGAACGCATAATAACGATGGCGATGAAAAAGTTGCTCATAGCGTCGCTGCTGTTTAGCAGCGCCACCGTATACGGTGCTGACGGGTTCGTAGTGAAAGATATTCATTTCGAAGGCCTTCAGCGTGTCGCCGTTGGTGCGGCCCTCCTCAGTATGCCTGTCCGCCCCGGCGATACGGTTAATGATGAAGATATCAGTAACACCATCCGTGCTCTGTTTGCCACCGGCAACTTCGAGGACGTCCGCGTCCTGCGCGATGGTGATACGCTGCTGGTACAGGTAAAAGAACGTCCAACGATCGCCAGTATCACTTTCTCCGGCAACAAGTCGGTGAAAGATGACATGCTCAAGCAAAACCTTGAAGCATCGGGTGTTCGTGTGGGTGAATCTCTGGACCGCACAACCCTTTCAGACATTGAAAAAGGTCTGGAAGACTTCTACTACAGCGTCGGTAAATACAGCGCCAGCGTGAAAGCGGTTGTCACTCCGCTCCCGCGTAACCGTGTTGACCTGAAGCTGGTCTTCCAGGAAGGTGTTTCTGCGAAGATCCAGCAGATCAACATCGTGGGTAACCACGCGTTCAGCACCGACGAACTGATCTCGACCTTCCAGCTGCGCGATGAAGTGCCGTGGTGGAACGTGGTTGGCGATCGTAAATACCAGAAACAGAAGCTGGCGGGCGACCTTGAAACCCTGCGCAGCTACTATCTGGATCGCGGTTATGCCCGCTTCAACATCGACTCGACTCAGGTCAGTCTGACTCCGGACAAGAAAGGTATCTACATTACGGTTAACATTACTGAAGGCGATCAGTACAAGCTTTCTGGTGTTGAAGTGAGTGGTAACCTGGCGGGGCATTCTGCTGAGATCGAATCGCTGACCAAAATTCAGCCGGGCGATCTGTACAGCGGATCCAAAGTCACCAAAATGGAAGACAGCATTAAGAAGCTGCTCGGCCGCTATGGTTATGCCTATCCGCGCGTACAAACTCAGCCGGAAATCAACGATGCGGATAAAACCGTTAAGCTGCACGTTAACGTTGATGCGGGTAACCGTTTCTACGTGCGTAAGATCCGCTTCGTCGGTAACGACACCTCTAAAGACTCCGTTCTGCGTCGTGAAATGCGTCAGATGGAAGGGGCGTGGCTGGGCAGCGACCTGGTCGACCAGGGTAAAGAGCGTCTGAACCGTCTGGGCTATTTTGAAACCGTAGATACTGAAACTCAGCGTGTACCGGGCAGCCCGGATCAGGTTGATGTCGTTTATAAAGTGAAAGAGCGTAACACCGGTAGCTTTAACTTCGGCGTGGGCTACGGCACGGAAAGCGGCGTGAGTTTCCAGGTAGGCGTCCAGCAGGATAACTGGCTGGGTACGGGTTACTCTGTTGGTATTAACGGTACCAAAAACGACTACCAGACCTACTCTGAGTTCTCCGTTACCAACCCATACTTCACCGTTGACGGTGTGAGCCTGGGCGGTCGTATCTTCTATAACGACTTTAAAGCGGATGATGCAGATCTGTCTTCCTACACCAACAAAAGTTACGGTGTGGACGGAACGCTTGGCTTCCCGGTTAACGAATACAACACCCTGCGAGCGGGCTTAGGTTACGTACATAACGACCTGTCCAACATGCAGCCGCAGGTGGCGATGTGGCGTTATCTGGATTCCATCGGCCAGTCGGCGAGTACCTCCAGCGATGACAACGGTTTTGCTGCAGATGACTTCACCTTCAACTATGGCTGGACCTACAACCGTCTTGACCGCGGTTTCTTCCCAACGGAAGGCTCTCGCGTTAACCTGAACGGTAAGGTGACCATTCCTGGTTCCGATAACGAGTTCTACAAGGTGACGCTGGATACCGCGTCCTACTTCCCGATTGATGACGATCACAAGTGGGTGGTGCTGGGTCGTACCCGTTGGGGCTATGGTGACGGTATCGGCAGTAAAGAGTTGCCGTTCTATGAGAACTTCTACGCGGGTGGTTCAAGCACCGTGCGTGGCTTCCAGTCTAACAACATTGGTCCGAAAGCGGTTTATTACGGCGGTAATGATGAAGATAACTGCGCAAGCCGTGATCCAAAACAAGTATGTAGCTCTGATGATGCGGTAGGCGGTAACGCCATGGCCGTGGCCAGCCTGGAGTTCATCACCCCAACGCCATTTATCAGTGATAAATACGCGAACTCCGTACGTACGTCCTTCTTCTGGGATGCGGGTACGGTGTGGGATACCAACTGGGAGAATACTGCCCAGATGCGCGCGGCTGGCGTTCCAGACTATAGCGATCCGGGCAATATTCGCATGTCTGCCGGTATCGCATTACAATGGATGTCACCGCTGGGGCCGTTGGTCTTCTCCTACGCCCAGCCGTTTAAGAAATACGATGGAGACAAAGCGGAGCAATTCCAGTTTAACATTGGTAAAACCTGGTAATAATCCGCTGCAATGGAATGCGTTGGCAGTGTAGCGCTGACAACCGGCGATCGGTAAAACGGTCGCCTTGCCACGCAAAGAACGGTACCTTCTGGTGCCAATGGGATGGTAAGGAGTTAATTGTGAAAAAGTGGTTATTAGCTGCAGGTCTCGGTTTAGCGATGGCAACTTCTGCTCAGGCAGCAGACAAAATCGCAATCGTCAACATGGGTAATTTGTTCCAGCAGGTCGCTCAGAAAACAGGTGTTTCTGCGACTCTGGAAAACGAATTCAAAGGCCGTGCGAGCGAACTGCAGCGTATGGAAGGCGATCTTCAGTCCAAAATGCAGCGTCTGCAGCGTGATGGTTCTACCATGAAAGCAAGCGATCGCAGCAAACTGGAAAAAGACGTTATGGCTCAGCGCCAGACCTTCTCCCAGAAAGCGCAGGCTTTCGAGCAGGATCGTCAGCGTCGTTCTAACGAAGAGCGTGGCAAGCTGGTGACTCGCATTCAGACTGCTGTTAAAGCAGTTGCTGCCGATCAGAGCATCGATCTGGTTGTTGATGCGAACGCCGTTGCTTTCAACAGCAGCGATGTTAAAGACATCACCGCTGATGTTCTGAAACAGGTTAAATAAGTAATGCCTTCAATTCGACTGGCTGATTTAGCTCAGCAGTTGGATGCAGAATTACACGGTGATGGCGATATCGTCATCACCGCTGTTGCGTCCATGCAATCTGCTAAAGCTGGCACGATTACCTTCATGGTAAGCCCTAAGTACCGTGAACAACTGGCTCAATGCCAGGCGTCAGCTGTTGTTCTGACGCAGGACGATCTTCCTTTTGCCACTGGAAGCGCGCTGGTAGTGAAAAATCCCTACCTGACGTATGCACGCATGGCTCAAATTCTAGATACCACGCCGCAGCCGGCGCAGAACATTGCTGCCAGTGCAGCGATTGATCCGACGGCTAAGCTGGGTAACAACGTGGCCGTTGGCGCGAATGCGGTTATTGAATCTGGCGTTGAGCTGGGCGATAACGTCGTCATTGGCCCTGGATGTTTCGTTGGGAAAAATACGAAAATCGGCGCTGGCACCCGTTTATGGGCCAATGTGTCCGTTTATCATGAAGTTGAAATCGGCGAAAATTGCCTCGTCCAGTCCAGTACCGTGATTGGTTCTGATGGCTTTGGTTACGCGAACGATCGCGGTAACTGGGTTAAGATCCCGCAGCTTGGTCGCGTTATTATTGGCGATCGCGTGGAGATCGGGGCCTGTACCACGATCGATCGTGGTGCACTCGACGACACGATCATTGGCAATGGTGTTATCATCGATAACCAGTGCCAGATTGCGCATAACGTTGTGATTGGCGACAATACCGCGGTTGCGGGGGGCGTCATCATGGCGGGCAGCCTGAAAATTGGTCGTTACTGCATGATTGGCGGCGCGAGCGTGATTAATGGCCATATGGAAATATGCGACAAGGTGACGGTGACGGGCATGGGCATGGTAATGCGTCCTATCACTGAACCTGGCGTCTATTCCTCCGGTATTCCGCTGCAACCCAACAAGGTATGGCGTAAAACAGCAGCTCTGGTGATGAACATTGATGATATGAGCAAGCGACTCAAGTCTCTTGAGCGTAAGATCGATCAACAAGACTAAACGTCACCCGTTTAACGCTATCTTTCCCGGCCTGTCGGCTTTCTAATAAACCGGCAGGCCGTGTTATTATTGTTATCAGTACATTTTGACAGGAAGAGTATTTTGACTACTGACACTCATACTCTGCATATTGAAGAGATTTTAGAACTTCTGCCGCACCGCTACCCGTTTTTGCTGGTAGACCGTGTGCTGGATTTTGAAGAAGGTCGTTTTCTGCGCGCAGTGAAAAATGTTTCCGTGAACGAGCCGTTCTTCCAGGGACACTTCCCGGGTAAGCCTATCTTCCCGGGTGTGTTGATTCTGGAAGCGATGGCTCAGGCTACCGGGATTCTGGCGTTTAAAAGCGTCGGTAAGCTGGAGCCGGGTGAACTGTATTACTTCGCAGGTATTGATGAAGCACGCTTCAAGCGTCCTGTCGTGCCTGGTGATCAGATGATCATGGAAGTCACTTTTGAAAAAACGCGTCGTGGCCTGACTCGCTTCAAAGGCGTAGCGCTGGTTGACGGCAAAGTTGTTTGCGAAGCGACGATGATGTGTGCTCGTAGCCGGGAGTCCTGATACGTGATTGATAAATCCGCCTTTATTCATCCTACCGCTATTGTGGAAACTGGTGCCATCATTGGCGCAAACGTCCACATTGGCCCGTTCTGTATTGTTGGACCCCATGTCGAAATTGGTGAGGGTACAGTACTGAAATCTCACGTTGTCGTGAATGGTCACACGACCATTGGCTGCAATAACGAGATCTATCAGTTCGCTTCCATCGGCGAAGTTAACCAGGATCTGAAATATGCTGGTGAGTCGACCCGTCTGGAAATTGGCGATCGTAACCGTATTCGCGAAAGCGTCACCATTCATCGTGGAACAGTACAGGGTGGTGGGTTGACGAAGGTGGGCAGCGACAACCTGTTCATGGTAAATGCGCACATTGCGCACGACTGTGCCGTGGGCGATCGCTGTATTCTTGCCAACAACGCAACGCTGGCAGGACACGTATCGGTTGATGACTTCGCAATTATTGGCGGCATGACCGCAGTCCATCAGTTCTGCATCATTGGTGCACACGTGATGGTCGGCGGATGCTCCGGTGTGGCGCAGGACGTCCCGCCGTATGTGATTGCGCAGGGCAACCATGCCACGCCGTTTGGCGTGAACATCGAAGGCCTCAAGCGTCGTGGCTTTAGCCGCGAAGCGATTACTGCTATCCGCAACGCGTACAAGCTGCTGTACCGTAGCGGTAAAACGCTGGAAGAGGCGAAGCCGGAAATTGCCGAGCTGGCGAATAAGCATCCTGAAGTGAACGCGTTCATTGAATTCTTTGACCGTTCCACGAGGGGTCTGATTCGTTAATGGTCGACAGTCGTCCGCTTACGATAGCCCTGGTCGCCGGAGAAACCTCCGGCGATATTCTTGGTGCAGGTCTCATCCGGGCGCTTAAGGCGCGCGTACCCAATGCTCGCTTTGTTGGCGTGGCTGGCCCGCTGATGCAGGCCGAAGGCTGTGAAGCCTGGTATGAAATGGAAGAGCTGGCCGTGATGGGCATCGTCGAGGTGCTGGGGCGCCTGCGACGCCTGCTGCATATTCGTGCCGATCTCACCCGCCGCTTTACCGAACTCAAACCCGATGTGTTTGTCGGTATCGATGCACCTGATTTCAACATTACCCTCGAAGGTAATCTGAAAAAGCAGGGCATCAAAACCATTCACTATGTCAGTCCGTCCGTGTGGGCGTGGCGACAGAAACGCGTTTTCAAAATCGGACGGTCCACCAACCTGGTGCTGGCTTTCCTGCCTTTCGAAAAAGCGTTTTATGACAGATTTAATGTTCCGTGCCGTTTTATCGGTCATACCATGGCGGATGCGATGCCGCTGGATCCGGATAAAAACGCGGCGCGAGACGTGCTGGGTATCCCGCATGATGTGCACTGTCTGGCGTTGCTGCCGGGCAGCCGTGGCGCAGAGGTCGAGATGCTGAGCGCTGATTTCCTGAAGACCGCGCAGATTCTTCGCCAGACCTGGCCCGATCTTGAAGTGGTTGTGCCGCTGGTGAATGCCAAACGCCGCGAGCAGTTCGAGCGTATCAAAGCCGACGTTGCCCCGGATCTTCACGTTCGTCTTCTCGACGGGAAAGGGCGGGAAGCCATGTATGCAAGCGATGCCGCACTGCTGGCTTCCGGCACGGCAGCGCTGGAGTGTATGCTGGCGAAATGCCCGATGGTGGTCGGTTATCGCATGAAGCCGTTTACCTTCTGGCTGGCAAAACGTCTGGTGAAAACGGATTATGTCTCCCTGCCAAACCTGCTTGCCGGGCGCGAGCTGGTGAAAGAGCTGTTGCAGGATGAGTGCCAGCCGCAGGCGCTTGCGGATGCCCTGCTGCCGCTGCTGGCCAACGGCAAGACCAGCCACCAGATGCACGATACTTTCCGTGAACTGCATCAGCAGATCCGCTGTAATGCTGATGAGCAGGCGGCTGATGCAGTGCTGGAGTTAGCAAAATGATGGAATTTACTTATCCCCACACGCACCTTGTTGCCGGAGTGGATGAAGTCGGGCGCGGCCCGTTGGTCGGTGCCGTGGTGACCGCGGCGGTGATCCTCGATCCAACGCGCCCGATTATGGGTCTGAACGACTCAAAAAAACTCAGTGAGAAGCGCCGCCTGGCGCTGTTCGATGAAATTAAAGAGAAGGCGCTGGCGTGGAGCGTAGGGCGCGCAGAGCCGAATGAAATCGACGATCTGAATATTCTGCACGCCACAATGCTGGCAATGCAGCGAGCCGTTGCTGGCCTGAAGGTTGTGCCTGAATATGTGCTGATCGACGGTAACCGTTGCCCGGCGCTGCCGATGCCTTCGATGGCCGTCGTTAAAGGCGACAGCCGCGTCGCAGAGATCAGTGCAGCTTCTATTATTGCCAAAGTGACGCGCGACGCCGAAATGGCCGCGCTGGACCTCACTTATCCCGCGTATGGTTTCGCCCAGCATAAGGGATATCCAACGGCTTTCCATCTGGAAAAGCTGGCTGAACATGGCGCAACTGAACATCATCGGCGCAGCTTTGGCCCGGTGAAGCGCGCGCTGGGACTGGTGTCCTGAATCAAGACGCAAGCAATTAAGTAACGCGGGATCTGAAGATGGCTGAACCACGTTTCGTACACCTGCGGGTGCATAGCGACTACTCCATGATCGATGGGCTGGCAAAGACCGGGCCGCTGGTAAAAAAGGCGGCCTCGCTTGGCATGCCTGCGCTGGCGATCACCGATTTTACCAACCTGTGCGGCCTGGTTAAGTTCTACGGGACGGCGCATGGCGCGGGGATGAAGCCTATCGTCGGTGCGGATTTCCATGTGCAGAGCGATCTCATCGGCGATGAACTGACGCAAATCTCCGTGTTGGCGATGAACAATACGGGTTACCAAAACCTCACTCTGCTTATCTCAAAAGCCTATCAGCGCGGTTATGGGGCGCTGGGTCCGTGGATTGACAGGGAATGGCTGGCTGAGCTGAACGAAGGGCTGCTGCTGATCTCCGGCGGCCGCATGGGCGATGTCGGTAAATCCCTGCTGCGCGGTAACAGCGCGCTGGTGGATCAGTGCGTCTCGTTCTATGAAGAGTACTTCCCGAATCGTTACTATCTGGAGCTGATTCGCACCGGCCGCCAGGATGAAGAGAACTATCTGCACGCTGCTGTCGCGCTGGCAGAAGAGCGCGGCTTGCCCGTGGTGGCAACGAATGACGTGCGTTTCCTGGAGTCCGGCGATTTTGACGCGCATGAAATTCGCGTCGCTATCCACGATGGCTTCACTCTCGACGATCCAAAGCGTCCGCGGAACTACTCATCGCAGCAGTATATGCGCAGCGAAGAGGAGATGTGCGAGCTCTTCTCCGACATTCCGGAAGCGCTGGAAAACAGCGTAGAGATTGCCAAGCGCTGTAACGTGACCGTGCGCCTCGGCGAATACTTCCTGCCGCAGTTCCCGACCGGGGACATGACCACGGAAGATTTCCTGGTCATGAAATCGAAAGAAGGTCTGGAAGAGCGTCTCGAATTCCTGTTCCCGGATGAAGAAGAGCGTAAAAAACGTCGTCCGGAGTATGACGAACGCCTGGATATTGAACTCCAGGTGATTAACCAGATGGGCTTCCCGGGCTACTTCCTCATTGTAATGGAGTTTATCCAGTGGTCGAAGGATAACGGCGTGCCGGTAGGTCCGGGCCGTGGCTCGGGTGCGGGCTCACTGGTGGCGTATGCGCTGAAAATTACCGACCTCGATCCGCTGGAATTTGACCTGCTGTTCGAACGTTTCCTTAACCCGGAACGTGTCTCCATGCCCGACTTCGACGTCGACTTCTGCATGGAAAAACGCGACCAGGTGATTGAGCACGTGGCCGATATGTACGGTCGTGACGCGGTTTCGCAGATCATTACCTTCGGTACCATGGCGGCGAAAGCGGTTATCCGCGACGTGGGCCGCGTGCTGGGTCATCCGTACGGTTTTGTCGATCGTATTTCAAAGCTGGTGCCGCCCGATCCGGGCATGACGCTGGCAAAAGCCTTTGAAGCTGAACCTCAGCTGCCGGAAATCTACGAAGCTGATGAAGAGGTAAAAGCGCTGATCGACATGGCGCGTAAGCTTGAAGGCGTGACGCGTAACGCCGGTAAGCATGCGGGGGGCGTGGTTATCGCCCCGACCAAAATCACCGACTTTGCGCCGCTCTACTGCGACGAAGCGGGCCAGCACCCGGTCACCCAGTTCGATAAAAACGACGTGGAATACGCCGGGCTGGTGAAGTTCGACTTCCTCGGCCTGCGTACGCTGACCATCATCAACTGGGCGCTGGAGATGATCAACGCCCGCCGCGAGAAGAACGGCGAGCCGCCGCTGGATATTGCGGCCATCCCGCTTGATGACAAGAAAAGTTTCGACATGCTGCAGCGCTCGGAGACGACAGCCGTCTTCCAGCTTGAATCCCGCGGCATGAAAGATCTGATTAAACGCCTGCAGCCCGACTGCTTCGAAGATATGATCGCGCTGGTGGCCCTGTTCCGTCCGGGCCCGCTGCAGTCAGGGATGGTGGATAACTTTATCGACCGTAAACACGGGCGCGAAGAGATTTCCTACCCGGACGTGCAGTGGCAGCATGAAAGCCTGAAACCGGTGCTGGAGCCGACCTACGGCATCATCCTGTATCAGGAACAGGTCATGCAGATCGCCCAGGTGCTTTCCGGCTATACCCTTGGCGGCGCGGACATGCTGCGTCGTGCGATGGGTAAGAAAAAGCCGGAAGAGATGGCCAAGCAGCGCTCCATCTTTGAAGATGGGGCGAAGAAAAACGGCGTCGATGGCGAACTGGCGATGAAAATCTTCGACCTGGTGGAGAAATTCGCCGGGTACGGATTTAACAAATCTCACTCCGCCGCCTATGCTTTGGTTTCTTATCAAACGCTGTGGCTCAAGGCCCACTATCCCGCTGAGTTTATGGCGGCGGTAATGACCGCCGATATGGACAACACTGAGAAGGTGGTTGGCCTGGTGGACGAGTGCTGGCGCATGGGGCTGAAGATCCTGCCGCCGGATATTAACTCGGGTCTGTACCATTTCCACGTTAACGATGATGGGGAGATCGTCTACGGGATCGGCGCGATCAAAGGCGTGGGTGAGGGGCCGATCGAGGCGATCATCGAAGCGCGTAATAACGGCGGCTACTTCCGTGAGCTGTTCGATCTGTGCGCCCGTACCGATACCAAAAAACTGAACCGCCGCGTGCTGGAAAAACTGATCATGTCCGGCGCGTTTGACAGGCTGGGGCCGCATCGTGCCGCGCTGATGAACTCGCTCGGCGATGCGTTGAAGGCGGCCGATCAGCATGCAAAAGCGGAAGCCATTGGCCAGGCGGATATGTTCGGCGTGCTGGCGGAAGAGCCAGAGCAGATCGAGCAGTCCTATTCCAACTGCCAGCCGTGGCCAGAACAGGTGGTACTGGATGGAGAGCGGGAAACGTTAGGTCTGTACCTGACGGGGCACCCGATCAACCAGTATCTTAAAGAAATTGAGCGCTATGTCGGCGGCCACAGGCTTAAAGACATGCATCCGACAGAACGTGGTAAGATCACCACGGCTGCGGGGCTCGTGATTGCTGCAAGGGTAATGGTCACCAAGCGCGGCAATCGTATCGGCATCTGTACGTTAGATGACCGTTCCGGGCGTCTGGAGGTGATGCTGTTCACCGACGCGCTGGATAAATACCAGCAATTGCTGGAAAAAGACCGCATACTTATCGTCAGCGGACAGGTCAGCTTTGATGACTTCAGCGGGGGGCTTAAAATGACCGCCCGCGAAGTGATGGACATTGACGAAGCCCGGGAAAAATATGCTCGCGGGCTTGCTATCTCGCTGACGGACAGGCAAATTGATGACCAGCTTTTAAACCGACTCCGTCAGTCTCTGGAACCCCACCGCTCGGGGACCATTCCAGTACATCTCTACTATCAGAGGGCGGATGCACGTGCGCGGTTGCGCTTTGGTGCAACGTGGCGTGTCTCTCCGAGCGATCGTTTACTGAACGATCTCCGTGGCCTCATTGGTTCGGAGCAGGTGGAACTGGAGTTTGACTAATACAGGAATACTATGAGTCTGAATTTCCTTGATTTCGAACAGCCGATTGCTGAGCTGGAAGCGAAAATCGATTCTCTGACAGCGGTAAGCCGTCAGGATGAAAAACTGGATATTAACATCGACGAAGAAGTGCATCGTCTGCGCGAAAAAAGCGTAGAGCTGACGCGCAAAATCTTTGCCGATCTCGGCGCATGGCAGATCGCGCAGCTGGCGCGTCATCCACAGCGTCCGTACACCCTGGATTATGTCCGCCTGGCGTTTGACGAATTTGACGAACTGGCAGGCGACCGCGCATACGCTGACGATAAAGCTATCGTTGGCGGTATCGCGCGTCTGGACGGACGTCCGGTGATGATCATTGGTCACCAGAAAGGCCGTGAAACCAAAGAGAAGATCCGTCGTAACTTCGGTATGCCAGCACCAGAAGGCTATCGTAAGGCCCTGCGTCTGATGGAGATGGCTGAGCGTTTCAACATGCCAATCATCACCTTCATCGACACCCCGGGTGCATACCCAGGCGTAGGCGCGGAAGAGCGCGGCCAGTCTGAAGCTATCGCACGCAACCTGCGCGAGATGTCTCGCCTGAAGGTTCCGGTCATCTGTACCGTTATCGGTGAGGGTGGTTCCGGCGGCGCGCTGGCGATTGGCGTGGGCGATAAAGTGAATATGCTGCAGTACAGCACCTATTCCGTTATCTCCCCGGAAGGCTGTGCGTCCATTCTGTGGAAAAGCGCCGACAAAGCGCCGCTGGCCGCTGAAGCGATGGGCATCATTGCGCCGCGTCTGAAAGAGCTGAAGCTGATCGACACCGTTATCCCGGAACCGCTGGGCGGCGCGCATCGTAAGCCGGAAGTGATGGCTGCTTCCCTGAAAGCACAGCTGCTGGCCGACCTGGCCGATCTGGACGTCCTGAGCAAAGAAGACCTGCTCAACCGTCGTTACCAGCGTCTGATGACCTACGGTTACGCGTAAGCTTCACAATTATCTGAAAAGCCGCACATTGTTGCGGCTTTTTTTATACCTGCCGTTTACCTTAACTATGCTTATCTGATGTTTTTCAAGGAGGTAAACCATGAACATCATTGCCATCATGGGGCCACACGGCGTCTTTTATAAAGACGAGCCCATCAAGGAGCTGGAGCAAGCCCTTAAAGCACGCGGTTATCAGCTGATCTGGCCGCAAAACAGCGCCGATCTGCTGAAATTCATCGAACATAATCCGCGCATCTGTGGCGTGATATTCGACTGGGACGAATACGACATGGAGCTGTGCAGCGAGATCAACAGGCTGAATGAATACCTTCCGCTCTACGCCTTTATCAACACTCACTCGACCATGGACGTCAGCGCGCACGATATGCGCATGGCGCTGTGGTTCTTCGAATACGCGCTCGGCGTGGCCGAGGACATTGCGACCCGCATTCAGCAGTACACCGGTGAATACCTGGATAACATCACGCCGCCGTTTACGCGCGCGCTTTTCACCTATGTGAAAGAGGGGAAATACACCTTCTGTACGCCGGGACACATGGCCGGAACGGCCTATCAAAAAAGCCCGGTGGGGTGCCTGTTCTATGATTTCTTCGGCGGCAACACCCTGAAAGCAGACGTGTCGATTTCAGTGACAGAACTGGGTTCTCTGCTGGATCACACCGGCCCGCATCTGGAAGCCGAAGAGTATATCGCCCGCACCTTTGGCGCCGAGCAGAGCTATATGGTGACCAATGGCACCTCGACCTCGAACAAAATCGTCGGGATGTACGCCGCGCCAACCGGAAGCACGTTGCTGATTGACCGTAACTGCCATAAATCGCTGGCGCACCTGCTGATGATGAGCGACGTCGTCCCGATCTGGCTGTCACCCACGCGTAACGCGCTCGGTATCCTCGGCGGCATTCCGCGCCGGGAGTTCACGCACCAGGCCATCGAAAGTAAGGTTGCGGCGATCCCCGATGCAAGCTGGCCTGTCCATGCGGTAATCACCAACTCCACCTATGACGGTCTGCTGTATAACACGAACTGGATCAAGCAGACGCTGGACGTACCGTCGATCCACTTCGATTCCGCGTGGGTGCCCTATACCAACTTCCACCCGATTTACTCGGGCAAAAGCGGGATGAGCGGCGAGCGCGTGCCGGGCAAGGTATTTTTCGAAACGCAGTCGACGCACAAAATGCTGGCCGCGTTTTCGCAGGCTTCGTTAATCCATATTAAAGGCGAGTACGACGAGGATACGTTTAACGAAGCCTTTATGATGCACACCACTACCTCACCGAGCTATCCGCTGGTGGCCTCTATCGAGACGGCGGCTGCGATGCTGCGCGGCAATCCGGGTAAGCGCCTGATTAACCGCTCGGTGGAACGGGCGCTGCATTTCCGTAAAGAGGTCCAGCGGCTGAAGGATGAGGCCGACGGCTGGTTCTTCGATATCTGGCAGCCGGAAGAGATCGATGAGGCGGAGTGCTGGCCCGTCGCGCCGGGTGAGAGCTGGCACGGCTTCCGGGATGCTGATGCGGACCATATGTTCCTCGATCCGGTTAAGGTGACGATCCTGACGCCGGGCATGGACGAACAGGGCGTGATGGGCGAGGAGGGGATCCCTGCAGCACTGGTAGCGAAGTTCCTTGACGAGCGCGGCGTGGTGGTGGAAAAAACCGGTCCTTACAATCTGCTGTTCCTGTTCAGCATCGGGATCGATAAAACACGGGCGATGGGTTTGCTCCGCGGGCTGATGGAGTTCAAGCGCGCCTACGATCTCAACCTGGGGGTGAAGAACATGCTGCCGGATCTCTACGCGGAAGATCCTGACTTTTACCGCAACATGCGCATTCAGGATCTGGCTCAGGGGATCCACCGGCTGATTCGCCAGCACGATCTGCCGCGCCTGATGCTACAGGCGTTTGACGTCCTGCCTGACATGAAGCTGACGCCGCACAAGGCCTGGCAGCGGCAGGTGAAAGGCGAAGTCGAAACCGTTGAGCTGGAAAATCTGGTCGGGCGGGTATCGGCCAACATGATCCTGCCGTATCCGCCGGGCGTGCCGCTGCTGATGCCGGGTGAGATGATCACCGAGGAGAGCCGGGCGGTGCTCGATTTCCTGCTGATGCTCTGTTCGGTGGGGCGTCACTACCCGGGCTTTGAAACGGATATTCACGGCGCGAAACGCGACGAAAACGGCGTTTACTGGGTGCGAGTCCTAAAATAAAGGTGACCGCTTGCCAGGTGTGGGTTTTCGGTTGTAACGTTCAGGCATCATAAAAAGGAGAAGCTATGCTGGGTTTAAAAGCGGTTCACCATATTGCGATTATCGCCACCGATTATGCGAAAAGTAAGGCCTTCTACTGCGACATTCTTGGGTTTACGCTCATGAGCGAGGCCTACCGCGAGGAGCGTGACTCCTGGAAGGGCGATCTCGCGCTAAACGGGCAGTATGTGATTGAGCTGTTCTCTTTTCCTTTCCCGCCTTCACGTCCGTCCCGCCCGGAAGCCTGCGGCCTGCGTCATCTGGCTTTCAGCGTTGATGACCTTGATAGCGCAGTAAAACACCTGGAAGCGCACGGCGTGACGTGCGAGGCGATTCGCGTCGATCCGTTTACCAACAAGCGGTTTACCTTTTTTAACGATCCGGACGGCCTGCCGCTGGAGCTTTACCAGCAGTAATGTTTGTCCTGTGTGATAATGCCCGCTCAGTTCGGGCATTTTTTATGTGTAATTTCCTATGACCTTACCTGCTATCGCACAAGCCGTTTCACCGTACCGCCAGCTGCTGGTGGGGTTTAGCGGTGGCCTGGATTCCACCGTGTTGCTACATCGCCTTAAGCTCTGGCGCGACCGGGACCCTGGCGTCCAGCTTCGGGCTATACATATCCACCACGGCCTAAGCCGTCATGCAGAGGATTGGGTAGCGCACTGTGAAGCCTTGTGTGAGGCGTGGGCTATCCCGCTCATCGTTGAGCGCGTCACGCTTGCTGATGAAGGATTGGGTATTGAGGCGCAGGCGCGTAAAGCCCGCTATACCGCTTTTGCCGGCGTATTGCTGCCCGGCGAAGCGCTGGTCACGGCGCAGCATCTGGACGATCAGTGCGAAACCTTTTTGCTGGCGCTTAAGCGGGGCAGCGGACCCGCGGGGCTTTCCGCCATGCCGGCGCGTTCAGAGTTTGCCGGAACGCAATTATTACGGCCGCTGCTTGGCGAGACACGCGCGTCGCTGGAAGCCTGGGCGCGGGAACATCAGCTGAGCTGGATCGAAGATGAGAGCAACCGGGACGATAGCTACGATCGTAACTTCCTGCGTCTGCGCGTCCTCCCGCTTTTAAGCGAGCGCTGGCCGCATTTCGCCGACGCGACGGCAAGAAGCGCCATGCTGTGTGCCGAACAGGAAAGCCTGCTGGATGAGTTACTCAGCGAGGAGCTGTCTGACCTGATTTCAGAAGACGGAGCGCTGGCAATTGCGCCTCTGGAGGCGATAAGCCCGGCGCGTCGGGCCGCGCTGTTACGTCGCTGGCTCGCCACTCATCATGCTGCGATGCCGTCGCGGGCAATGCTGAGCCGTATCTGGGACGAAGTCGCGCAGGCGCGGGAAGATGCTTCCCCCTGCGTACACCTGAGTGGATATGAGGTCAGACGCTATAAAGGCAAACTCTGGTGGGTAAAATACTCCCCCTCGCTGACCGATGTGGTGCTTCACTGGACCTCACCAGAGGCACCGCTGATATTGCCCCAGGACGCGGGGAGTGTCTCTCTGATGCCGACTGGTCATGTGCGTCTGCCAAAGCCCGGTGAACCCGTCAGCGTGCGCTTTAAGGCTGGCGGCTTGCTGCATATCGTCGGACGCAACGGGGGACGGAAGCTGAAAAAGATATGGCAAGAGTACACCGTGCCGCCGTGGCTGCGCGACACCACGCCGCTGCTGTTCTACGGTGAAACGCTGATTGCTGCTGCAGGGGTGTTCATCACGGAAGAGGGGTGGACAGAAGAGGGTGCCAGCTTCGAGTGGCGGAAAGCGTAACGGGCAGCCCGGCTGCCCGTTAGTGTCATCAGGATTCGCTCACCACGACGGTGCCGATTTGCGGGTGGCTGAAGCTGGCTATTTTGTCCAGACGCAGCTCGCGCGTCGCACCAGCATCTTCCACGACCAGGTATTCCACATTCTTGCGTGAAAGCAGATCGCTGGCCTTCGCCTTCAACACTTCGCCATCTTTTAGCTCCAGCGTCAGTATTAAATGATGCTGGCAGGCGAGTTCGAGGTTGTCATAGTCATCACAATTGATGGGTTGATAAGTATCATTCATCGACATAATCGCTCACCAGTAAATTCGCCGCAGCATACGCTGCTTTTTCCCTGACCGACTCTGAAAGGCTCTCATCAGAGGCCACTTCATTAAGCACCTTCAATACACAGCCCAACGCGTCCGGGACATACCCCAGATCTCCGCTGGCGATTTCCGCATACCGTTTGCGAATTAACTCACAATAATTATTCACATCCCCTCCCGCCAGCGCACTGACTTACTGTGAGATATCATTAAGCCTACGAAGATAAACTCGGTTTAGCAAGGTGACTATACCATACTCATCTAAGCAATATCAGCGCCTTGATAGCGGTGTATTTATTACTCCGTAACAGCCTTTTGCCTCCGTTTTCGCTACAATGTGCGGCTGATTCGAATGGAGTTCTCTCATGGCGCTGAAAGCGACAATTTATAAAGCAGTGGTCAACGTGGCCGATCTTGATCGCAACCAGTTTCTGGACGCGTCGCTTACGCTGGCACGCCACCCCTCCGAAACACAGGAGCGTATGATGCTGCGCCTGCTGGCGTGGATTAAGTATGCTGATGAACGTCTGCAGTTTACCCGTGGGTTAAGCGCGGAAGACGAGCCTGAAGCCTGGCTGCGCAACGACCATCTGGGGATCGATTTATGGATTGAACTCGGTCTGCCGGACGAGCGCAGAATTAAAAAGGCGTGTACTCAGTCTGCGGAAGTGGCGTTATTCGCCTATAACCAGCGCGCGGCGGAGATTTGGTGGCAGCAAAATAAGAATAAATGCGCGCAGTTTAAAAATCTCGCCGTCTGGTATCTGGATGATGAACAGCTGGCGCAGCTGAGCGAGTTCGCCAGCCGGACGATGGCGCTGCAGGCAACGATCCAGGACGGAGCCATCTGGCTTTCTGATTCTCAGAATAATCTGGAAATTCATCTGGCAGCCTGGCAGCCTGCGCCATGATCGTCTTGTCCCGAAGCGTCAGTATCCCTGATAGCGAGCTGGAGATCGCCGCCATCCGTGCTCAGGGCGCGGGCGGGCAGCACGTCAACAAGGCGTCGACGGCTATCCATTTGCGTTTTGACATTCGGGCATCAAGCCTGCCAGAGTATTATAAAGAAAGCCTGCTTGCCGCCAGCCATCATCTGATTACCAGCGATGGCGTGATTGTGATCAAAGCCCAGGAGTACCGCAGCCAGGAATTAAACCGGGAAGCGGCGCTAGCCAGGCTGGTGGCAGTCATCAAAGAGTTAACGGCAGTACAAAAAAGCCGCCGGGCAACGCGGCCAACCCGCGCATCGAAAGAGCGTCGGCTGTCCTCGAAAGCCCAAAAATCCACAGTGAAAGCATTACGCGGTAAAGTTCGTCGCCCGATGGAGTGACGAAAGGGAACACAATTTTCATAAGGAATTCATTGTGAAAAAAGCATTATTTTCAGCGCTGGCAGTGAGTACACTGTTTGCGCTTTTCGGGTGTAACAACCGTTCTGAAACGCAGGTTTTGCAGCCAGCGCAGAATGAAGAGTTAAAGCCAATGCAGCAGAGCTGGCGCGGCGTATTGCCTTGCGCGGACTGCGAAGGCATTGAAACGTCACTGTTCCTGCAAAAAGACGGTACCTGGGTGATGAACCAGCGCTACCAGGGGGCGAAAGAACCCTCTTCATTTGCCACCTACGGGACATGGGCGCGTACGGCGGAGAAGCTGGTCCTGACGGATACCTCCGGTGACAAAACCTGGTTCCGCCCTAAAGGTGAGAACATGGAAATGCTCGACCGGGAAGGCAATCCGATTGAATCCCAGCTCAACTACACGCTGACGCCGGTGAAAGCGGCGCTGCCAGCCACGCCAATGGCGATGCGGGGGATGTATTTCTATATGGCGGATGCGGCGATCTTTACCGACTGCGCTACCGGTAAGAAAGTCAGCGTGGCAAACAATGCGCAGCTTGAACGTGATTACGCCGTGGCGCGCGGCAATGACAGCAAGCCGGTATTGCTGACGGTTGATGGCCACTTTACGCTGGAGCCAAACCCGGATAGCGGGGAGATGGTGAAAACGCTGGTGGCAGATAAAGACGCGAAGTTTGTCGCGGGTAAAGACTGTAACAGTAAGTAAATTGACGTTGAGCCATTAAAAAACCCCGCCAGAGCGGGGTTTTTTGTTTAGCCTTTGATGGCTTTCACCAGGTAATCAAGAATATCGCCGGTCTTGATCATCTGTTTTTCGCCGCTGCGACGGTATTTGTATTCAATCTCATCGCTGTCGAGGTTACGGTCGCCGATGACGACGGTGTGCGGGATACCGATCAGTTCCATATCGGCAAACATCACGCCCGGACGCTCTTTACGGTCATCCATCAGCACTTCGATACCCTGAGCGCGCAGCTCGGCGTACAGCTTCTCGGCCAGCTCCTGCACGCGGTAAGACTTGTGCATGTTCATTGGCAGAATGGCCACCTGGAACGGCGCGATGTTGTCCGGCCAGACGATGCCGCGCTCGTCGTAGTTCTGCTCGATGGCCGCAGCCACCACGCGCGTTACCCCGATACCGTAGCAGCCCATGGTCAGGATCTGGTTACGGCCATCTTCACCCTGAACGGCGGCGTTCAGCGCACGAGAGTATTTATCACCCAGCTGGAAGATGTGGCCCACTTCGATACCGCGCTTGATCATCAGCGTACCCTGGCCGTCCGGGCTTGGGTCGCCTGCAACCACGTTACGGATGTCTGCCACTTCTGGCGTCGCCACGTCGCGATCCCAGTTAATGCCGAAGTAATGTTTACCGTCGATGTTAGCACCCGCGGAGAAGTCGCTCATTGCAGCAACCGTGCGGTCAATAACGACAGGAACCGGCATATTCACCGGACCGAGAGAGCCTGGGCCGGCATTCACGACGGCGCGGATTTCCGCTTCCGTGGCGAACGTCAGCGGGCTGGCGACCTGCGGCAGCTTTTCGGCTTTCACTTCGTTCAGTTCATGATCGCCACGCACCAGCAGGGCAACCAGCGGGTAAGCGCTGCCTTCGGTGGATTTCACCAGCAGCGTTTTCACGGTTTTTTCGACTGGCAGACTGAACTGCTCAACCAGCTCGGCGATGGTTTTCGCATTTGGCGTATCAACCAGCGTCATCTCTTGCGTTGCCGCGCCGCGAGGTTCTTTTGGTGCCAGCGCTTCTGCAAATTCGATGTTTGCCGCGTAGTCTGAAGAGTCAGAGAAGATCACATCGTCTTCACCGCTCTGCGCCAGAACCTGGAATTCATGGGACGCGCTACCGCCGATGGAGCCGGTATCAGCCTGCACAGCGCGGAAATCCAGACCCATGCGGGAGAAGATTTTGCTGTAAGCCTCGTACATTTTGTCGTAGGTCTCTTGCAGCGATTCCTGTGACGTATGGAAAGAGTAGGCATCTTTCATCAGGAATTCGCGAGAGCGCATCACGCCGAAACGTGGGCGCACTTCGTCACGGAACTTGGTCTGGATCTGGAAGAAGTTCAGCGGCAGCTGTTTGTAAGAGCTCAGCTCGTTACGAATCAGATCGGTAATGACTTCTTCATGCGTTGGACCGAGAACGAACGGACGCTCGCCGCGATCGACGAAGCGCAGCAGTTCTGGGCCATATTGCTCCCAACGACCGCTCTCCTGCCACAGGTCAGCGGGCTGAACCACGGGCATGGACACCTCGATAGCACCGGCGTTGTTCATCTCTTCACGCACGATGTTTTCGACTTTTTTCAGGACGCGCACGCCGGTCGGCAGCCAGGTGTATAACCCGGAGGCCAGCTTGCGGATCATCCCGGCGCGCAGCATCAGCTGATGGCTGATCACTTCGGCGTCGGCAGGTGTCTCCTTCAGAGTGGAGAGCAGATATTGGCTAGTACGCATGTTGTTACGGTTCCATTTCGACGATTGGAACAGGCTGAAACGCCAGCCTGACACAAAAAAAGTGGTTTAGTTTACCAGTGTGGCAAAGATGCCAAAAGAGAGGAGAACAAAATTACCTGGGTTCAAGGGCAAACACTTCGAAACCTGCCCCAGTGACGCGCCAGCGCACGTTAAAATCCAGCAGCCAGACGGCGTACGTCTTTCCTGCTTCCTCTTCTTTACGGTAGGCCGGACGGGGGTCCTGTGCCAGAACTTCAGTGATGAAATGCCGTAAGCGAGGATAGCGTTTCTCCAGCTGACTCAGCTGTAAGGCTATCTCAGGCGTAAACGAGACTGGCATATCCGCCTGCGGTGCGTCCTGAGCGTAGCTTGCGCGCGCATCCGGGAGGGATTCGGCGAAAGGCAAATAGGGTTTAATGTCGATAACCGGCGTGCCGTCAACCAGGTCCAGGCTGCCCAGCTCAAGGATGACCTGATCCTTCTGGCAACGTATGCCTTTCAGTTCAACCAGCGACATCCCGATCGGATTGGGGCGGAAGGTCGAACGAGTCGCAAACACGCCCATTCTCGCATTTCCGCCCAGGCGCGGGGGACGCACGGTGGGACGCCAGCCGCCTTCCATTGTCTGGTGAAAAACAAATACCACCCATAAGTGACTGAAAGACTCGAGCCCGCGTACCGCATCGGCCTGGTTATAAGGTGCCTGAAGATGAAGCTCGCCGCTGCCGCTGGTGACCAGACCGGGCTGGCGGGGCACGGCGAACTTCTCTTTATACGGAGAGTGGATAACGCCTATTTGCTCAAACTGAAATGCACTCATTTCGCCGTAATGTTCAGCGCAGAACCGATGCAAACCGCCTGACGGTAGCAGCCCGGCGTGCCGCTGGTGACTTCGCAGCTGTGCAGCAGCACCGCGTTAGCTTTCATTTTTGCGGCGTTAATCTGCATGCGTTTACGCGCAGTCGGGATATTCGGTGGAGAGTCCTGATTGGTTGCCTGACAGGATTCACCGCTCACTTCACCCAGTTCACGGAACGGTTTGCCGACCAGTTCGTCAGCCTTGGTGATAATGCGAACCGGCGCAGGGCGAACCACTTTCGGTTTTGCAGGCTCTGTTTTTGGCGGGGTTGCCGTGCTTTGAACGGGTTCAACAGGAGATCTGCTTAGCATAGAACAGCCGCTCAGCATGAGTGCTAAAAGACAGATCGGTAAAGCACGCATAATAATTCCTCAATGGATAATCAAAACGTCAGATATTGAATCAGGTGACTGCACAAATGACAAGACGGGCATAAGCCCGTCCTGATGATATTACACTGAGGTGAGATTACCAGCCTTTAACAGCGCCGCCGTTAAACACTTTGTTGGCTTCCTGGTAAACTTCGTCTGACTGATAGGCCTGGACGAACTTCTTCACGTTTTCCGCGTCTTTGTTATCTTCGCGAGTCACGATCAGGTTAACGTACGGAGAGTCTTTATCTTCAACGAAGATACCGTCTTTCGCTGGCGTCAGGCCAATCTGGCTGGCGTAAGTGGTGTTGATAACGGCCAGGGCAATCTGCGCATCGTCCAGAGAACGCGGCAGTTGCGGTGCTTCCAGTTCAACAATTTTCAGATTTTTCGGGTTCTCGGTGACATCCAGAACGGTTGGCAGCAGGCCAACGCCGTCTTTCAGTTTGATCAGGCCCACTTTCTGCAGCAGCAGCAGGGAGCGTCCGAGGTTGGTTGGATCGTTAGGCACGGCTACCTGAGAACCCGGCTGCAGTTCGTCCAGCGATTTAATTTTCTTGGAGTAGCCTGCAATCGGGTAGACGAAGGTGTTACCCACGCCAACCAGCTTATAGCCGCGATCTTTGATCTGCTGATCCAGGTATGGCTTATGCTGGAAGGCGTTGGCGTCGATATCGCCTTTGCTCAGCGCTTCGTTCGGCAGAACGTAATCGTTGAAGGTTACGAGCTCAACGTCCAGACCGTATTTTTCTTTCGCCACTTTCTGAGCAACTTCAGCAACCTGCTGTTCTGCACCTACGATAACGCCCACTTTAATATGGTTTGGATCTTTTTCGTCCTGACCGCAACCCACCAGTGCCAGAGAGCCAATCAGCGCGCCTACTGCTGCAAAGGTCTTTAATTTAAACGCCATGTTTTATCCTTAACTCGTCGAGTTTGTGTTGTGTGTAACGTTATTTGTGAGTAACAGCCCGGACGATGCGATCGCCAGAGAACTGGATTAAGTAAACCAGAACAACCAGCAATACCAGAACGGTATTCATCACGGTAGCGTTATATCCAATATAGCCGTACTGATAACCAATCTGTCCTAAACCGCCAGCGCCAACTGCACCGCCCATCGCGGAATACCCTACCAGAGTAATAAGCGTAATCGTTGCCGCGTTCACCAGGCCCGGCAGTGCTTCAGGCAGCAGAACCTTGCGGACGATCTGCATAGGTGTTGCCCCCATTGCACGAGAAGCTTCAATCAAACCGGTTGGGATCTCCAGCAGGGCGTTCTCCACCATACGGGCGATAAACGGCGCAGCGCCTACGGTCAGCGGAACGATAGCCGCCTGCAGACCAATCGATGTGCCGACGATCACGCGGGTAAACGGAATCATCCACACCAGCAGAATAATAAACGGGATGGAACGGAAGATATTCACCAGCGCGGAGAGCGTACGGTAGAGCTTTGCGTTCTCAATGATTTGACCCGGACGCGTCACGTACAGCAGTACGCCTACCGGCAGGCCAATCACAAAACCAAAGAAACCCGATACAAAGGTCATTGCCAGCGTTTCCCAAACGCCGCGAACCAGTAGCCACATCATCGGCTCAGACATAACCCAGTACCTCTACTTTTACATGATGTTCTTGCAGCCAGGCGATTGCGGCCTGGGTTTCTTCTTGAGTGCCGTGCATTTCCGTCAGCATGATGCCGAACTTCACGCCACCGGCGTAATCCATCTGCGCGCTAATAATGTTGTTGTTCACGTTAAAGCGACGCGCGGTTTCGGAAAGCAGAGGGGCATCAACGGACTGACCGGTGAATTCCATACGCAACATCGGGACGCTGTCCGCCGTTGCCTCGGTTTTCAAACGCTCCAGATAATCTTCTGGAATATCCAGATGCAGCGTGGACTGAATAAACTGCTGCGCCAGCGGCGTTTTCGGATGGGAAAACACTTCGCTTACCGTGTCCTGCTCGATCAGTTCACCGTTGCTAATGACCGCCACGCAGTCGCAGATGCGTTTCACCACGTCCATCTCGTGCGTAATAAGGAGGATCGTCAGGCCCAGGCGACGGTTAATGTCCTTCAGCAGTTCCAGAATAGAACGTGTGGTGGCCGGATCCAGTGCGCTGGTAGCTTCGTCGCACAGCAGTACTTTTGGGTTGCTGGCCAGCGCGCGGGCAATAGCAACACGCTGCTTCTGCCCACCGGACAGATTTGCCGGGTAGCTATCATGCTTATCACCCAGACCCACGAGGTCGAGCAGTTCGGTAACGCGACGCTTCACTTCTTCTTTCGGCGTGTTATCCAGCTCCAGCGGTAAGGCGACGTTGCCGAACACCGTGCGGGAAGCCAGCAGGTTAAAGTGCTGGAAGATCATGCCAATTTGACGGCGCGCTTTGGTGAGTTCTTTTTCTGAAAGGGCGGTAAGTTCCTGACCGCCAACTTCTACGCTGCCCTGGGTTGGGCGCTCAAGCAGGTTAACACAACGGATCAGCGTGCTTTTACCCGCACCCGATGCGCCAATGACGCCATAAATTTGACCAGCAGGAACATGCAGGCTGACGTTGTTCAGCGCCTGAATGGTTCGGTTCCCCTGCTGGAACACTTTGGTGATATTGGAAAGTTTAATCATTAGATTATTTTTATCGTATGTAAGTTAGCCGTGGCATTTTCTTCTGCCAGATACGGGTGATGACCGTAAACAAAACGGATGTTAAGGCATCCAGACGTCTAAATCAATCCAACTCTGTACGATGAGCACTTTATTGCGCTGCGATTCATGAGATACTAGCTCAACAGGCCTTTTTCAGGAGCAAACCGGTGGCAAAATCAGTACCCGCAATTTTTCTCGACCGTGATGGCACTATTAATGTGGATCACGGTTATGTGCATGAGATCGATGAATTCGAATTTATCGACGGCGTTATAGAGGCAATGCGCCAGCTAAAAGAGATGGGCTATGCGCTGGTGGTCGTAACGAACCAGTCCGGCATCGCGCGTGGTAAGTTCACCGAAGCGCAGTTTGAGACGCTGACGGAGTGGATGGACTGGTCGCTGGCCGATCGCGGGGTCGATCTTGATGGCATTTACTACTGCCCGCACCACCCGCAGGGAACGGTAGAAGAATATCGTCAGACCTGCGACTGTCGTAAACCGCATCCGGGCATGTTTAACTCAGCGCAGGAGTTCTTGCACATTGATATGGCTGCTTCTTATATGGTGGGCGATAAGCTGGAAGATATGCAGGCGGCCGCAGCGGCGGGAGTGGGTACCAAAATATTAGTGCGTACCGGTAAGCCCGTAACGCCAGAAGCAGAAAGTGCAGCGGATTGGGTGATTAATAGTCTGGCAGAGCTGCCAAAAGAGATAAAAAAGCATCAGAAATAGCCTTTTTGGCGAAAAGGTGAGCGGTCGAAATAAAAATGCATATTTCCGCTTGTCATTCCTCGGCAGCTCCCTATAATGCGCCTCCATCGACACGGCGGATATGAATCACTTCACAGTTAACCCGGTCGGTTGAAGAGAAAAAATCCTGAAATAACGGGTTGACTCTGAAAGAGGAA
>NZ_JADBRS010000009.1:0-49818 GCF_014930775.1 Enterobacter cloacae complex sp. P38RS
CATGGGTAAAGGATGTTAAAAAGTGTTCACCATGTCCCCGAACACCTGTCTACCATGTCCCCGGACTGTACACCCACAGGGAGAGAGAGAAAAGATCAGGCCAGGCGTGGATACGCATCCGCGATTGCATCGCCCGTAAACTGCGCCACCCATCCCTCCGGATTGTCGAAAATACGAATGGCCGTAAAGCTCGGCTCTGAGCCCATATCAAACCAGTGCGGCGTGCCCGCCGGCACGGAAATCAGGTCGTTTTTCTCGCACAGTACCTGGTACACCTCATCGCCAATGTGCAGGCAGAACAAGCCCGCGCCTTCCACGAAAAAACGCACTTCGTCTTCGCCGTGGGTGTGCTCGTTGAGAAACTTCGCGCGCAGCGCCTCTTTCTGCGGATTGTCGGCGCGCAGGCTGATCACGTCCCAGCTCTGGTAGCCTTTCTCTGCCACCAGCTTGTCGATCGCATGCTGATACGCCGCGATCACGGCTTCGGGCGCAGGATCCTGCCCTAAATCACGGTCTGCCGCCCAGCGCTCAAAGCGCACGCCTTTGGCGTTGAGCTGTTGGGCAATCTCGGCGGCGTCGGTGCTGTGCCACTGGTGCTGGCTGGCGTCTTTGTCGGAATAAATGGTCAATGCGCTCATGAAGGGATCTGCTCCGGGTTAATCTCGTCAAACTGGTGGACCTGATGGTGGTGGCTTGCGCCGTCATCATCGCCGCGAATCAGCTGCAGGGTACGAAAGCCTGCCCGTTCAGCCGCGTCCAGCTCCTGATGGATATCGGAGAGGAACAGGATCTGCGACGGGGCAATGCCCGTTTGCGCTGCAATGTTCTGATAAGACTGCACCTCGCGCTTGGCGCCGATGCGGGTGTCGAAGTAGCCGCTGAACAGATGAGTAATATCACCTTCGACGCTGTAGCCAAATAACAGTTTCTGCGCGGCAACGGAGCCAGAGGAATAAACATAGAGATCAATTCCTTGCGCCTTCCATTTTTCCAGCGCGGGGAGCACGTCCGGGTAGAGATGGCCGGTAAAGTCGCCGTTGACGTAGCCGTCGTGCCAGATGATCCCCTGCAGCGCTTTTAGCGCGGTCGATTTGCGGTCTTCATCCATAAAGGCAAACAGAGCATCGATAAGTTCGCCGACGCTGGCGTGTGGGTGAGCGATTTCTTCGCGCAGGTTGTCCAGAATGGATTTGACCGGCTCGGCGTACTGCTGAGCGGTTACGAAGGCCGCCAGCCGCTCACGCGCGTAGGGGAACAAAACGTCATGGACAAAACGGATATCGCTGGTGGTCCCTTCAATATCCGTCACAATCGCGCGAATCATACTCTCTCCAGTTGTCGTAAACGCATTTCGCATTCAAATAAGAATTCTAAACCTTCCAGATGACGGCGGGCTTCGGCCACGTCGCGTCCCCAGCAGGTTAAGCCATGGCCGCGCAGAAGAAAACCATAATTAAGCGGACGCTCTTGGGCGTAATGGGCGATGCGCGAGGCGAGGGCGTCGATGTCCTGGTCGTTATCAAACACCGGGATGGCGACGGTATCCAGATGGGTAGTCTGCCCGGTAAGCGATTTCTGCATCTCGAAACCGCTGATATTCAGTTCGGCTTCTTTGACCAGACGCGACAGCACCGTGGCGTTAACGGTATGAACGTGCAGGACAGCGTTAGCCTCCGGGAACAGGCGATAGATAAGGGTGTGCAGCCCGGTCTCCGCCGACGGTTTTCGACCGGACGGCGCGCGGTTGGTGGCGATCTCAACCTGTAGAAAATCTTCGGTGGTCAGGCTGCCTTTGTCCTTGCCGGATTCGCTGAGCCAGCAGAGGTGCTCGTCCTGACGCACCGACATATTACCGCCGGTGGCGGGTGCCCAGCCTTTGGCACCTATCCAGCGGCAGGCGTCGACCAGATGCGTGAGTTGCAGGTTGTCTGTCATTTTCCCTTTACCCTCTCGGACAGGAATATTCATATTGTTTAGACGTCTAAGCGTCTTGATTGCCAAAGACTAACATCGTGTTATAGTGGCAGCAACATAAGTATTACAAGCAGGCACAACACAATGAGCATTAATGCATTGATTCCGCAAAGTAAACTTCCCAATCTCGGTACCACCATCTTTACGCAGATGAGCGCCCTGGCGCAGCAGCACAATGCCATTAACCTCTCGCAGGGGTTCCCCGATTTCGATGGTCCGAAATATTTGCAGGAACGTCTGGCGCACCACGTGGCGCAGGGGGCGAATCAGTATGCGCCGATGACCGGCGTGCAGGCGCTGCGGGAAGCCATTGCCGACAAAACGGCGGCGCTTTATGGCTATCACCCCGATGCGAACAGCGAGATCACGGTGACGGCAGGGGCGACCGAAGCGCTGTACGCGGCCATCACCGCGCTGGTGCGCGCTGGGGATGAAGTTATTTGCTTTGACCCGAGCTACGACAGCTATGCGCCTGCGGTTGAACTCTCCGGTGGCGTGGTGAAGCGCATGGCCCTCCAGCCGCCGCACTTCCGTCCTGACTGGCAGGCGTTCGCCGCGCTGCTGAGTGATAAAACGCGTCTGGTGATCCTGAATACCCCGCACAACCCGTCGGCTACGGTGTGGCAAAAGGCCGATTTTGCCGCGCTGTGGCAGGCTATTGCCGAACGGGAAATTTACGTCCTGAGCGATGAAGTCTACGAGCACATCTGCTTTGCGGCGGAAGGGCACGCCAGCGTGCTGGCCCATCCGCAGCTTCGCGAGCGAGCGGTAGCGGTGTCGTCATTTGGAAAAACCTACCATATGACCGGCTGGAAGGTAGGGTACTGCGTGGCCCCGGCGGCCATCAGCGCGGAGCTGCGCAAGGTGCACCAGTACCTGACCTTTGCGGTCAACACGCCTGCCCAGCTGGCGCTGGCGGACATGCTGCGCAGCGAACCGCAGCACTATCGCGAGCTGCCGGATTTTTACCGCGCGCGTCGGGATCTGTTCGTGGCCGCGCTCGGCAAAAGCCGCCTGGAAATACTGCCCTGCGGAGGAACCTACTTCCTGCTGGCGGACTACAGCGCGATTTCCGATCTGGACGACGTCAGCTTTTGCCGGTGGCTGACGACGGAGGTGGGCGTGGCGGCTATTCCGCTGTCGGTGTTCTGCGCCGATCCCTTCCCGCATAAGCTGGTTCGTCTGTGCTTTGCGAAGCAGGAATCGACGCTGCTGGCGGCGGCGGAGCGTCTGGCGACGCTCTGACTATTTCACCGTCCAGGCTTCGGAATAGCGACGGTCTGCAAAAAGCTCCAGCAGGCCGTTGATCTGCTTCAGGCGCAGCACCTCGTCGCTGTCCATCCCCAGTTCCTTACCGATTTTCTCATCGTTCCAGCCAAGCTGGGCCAACTCCCGGACGATGTCGGACATGGCGTTGATCTGGTGGCGTCCCCGCGCGCGGTTGTGGCGGATGGTGGCGGCCATCCGGTCAAGCTTTTGCTGGCGATCTTTGCGCAGGCAGGTGACGGGCAAATAGCCCCGAAGCTGGCGCTTCAGCGCGGCCCTGCTTTTACCGATTTCGTGACGATGGAAGCCGTCGACAATTTCGTAATGCGCCGGCTCGCTTTCCGTCACCACGATGGGCTGCGTAAACCCGTCGAGCTCGAGCGATTGACTCAGCAGACGCTTTTCCGGCGGCGCCACGTTATTTGGGTTGTAGTCGTTGGCAACGATAGCGTCCTGCTTTATCCACAGCACGCAGTCGACGGGCTGGTCGCTGAAGGGGCTGAGATGATGCATGGCCTGGCGAAAAGCATTGATGGCATCTATACGTTGCTCGTCGGTGAGCGTCTGCAAATAGGTTTCCAGTTCGGTAATCAGTCGTTGCTGCATAAGATCCCCCACTCATTGCGTTTTGATTTCATCCGTTCGCTATAGCGCTGATAGTGCTTTGGTTTGTTCGGGCTAAAGGAGAGGGCCCGACACCAGTAATCGTTGTTGAGCAGAACCTTGCATATTCGCCGCCAGGACGGAATATCCTTTGAGCCGATATCACCCTCCTGCGTATCGGGAAGATCGGACATCCCGCGCTTCTGATACCAGTGCAGGTACACCGCGACTTTATTGCGATAATGTTCAGCCGTCTGTTGCGGCATGCTGTCGAGGAGCAGCATGGCGTACTCTTGCCAGCTGAGGTGGTCGGGCTTGAGGATCTTTCTGTGACCGTAGAAGTGGTTGTCGTGCCCCGCGTAAATCCCGCCGCTGCGCACACCGCTAACGCGTGCGCACATGGCGGCCCAGCGTTCAGGTTCAACGACATGATAGAGCCATAAGCCCTGTCGCTGCTCCGGGCCAAAGGGTTCACAGATGCGCATGTAGCGCGGCGGCACGCCGGCCTGGTACATCAGATTGTAGAGGGGGTTATAGGCGCAGCCCGTTTTGGCAAACCAGGTCCAGATGTCGGCGGTTTTCCAGTCGTAGAGAGGATAGATATACCAGGCATGACCGCCGGGCGCGACGGTCGTCCAGGGTTTGTCGTCGGAAAAGCGCTGCTTGCGCGCGCAGGCGATTGCCAGGAAGCGGTTATAGGATTCGTCGGCGCGGATGCCCACCATCACTGCGGCGGGGCGCCTTCGCGCATACCATTCGGCAAAGTCCCTGACGAAGGCCTCGAAGGTCATCCCCTGCTGATAAAAATCAAAATAACACGTACTGGTGATGGCATCAGGCGGAGGCTGTCTGACCCAACTTATGCCGGGTTCCCAGCACTGCCATTCCGGCTGGTACTGAGAGAGGGCATTTTGCGTGGTGATTGGCAGCGCCACCCACCAGAACTGATTGATGACGTCACGATACTGGGTCCTCATGTTCTCAATATGCTCAATGGTGCAGGAGAACTGTGCTTCCCAGTCCAGAAAGAGGACATCTATTTTTCTGTTCAGCTGCCGCGCCCGCTGCGCAGCAAGATGAAGCATCACCGTTGAATCTTTTCCGCCAGAAAAAGAGACGCACACGCGGGTAAAATTTTGCAGCGTCCAGTTTATGCGTTCTGAAGCAGCCTCCAGAACGTTTTCCTGAAGAGGGTATTTATAGATAGACATGATGAGTCGCATCCTGCGTATGGAATATCGTTAATGCTATTAAACTGCCATCATGTTATTATATGTTCTCATTCTCAACTAATTATTTTACGCCTTCACTTTATTCTTGCTGGGAATACCTTCGCGATGACGCGTCCATTCTATTGAGCCAGCTTATGCATTTTTTCAATAAAGCTGGCGAATACGCTGCTGTTTAACGACGCGCGGTTGTAGACCATATAGATGTCCACTTCAGGTAATTTAAAGGGAGTGTTAACGATTTTTAATTTTAAGGCCGCTTTATAGGTTTCAAAAATGGACACAGGAATATAACCAACTAAATCAGACATGGCGATCATGGAGAGAAGCGAACTGAGGGAGTCTGACCGAAACGCGATGTTTCTTTCCGGGAACGCCTCGTTGACTTCAGCCTGACGCTCCTTCACGCCACTGTTGGTGCTTTGATACATCGTGAACTTTTCCTGGTACAACTCCTCGACGGAGACTTCTGTACCTATTCTGGGATGGTCTTCGCGGCAGATCATGACTGTGGGAATTGTGGTGAAATGCGAGCAGACAACGGAGCGATTATTAACGGGCGCCACGGTAAAAATGAGATCGGCTTTACGGTAGGCCAGTAAATCCTCTGCTGACTCCGCAGAAACAAGCATATCACGTTGTTCTACTGAGCAATTTTCCTGATTCATCAACAACTGAATAGGGTTGAGAAGGTAGCCTGGCGTCACCATCTGAGAACAATAAATGACAAAGTTTTTATTGATATCGGTGCTATGCATCAGGTTGATGGTCTGCTCAATCTGATTGAGGTTTTGCTCAAGATGCAGGTGCAGGTTAGTCCCGACGGTCGTGGGGGAGATCCCCTTGCCGGAACGGATAAACAGCGGATCGTTAAGCTGGCCACGCAGGCGTTGCAAAGACTGACTGACGGCTGAAGGGGTAATGTAAAGCGTTTCAGCGGCCTTGCTGATGCTAAGATGTTGATAGATACACTCAAAAATGACCAGTAAATTAAGGTCGAATTTTTTAAGGTCATAAAGATTTGCCATGTGTCATCCTGTTTGCCGTGAGTCTGTTGTTAACATATTGATGATAACTATAGATTAAAGCTAACCATTTACAATCCTTGTGGTTAACTAACTTAAAGTGTTATTTAAGTTATCTTAATATATCACGCCATCGGATTATTGAAATAGAATTACATGTGAGATTAAGATAATTTTATCTTTGAATGGGCTGGGTTTAATTTAATAAATGTTGACATTTATATATTGCCGTAAATTGATTACGTAAAGTTAATTTACGAGCGTAATGTATTTCTCTCAGTCAAAACCTATCACAGCCATAGGCAGGAACGCGCTTTTGATGGATTGCTCTCGATGGGTGCTGGTGGTGTAATCAACTTGCTGTTACGACCTTGATACAAGGTATGTAGAGCGCAACGCAACGCCAGCCTCGGCTGGCACTGAATGTACCTGCGGGCATTCAGGTATCAGGGCCGCCCGTTGAGGCGGCCTTTATACTTTCTGGAGTACCGCAGCAGGTTCACCTTGCTGTCTTGTTGAAGTTGTAAGGTTTGGCTGATTGATTTGATAAAGCATACGCATTAGCCCCGATGAGCAAAGTTGGTTACCTTAGCTCTCAACGAAAACACGGAGGAAGTACAGATGTCTTTGATTAACACTAAAATTAAACCTTTCAAAAACCAGGCGTTCAAAAACGGTGAGTTCATTGAAGTAACCGAGAAAGATACCGAAGGTCGCTGGAGCGTCTTCTTCTTCTATCCGGCTGACTTCACCTTCGTTTGCCCGACCGAACTGGGTGACGTAGCTGACCATTACGACGAACTGCAGAAGCTGGGCGTAGACGTTTACTCTGTCTCTACCGATACCCACTTCACCCACAAAGCGTGGCACAGCAGCTCTGAAACCATCGCGAAAATCAAATACGCGATGATCGGCGACCCGACTGGCGCCCTGACCCGTAACTTCGACAACATGCGTGAAGATGAAGGCCTGGCCGACCGTGCAACCTTCGTGGTTGACCCGCAGGGCATTATCCAGGCTATCGAAGTTACCGCTGAAGGTATCGGCCGTGATGCTTCTGACCTGCTGCGTAAAGTGAAAGCGGCTCAGTACGTGGCTTCTCACCCAGGTGAAGTGTGCCCGGCTAAATGGAAAGAAGGCGAAGCGACCCTGGCTCCATCCCTGGACCTGGTCGGTAAAATCTAAGTTTTCACCATCCGGCAATCAATGGGCGCCCCCGCGCCCATTTCATTCCAGCACCATGATGCAAGTTGCATTCAGGCCGCCCGCAAAGGCAGCTTGCATGATGACGTCTTAAGAGAGGGGAGAACTATGCTCGACACCAATATGAAAACCCAGCTCAAGGCCTACCTTGAGAAACTGACTAAACCCGTTGAGCTGATTGCCACGCTGGACGACAGCGCGAAATCGGCAGAAATCAAAGAGCTGCTGGCGGAGATCGCTGAACTGTCTCCGAAAGTGACCTTCAAAGAAGACAATTCGCTTGCGGTTCGTAAACCCTCTTTCCTGATTACTAACCCGGGCTCGGACAAGGGACCGCGTTTTGCCGGCTCTCCGCTGGGGCATGAATTTACCTCACTGGTGCTGGCGCTGCTGTGGACCGGCGGTCATCCGTCAAAAGAAGCGCAGGCGCTGCTGGAGCAGATCCGCGATATCGACGGCGATTTTGAGTTTGAAACCTATTATTCGCTCTCCTGCCACAACTGCCCGGACGTGGTGCAGGCGCTGAACCTGATGTCGGTCCTTAACCCGCGCATCAAGCATACGGCCATTGACGGCGGTACGTTCCAGAATGAAATCACCGATCGCAACGTGATGGGTGTTCCGGCGGTGTATCTGAACGGTCAGGAGTTCGGCCAGGGCCGCATGACGCTGACGGAAATCGTCGCGAAAGTGGATACCGGCGCGGAAAAACGCGCGGCGGAAGAACTGAACAAACGCGATGCGTACGATGTGCTGATTGTCGGTTCCGGCCCTGCGGGCGCGGCGGCAGCGGTTTACTCTGCACGTAAAGGTATTCGTACCGGTCTTATGGGCGAACGCTTTGGCGGACAGGTGCTGGATACCGTGGATATTGAAAACTACATTTCCGTACCAAAAACCGAAGGTCAGAAGCTGGCCGGTGCGCTGAAGGCTCATGTCAGCGATTACGAGGTAGATGTGATCGACAGCCAGAGCGCCAGCAAGCTGATTCCGGCGGCGGTGGAAGGGGGCTTACACCAGATTGAAACCGCCTCTGGCGCGGTGCTGAAAGCTCGCAGCGTGATCGTTGCTACCGGGGCAAAATGGCGCAACATGAACGTGCCGGGCGAAGATCAATACCGTACCAAAGGCGTGACCTATTGCCCGCACTGTGACGGCCCGCTGTTTAAAGGCAAACGGGTGGCGGTGATCGGCGGCGGTAACTCCGGCGTGGAAGCGGCTATCGACCTGGCGGGGATTGTTGAACACGTGACGCTGCTGGAGTTCGCGCCTGAGATGAAGGCCGACCAGGTGCTGCAGGATAAAGTTCACAGCCTGAAAAACGTCGACATCGTGCTGAACGCGCAGACCACAGAAGTGAAGGGCGACGGCAGCAAAGTGACCGGTCTGGAGTACCGTGACCGCGTAAGCGGCGACGTTCATAGCGTTCAGCTTTCGGGGATCTTCGTGCAAATTGGCCTGCTGCCGAACACCACCTGGCTTGAAGGCGCGATTGAGCGCAACCGCATGGGCGAGATTATCATCGATGCGAAATGTGAAACCAGCGTGAAGGGCGTGTTTGCCGCGGGCGACTGCACCACCGTGCCGTACAAGCAGATCATCATCGCGACTGGCGAAGGTGCAAAAGCGTCCCTGAGCGCGTTTGACTACCTGATCCGCACCAAAACCGCATAATAAAAGAAAGTAAGACATACCTGCAGTAGCCACCTCTTTATGAGGTGGCTTTTTTTTAGATTTTTTTACCCTCAATTATCCTCGTTATTAACCCCCTCATGCGTTAATTACCTGCTTCGATCAAAGAAAATAATAAGCCTGCTGATAATATCTTGTCGTTTTTATAGCGATAAATATTTATATTTAATATGAATGGCAAAGATACATCTACTTCTTCAATATATGAGACGTTAACCCCATTTGAAATAAAGGGATTGATGTTTCGTGATTTCTTTAACGCGGCGGACATGGCATCGCGATGCGCCTCGTTACATCCTTTATTCCCGGAAAGTGAAACCTGGCAGCAGGATGAGGCGTTAGAGGTTGAGTATGATTTCAACGCCCTGTTTGTCGGCCCTGCAACGCTATTGGCGCCGCCTTATGCCTCGGTGTATCTGGACGAAGAGCCTCTGCTGATGGGCGCTACAACGCTGAGCGTACGCGAATTTCTGCGCAGCATCGGGCTTTTTGTGACCGGGGAAAATAGCGTTCCCGACGATCACGTCAGCTATGAAATGGAGCTGGTGGTGATGCTCTCCGCGCATGCCAGACATTCGCCGCAATATCATGACGCACTCGCCCGCTTTGTGCAGGGGCATCTTGAATTATGGCTCCCCGCATTTATTGCAAAAATAAAGGATTGCGCGAAAACAACCGCAATTAAATGTCTCGCGTTGCAGATGACTAATTGGTTTGATGAATTAAAGACGAGAGTAATATTATGAGTATTGATAAAGGGCAGCTAAACCGGCGCTCCTTTTTAAAAGGACTGATTGCGCTGGGTACCGTTGCCGCATTACCCGGCGGACTATTATCATCCCGATGTGCCATGGCACAGCCCCCCATTCCGTTTAACCCAAAAACCTACAAAATTTTCCGTAACGCTTGCCCGCGTAACTGCTACGACACCTGCAGCTTAAAAACCTGGGTCAAAGATGACGTCATCACCTTCGTTGACGGGGCAAGCGAGTCCACGTTTACACACGGTGCCCCGTGTGTGAAAGGGCTGACCTACCCGCGCCGGGTCTACTCCCCGGACCGTATTAAATACCCGATGATCCAGGATGGGCGCGGCAGCGGTAAATGGCGTCGCATCTCCTGGGATGAGGCCATGCAGCGCATTGCCAGCAAGATGCTGGAGATTAAAAAGAAAGACGGGTCTATGCTCGGCCTGGCGCTGTCGAAATACTCCGGCAACCTGGGCGTGATGAGTTATGCCGTGGAGGGGATGATGTCTTCTCTCGGTTACACCACGCGGTTCGCCGGTACGCCATGCTGGCCAGCAGGTATCGATGCTCAGCACTATGACATGGGCGACATGTGGTGTAACGACCCGGAAGATCTGGTGAAAGCCAAATACATCATTATCTGGGGCGCAAACCCGGCCTGGTGCTCCATGCATACCATGAAGTACATCTATCAGGCGCGTGAGAAAGGGGCGAAAGTGGTGGTCATTGATCCGCTGTTCTCGCAAACCGCCGCGAAAGCCGATTTGTATCTGCGCGTGCGCCCGGGATCGGACGGCGCATTGGCGCTGGGAATGGCGCGGCACCTGCTGGATATTGGCCGCGTCGACCAGGAGTTTGTGAACAACTTCGCGCACGGCTTCCCGGAATTTGAACAGTATCTGCGCAGCAATATTACCGTGGAGTGGGCATCTGAAATCTGTGGCCTGTCGGCAGAGGTGATTCGCCAACTGGCGGAAGAGTTCACCGCGGTAAAACCTGCCACCGTCTGGATCGGCTACGGAATGCAGCGCCACGTCAACGGTGGGGCGAACGTGCGCGCCATTGACGCTTTTGTTGCCATGACAGGCAACATCGGTGTGGAAGGCGGCGGTGCCCGCTACGGCCATCTGCAGACCTGGGGCTACAACTATCATGCGATGACGCAGAAGCCACCGGTCGGATCTGTTGGCATGGTGGGAGAAAGCGGTCCGGTAGGGGAGTTCGTCAGCGACAGCGGCGAAAAGAGCCACTATTCCGACCGCGCGCTGAACCTGAACCAGACCGCGCAGAGCATTCTAGATGCCAACGATCCGCCCATTCGTATGCTGTGGGTGGCGTGCAAGAACCCGTTCGCGCAGGACTTTGACCGCAACAAAATGGAAAAAGCCTTCAGCAAGCTGGAGATGGTGGTCTGCGTCGATCAGTTCTTCAACGAGACGGTGCAGCATGCCGATATTGTGCTGCCGGTGACCACCACCTTTGAGCACTGGAACCTGTCGTCGTCTTACTGGCATTACTGGCTTTCGGTGAATGAACCGGCCATTAAACCGATGTACGAGTGCAAGAGCGATTTGGATATTGCCGTGCTGCTCTCGCGTACCATCAACAAAATGGAGCCGGGCTCCTGTACCTTCCCGCAGGACATTGACCAGAAAAAATGGCTCGACCTTGAGTTCAATGAGGGCATGGCGAAGCAGTTCGGCATCCGCTCCTGGGACGATCTGCTGGATGGTCCGGTGAAAGCCAAAATGGTCAGCTCGGCGGCCTGGCACGACCGCAAGTTTAAAACGCCATCGGGCAAGTATGAGTTCCTCTCCGAGCTGTGTGAAAAGAACGGCCATAAAGCGCTGCCGGAGTATCTGCCTGCCGCGGAGGGCAAGCTGCCGTTCCATCTGTTTACTCCGCATTTGCAGTACGGCCTCCACTCTCAGTTCGTCAACCTCGACTGGATGCAGGTCTTCTGGCCGGAGCCGTTTGTCTATATCCACCCAGCCGCCGCGCACAAGAAGGGTATTCGCGAGCTGGCGAAAGTCCGCGTGTTTAACGACGTGGGCGAAGTGGAGCTGCGGGCGAAGATCACCACCAACGTGCCGGAAGATTTCGTGGTGATGTATGAGTCCTGGTTTAACAAGCTTAAGTACAACGTGCAGAACGTCGTGAAAGATACGCCAGCCGATATGGGCAAGATGGCAACCGGCGCGCCTGGCGCGGCGATCCACAGCCAGTTTGTCGACATTGCCCTTATCGCGAATGAAGGAGCAGACGCATGAGACGCGCATTTTTAGTGAACAGTGATAAATGTATTGGCTGCCGCGGATGCGCCATGGCCTGCAAGAGCTTTAACCAGCTTGAGCCGGATCGCTTCTGGCGCTATGTCTATCCGCTGGATAAAGAAATTTATCCGCATGAGGAGCGTGCGTTTTTCTCGCTGGCCTGTAACCACTGTGAAAACCCGGCCTGTCTGGCGGCATGCCCGGTGGAAGCCTACACCAAGCGTGATGACGGCGTGGTGGTCCATAACCCTGAACGCTGTATCGGCTGTAAAAACTGCATCCGTAACTGCCCGTACGGCGCGCCACGCTTCAATGAAGAGACGCAAAAGGCGGAGAAGTGCAGCATGTGCTATGAACGTCTCGATATCGGTATGGCCCCGGCCTGCGTGAACGCGTGTCCGGTCGGTGCCTTGTCGATTATCGATCTGGATGCCGATCCGCTGCCGAACAATGCCGTGCAGTATCCGCCGGGCTTCCCGAAGATGCCTCAGCTTAATCCGGGTACGCGCTTCATTCTGGCCCGTCAGCCAAAACAGCCGGGGGATAAATAATGGAAAAGTATGAATTACCGCTCGTTATCTTTACCGTGCTAAGCCAGATGTCCGTCGGGATGACGCTGCTCCTGACCTGGCGCACGCTCCGTGGTGAAGTGCATGGCACCCGCCTTCACTGGCTGATTACCGGGCTGATTCTGGGCGTTGCCTCCATTGCCGCGGTGCTGCATCTGGCGCACCCGGAACACGCATACAACGCGTTGATTAACCTGAAACATGCCTGGCTGAGCCGCGAAATTCTGGGCGCGACCCTGTACGGCGCCATGATTGGGCTGGCCTTCCTGAGTAAGGGAAACAAAGGCGCAGCGCTGCTGGCGTCCCTGTTCGGGATCCTGCTGGTGGTGGTGCAGGGAATGACCTACGCGGCACCGGCGATGCAGGCCATTGCCAACGGCATCACCATGATGTTGTTCTTTGCGACGGTCTGGGTGATGGGCTGTGCCGCAACGCCGCTGCTCGGGCTGAAAGGATCAAACGCCGCGCTGCGCCAGGGGATTATCGCCCTGATGGCGCTGCTGATTGCCGCGCCGGTGATGTGGCTCAGCGGCGGTACCATCATGAAAATGACCGCTCACGCCTGGTTAAGCTCGCCGCTCTATCTGGGCAGCCTGCTGTGCTGCGTTGTGGGTGGCGCGTTATCGCTGAAGCGCCAGCCGATGCAGAAAGCGGTGTTTGCGCTCCTGCTGGTGGGCGTGGTACTCAGCCGCCTGACCTTCTTCGGCGATACCGTCAGCACCATCGTCAATATTGGTCACCTGTACTGATAAACAAAACCCCGCGAAAGCGGGGTTTTTTGTTGGTATTTACCGGACCACCATCACCGGAATATGGGTGTGGCGGATCACGCTGGAGGCGTTCGACCCCAGCAGGTGAGTGGTAATGGAGGGATTACGTGAACCGATCACCACCACGTCTGCATTCAGCTCCGCGGCCAGTTCATTGACGGCATCGCGCACGCTACCGAACCGGACGTGGGTTTTGATGCGGGAAGGGTCGATGCTGAAATGCCCGACCATGGTCTGCAGCCGCGTTTCGGCTTCGTGCTGTAAGTGCTCCTCAAAGCGACGCACGTCGGCGGCAAAGCGGTGCAGGCTCAGGCTGGCAGAGCCCGGTAAGACGTGTAAAAGATGAATAATTCCGTCCTGCTGCGCGAGGAATTCCGCGTGGCGAACAGCTTTGTCGCTCAGTTCCATTTCGAAAACATCAACCGGCATAATGATTGTCTTATACATAACCGTTTCTCCTTGTTTATAAACGCTGGATACATTCAACCACAAAATATGAATGGTTTCTGTAAGCGCTTCGGCACTTTTCCTCTCTCGCCAGGATAAATCTCAAAAGGCGCGTATTTCCCGGCAGACTTTCAGGGGTAGCTACCCTTTATAAACTTACCTGAAACCTTTCGGAGGTCGCATGAAAGCACTCACGTACCACGGTCCGCACCATGTTCGCGTTGAGAATGTCCCCGATCCCATCATTGAACAGCCCGACGATATCATCCTGCGCGTCACGGCCACGGCGATTTGCGGCTCCGACCTGCATCTCTATCGTGGAAAGATCCCAAAGGTGCAGCACGGCGACATTTTTGGACATGAATTTATGGGCGAGATCGTCGAGTGCGGTCGAGAGGTGAAGGACCTGCAAAAAGGCGATCGCGTGGTGATCCCCTTTGTCATCGCCTGCGGTGACTGCTTCTTTTGCCGTCTGCAGCAGTACGCTGCCTGTGAGAATACCAATGCCGGGCAGGGCGCTGCGCTGAACAAAAAGCAAATTCCCGCGCCGGCAGCGCTGTTTGGCTATAGCCATCTCTACGGCGGCGTGCCGGGAGGACAGGCGGAATATGTGCGCGTGCCGAAAGGCAACGTCGGACCGTTTAAGGTGCCGCAGCTGCTCTCCGATGATAAGGCCCTGTTTCTTTCTGATATTTTACCCACCGCCTGGCAGGCGGCAAAAAATGCGCAGATTGAAAAAGGCTCCAGCGTCGCCGTTTTCGGTGCCGGTCCGGTGGGGTTGTTGACGATTGCCTGCGCACGGCTGTTAGGGGCTGAGCAGATCTTTGTTATCGACCATCACCCCTATCGGCTGCGGTTTGCCGAGGCGCGCTACGGTGCTATCCCCATCAATTTTGATGATGATAACGACGCGGCGGAAAAGATAATCGAGCAAACCGCCGGGCAGCGGGGTGTCGATGCCGTCATTGATGCCGTCGGGTTCGAAGCCAAGGGCAGCACCACGGAGACGATCCTCAGCAACCTTAAAATTGAGGGCAGCAGCGGCAAAGCGCTGCGTCAGTGTATCGCTGCCGTCCGGCGCGGCGGGGTGGTCAGCGTACCCGGCGTGTATGCCGGGTTTATTCATGGCTTCCTGTTTGGGGATGCCTTCGATAAAGGGCTGACGTTTAAGATGGGCCAGACGCACGTCCACGCCTGGCTGGGCGAACTGTTACCGCTGATCGAAAAAGGGCTGCTGACGCCAGAAGAGATTGTGACGCATTATCTCCCCCTGGCGGATGCGGAACGTGCCTATAAGATTTTCGAAAAACGGGAGGAGGAGTGCCGGAAGGTGATTCTGGTGCCCGGCGCGGAAACGCCTGAGGCCGCTGAGCAAAAAGTGAAGGGCCTGGTAAATGCGTTCCCGGGCGGCGTGGTGTGAGGTCACTCGCCGGTGGCGCTCAAGGTACTGTCCTGCGATGTAGCGCAATCGGGTGAAGATGTTCGGAAAGAGGATGCAGGCGCATCCTCTGTGCAACGCGGGTCGCGTTTGTTCAGAATGACATTAACGCAGGTAATCGCCCGCGGCTTCTGGCTGGTAGAGCAGCTCCAGCACTTCCAGATGGGTGGAGGCACCGCCCGGCAAGTCCCAGTGGATGGTATCGCCCGTGCGCAGCCCCAGCAGTGCGGCCCCCACCGGCGCAAGAACCGAAAGCTGTGCGCTGCTGTCGGTCATCTGGGCCGGGTAAACCAGCGTGCGTGTCAGCTCTTCACCGGTGGTCAGATTGCGGAATTTCACCTGGCTGTTCATGGTGACCACGTTATGCGGCATCGTCTCAGGCGTGCACATCTGCGCCCGGTCGAGTTCCTCATTCAGGGCATCGGCCACCGGAAGTGAGGCGAATTCTGCTTTTTCCAGCAGCCTGTCGATACGTTCTGCGTCGAGCTCGTTGATGATGATTGTAGGTCTGGACATTTTTTACTCCATGTCGTTAATGCTGCGTCTAACGCAGAAACCAATCCAAAAGAAAACCCTCGCCGTCTGGCAGCGAGGGTTTAACTCTCCCGATGATACTGGCTGAACGCGCAAGTTTGAAGTGATGAAGGTCACATTCATGTGCCATATGAATTTTCACTGAAATTTATTCAGTCTTCATTCCTGGCGGATTGCGTTACGCTGTATGTTCTGAACCCGGGCGTTACCCATCAACGAGAGAGAATTATGTACTTCTACCAACCGTCTCAGGGGCATGGCCTGCCGCATGACCCGCTGAACGCCATTATCGGCCCCCGGCCGATTGGCTGGATCTCCTCTTGCGACCAGGCCGGTCAGCTCAACCTTGCGCCGTATAGCTTCTTCAACTGCTTTAACTATCGCCCGCCGATCATTGGCTTTTCAAGCAACGGCTGGAAGGACAGCGTGCGTAATATTGTTGAAACAAAGGAGTTTGTCTGGAATCTGGCAACGCGCGATCTTGCGGAAGCGATGAATCAGACCTCTGCCATGCTGCCTCACGACCAGGACGAATTTACCTTTTCCGGATTAACGCCTGCGGCAAGCCAGCTGGTGAGCGCCCCCCGCGTGGCGGAAAGCCCGGTCAACTTTGAGTGCCGCCTGTCTCAGTGCATTCAGCTTACCGGCGCCGACGGTACGCCGGTGGATACCTGGCTGGTGCTGGGAGAAGTGGTCGGGATCCATATTGCCGAAACGCTGCTGGAAGAGGGGATATACCAGACGTCGAAAGCGCAGCCCATCCTGCGTGCGGGTGGGCCGACGGCTTACTATGGCATCAGTGATGAACACCGGTTTGACATGGTGCGACCGGTGGTGGGCGATCAGTAACCGGCCTTATCAATGACAAATTGTTTTCCGCAGTTGCCTGGATGCGGCTGCGGAGCAAAGGATGTCGCAGAAAGCGGGGCGTTAATGGTGTCTGCTTTGAGTGAAATTTGCATCTCGGTCAGATAGGCCGGATTACCGTTGCAGGTCAGCTTGAAGGCTTTGATATTTTCCTTGCCCCAGGTTTTGGCAACGGCGTTGTCAAAATCACTCCGGCTGACGGTTTTACCGTAATTTTCCGCAAGGAAATGACCGACGGCGCTGTTTTTCATTTCCTGATTCATTCTCACCATGGTGCCGAAATAGGCATCGGGATCAAAACCAAAGCAGACGCCATGTTTGGCATATTCGTAACGTTCCAGACAGGAGTTTCCACCCGCGCCCGGCATGACCTCGTTCAGCTTAGCCGCGCCGGAAAGCGACAGCCCGGTTTCGGCTGCTGCGCATTTGCGGCTGGCCTTCACTTCCGGCATGTTCGGGATAGGGCGCGTGGCGCAGCCAAATCGCATCCATCGACGTTCATCCACGCCGCGTGCGGCAATGGATTTCGGCAGGCCGGGCCATAGCCCGTGAACGGTCAGAAAATCGGTTTTATTGTCGCGCTCTTTTTGCAGACGACATTCATCCGGTTCATTGCGGTTACGCTCGACCATGCTTTGACAAAATCCCGTTTGCCAGGACAAAGCCAGCACATAGCGATCGAAATCGCCGTACTGCGTGGCCTTGAGGGGTTCGGCCTGTGCTGAGAAGAGACTGAGTGCAAGCGCTACTGCGCCAGACGGGATAACGATATCCTTCCTGAACATGTGATTTCCTGATTGGTTGTGCGCAATTCATTTTTGTGGGTTATTAAAGCACAAAAAGCGCCCGCAGGCGCTTTTAGGTAATCAGGAATTTCACTTAGGCGGCGCCGGGAACCAGCACTTCGGTAGCAATAATAACGATGATTAGCCCAACCAGCACCGGCACTGACGTGCGTTTCACCACTTCAAACGGCGAGATTTTGGCCATCCCGGCGACCGCCACCACCACGCCTGAGACAGGCGAGATGGTACGACCCAGGTTTGAGGCCTGGAGCATCGGAATGGAAAGATAAGCCGGGTTGATACCGGACGAGTGAGCCAGCTTAGGGATCATCTCAACGAAGGCGTAAAATGGCGCATTCCCGGAACCGGTGGTCATTGCCGCCAGCATGGTCAGTACCACCAGGACCAGCATCAGGATAATACTGGCCGAGCCAAACGAGGTGGCGATGGAGATCAGGCTCTGGATAAAGCCGATCGTGCTCAGACCCTGGGCAAAGACACCTGCTGCAACCAACAGCATCACCACGCCAGCAAACGCATCTGCCATACCGCGATACGCGACCTCAAGGCCGGAGAAGACTTTTTGGGTGTTGAAACCGCGCACGAACTCCAGCACAGCGGCTAAGAGCATACAGATAACCAGGATAGTAATAATGTGCAGCTGCGGGCCCCATTTCCCGTCAAAAATGAGCACGCCGATAATTGGCGTGAACGGCAAAATGGCATAGAACGCCGGCGCGGTGGTGGTGATTTCGCTTACATCCATCATTTCATGGCTGATGTTCTCTTTCTTATCGAGATAGCGCTGCCAGAAGAAATGCGCGATACCCATTCCCACAATGGCGACAATCGAGATCGGCAGCGTGGTTTTAAAGGCGAAGTCGATAAGCGACATTTCGGCTGCTTTCGCCGCCAGCACAACGTCACCTGACGTCGGGGAGAGAATAATGGCCGCGGGGGAGGCGCAAATTGCCGCCGCTGCCCCACGGCTGATCCCCACGTTCACCATCACCGGGAACAGCGTGGCCATTAACAGTACGCCAAGCCCGGTTGCCGATGAAACGGCCAGCGACATCAGGCAGGCGAGGAAATAGGCGGCAACCATCAACAGATACGGCGAGTTAATGTACTGCAGGGGTTTCGAGGCAAGCTTCACAACCATGTCGTTCGCGCCGATATGGGTCATATAGGCTGCAAAACCGCACAGCATCATGATCATCATACCCAGATCGCCACCGCGGCTCATGAGCAGGATTTTAATATATTCAACAATATCCGTGGCGGTGTAGCCCGTGCTGGCTGCGCTGGCAGGTAAAACCTGATGACCCATTACTGCGCTGATTATCAGCAGCGTTAAACCACCGACAAATAAAACGCCCGTGGCTGAGTATCCTTTAATGATGTAGCGAGCTACACCCACAATGACGACGACCCCAATTAGGAGTTCGATAAACGTAAGCATGATTTCCCCTGTGTCTTTCTGCCCTGAGATATAAAAAATTAATATAAAAATGAAGGATGAAAATGTGCCGAATTAATGGCCCGCCCTTGCTGATTAAAATCAATAAACAGACGACTAACGAACAGCATAACAGCGTTTTGCCATGGCTAAGGCATTTATGTCATAAGGATCTTGACCGGCAAAGACAGCGTAACATGTCTATGTAATGATAACAAAATGTTAAACTTTTGTGTGGTCTGGCCTGTTAGTACTGGAGACCGTTAACAGACATTAGGCGTACATGATGTGGGTTTATTCGGGATAAGCAGAACGCCGCTTTAGGAATATTCCCGAAAAGCGGCCTGATATTTAAGAGTAGGGGTGATACCGTTAAGGCTTGGTTCAATTATTCTATGTTAAACTTTGCCTTGAATATCAAGAATGGTAATTGCATTGTGATTGTACGTAATACTTTTTTCTCTATTTTATTGTTTATTATTGGCCAGTTAACGTTTTCTTCTGTTGCACAGGCAGAGAACAACGCGACGGATAAAGGTTGGTTCTCCACTTTTACGGATAATGTTTCGCAGACCTGGTCAGCGCCTGAACATTATGATCTCTATGTCCCGGCAATAACGTGGCATGCGCGCTTTGCTTACGACAAAGAGAAAACGGATAAATACAACGAGCGTCCCTGGGGAGCGGGTTTTGGTCAGTCGCGCTGGGATGATAAAGGAAACTGGCATGGCATCTATCTGATGGCCTTCAAAGACTCCTTTAACAAGTGGGAACCGATTGGCGGCTACGGCTGGGAAAAAACCTGGCGCCCGCTGGCGGATGAGAACTTCCACGTTGGTCTGGGCTATACCGCCGGGGTGACCGCGCGCGACAACTGGAAGTACATTCCGATCCCCGTATTGCTGCCTCTGGCCTCTGTTGGTTACGGCCCTGCAACGTTCCAGATGACCTACATTCCGGGAACGTATAACAACGGTAACGTTTACTTCGCCTGGATGCGTTTTCAGTTTTAACTGACAAAACATTACCTGGTGGTGAAAAAACGTGCAGCCGTTGATTCGTAAGCGATAAAAATCTGTCAGTGAAAATTAACGCGACTTTAGTCACTTTTTGTCAAAGATCCGCTGGACAAAAGGTCCCACAATTGATGTACTGGTAACCGACACAGCATTTGTGTCGTTTTTTAATGTAAAGGTAATTTTGATGTCTAAGATTAAAGGTAACGTTAAGTGGTTTAATGAGTCCAAAGGATTCGGTTTCATTACTCCTGAAGATGGCAGCAAAGACGTGTTCGTACACTTCTCTGCAATCCAGTCTAATGGTTTCAAAACTCTGGCTGAAGGTCAGCGTGTAGAGTTCGAAATCACTAACGGTGCCAAAGGCCCTTCTGCTGCTAACGTAATCGCTCTGTAATTCAGACGCGTCAGCAAGAATTTCAAAACCCGCTCATTGAGCGGGTTTTTTTCGTTATGAATCAGCCAAGCAGGTAAATTTTCAGGAAGCTGGCCACGATCAGTACGCTCAACAACACCATGCCTGCGCTCATCAGACTCTGTTTCATTTGTCACCCTCGTTCAGTATTGCCTTCAGAGTGACAGAGAAAAATTAAGCCAACATTAACGCTCCGGCAGTTAATGCGTGCTTACAGAGGAAAAAAGCCAAAATGCGATCCCCGTCATCGCGAAAGATCCGATCATGTTGATCGCGATATTCACCAGCGCCCAGCCGATACGTCCTTCCTGAAAGAGAAAAACCGTTTCCGCGGAAAAGGTTGAAAAGGTGGTCAAACCGCCGCAGAAGCCGGTGGTAATCAAGACTTTCCACATGGGATCGATGTGCGTCATCCGGTTAAACCAGGCCAGCCCCATACCAATAATAAAAGCACCAATCAGGTTGGCGGCCAGCGTTCCTAATGGAATCGCCTGGTGCAGGGGATTAAACCGCATACTCAGTAACCACCTCGCAACGCTCCCCGTGCCTCCACCAATAAAAACAGCTAAAAGGAGTTGTAACACGCTAAATACCTGCTATTTGATGTGTAAGAGTAGCGAGTTTAACGCTGTTTATAATGAGGGGACAAATATGTATGTTGCGGTAGGGCAGTTTGCGGTCACGCCTGACTGGCGGCTTAACGCAGTGCAGTGCGTTAACCTGATGATACAGGCCCGACAGAAAGGCGCGTCGCTGCTGGTGCTTCCTGAGGCGTTGCTGGCAAGGGATGATAACGACCCGGATTTGTCCGTGAAGTCCGCACAGGCCCTTGACGGCGAATTTTTACAACAGCTGCTCGCCCAGAGCGTAGGCAGTACGATGACCACCGTCTTAACCGTGCACGTTCCCTCAACGCCGGGTCGCGCAGTGAATACGCTGGTGGCTATCCGTGACGGTGCCATTGTTGCGCGCTACGCCAAGCTTCATCTCTATGATGCGTTCAGCATTCAGGAGTCGCGACGCGTTGATCCGGGAGATGTCGTCCCACCGCTCATTGATATCGACGGGTTTAAGGTGGGGTTGATGACCTGCTATGACCTGCGTTTCCCGGAGCTGGCGGTGCATCTGGCGCTGCAGGGGGCGGAGGTGCTGGTATTGCCCGCCGCATGGGTTAAGGGGCCGCTAAAAGAGCAACACTGGGCTACGCTGCTTGCGGCACGCGCGCTGGACACGACCTGTTATGTTGTTGCCGCCGGGGAGTGCGGCAATAAAAACATCGGGCAGAGCAGGGTGGTTGATCCCCTGGGAGTGACGATTGCCGCCGCAGCGGAAGCGTCGGTTATGCTGATGGCGGAGATAATTTTAGAAAGAGTTGCGCTTGCGCGTCAGCAATTACCTGTTCTTCGCAACCGTCGCTTTGCGCCACCGCAATTATTGTGATGTTTTTTTCAACAATGCTTGATTCACCTTGTTACAGATTGCTATTGTGTGCACGCGCCAAATGACCGTTAATACGATCGGGTTTTGGCGCTGAATGCAGCCTGTTTTAAGTAAAGAAGGTATCTATGGGTGAGATTAGTATTACCAAACTGCTGGTGGTTGCCGCACTGGTCGTCCTGCTGTTTGGTACCAAGAAGTTACGCACGCTGGGTGGTGACCTGGGGGCTGCCATCAAAGGCTTCAAGAAAGCGATGAACGACGATGACGCAGCCGCGAAGAAAAGCGCTGACGACATCCCGGCAGAGAAGCTTTCCCACAAAGAGTAACGGCAATGCCTGAGGGCTTGCGAAAAAAAACCGGCTCATGAGGCCGGTTTTTTTGCATTACTGTAAATGAATATTACGGCGTTATTTGACTTCTTCGCCTTTCGCCTGCATATCCGCATGGTAAGAAGAACGAACAAACGGACCACAAGCCGCGTGGGTAAAGCCCATCGCCAGCGCTTCGGCTTTCATCTCGTCAAATTCATCCGGGCTCACGTAGCGCTGTACCGGCAGGTGGTGACGGCTTGGCTGCAGATACTGGCCGAGCGTCAACATGGTCACACCGTGGCGGCGCAGATCGCGCATGACGTCGATGATTTCGTCATTGGTTTCACCCAGACCAACCATCAGACCTGACTTGGTCGGGATATGCGGATGTGCTTCTTTAAAGCGCTCCAGCAGCTTCAGAGACCAGTTATAGTCGGCTCCCGGACGCACCTGACGGTAAAGACGCGGAACGTTCTCCAGGTTGTGGTTAAACACATCTGGCGGCGTCGCGGTCAGTATATCCAGCGCGCGGTCCATACGGCCGCGGAAGTCAGGAACCAGCGTTTCGATTTTGATGTTCGGGCTTTTTTCGCGAATGGCAGTAATGCAGTCAGCGAAGTGCTGAGCACCGCCATCACGCAGATCGTCGCGGTCAACGGAGGTGATAACCACATAACGCAGCGCCATGTCGGCGATGGTTTGCGCCAGTTTTTGCGGCTCGTTGGCATCGGGGGCCACCGGGCGGCCATGCGCCACGTCGCAGAATGGGCAGCGGCGGGTACAGATGGCACCCAGAATCATAAACGTCGCGGTGCCGTGATTGAAACATTCAGCAAGGTTCGGGCAAGAGGCTTCTTCACAAACAGAGTGAAGGCCATTCTTACGCATCGCCGCTTTGATCCCCTGGATACGCGAAGAGTCTGCCGGAAGTTTGATTTTCATCCATTCCGGTTTTCTTAACAGCGCCTCGCGCTCTGTAGCCACGTTTTTAACCGGGATAAGGGCCATTTTATCGGCATCGCGGTATTTAACACCGCGTTCCATCACAATGGGTTTACTCATAGCGTGCGTGTTCCAGTTGCGAATATCGAAGGAAAGCGTTTCAATTCAAGGGAATGTTGTATTTATCAACTATTTTTGAACGAACGACAGGCAGTATATCATTTATAGGGGCGTTAAAGCAGCCTGCCAGGTCGCCAATTTGTAAAATAGTTGTTGTTTTGTGCCTTTTGCCCTGCGAGCGGCAGGGACGTGTACGGGTACGCTCTGTCAGAAGGCCTGACGGATAATGCGGATGACGTTTTCCAGTACCGGATCGCGCAAGCTGAGCTTGTTGTAATGCAGTGAAATCTCGATAGATTCTGCATTGAGCTGGCTAAGCGGAATACTCTCCAGCGGCCAGCATTTCCGCAGCAGGTTATACAGGCGTGAAGGCATGATGCACAGCATATCGCTGCTGCCAATCAGGGATGCGGTGGTGAACATATTGTAACTGCTGAAACTGATCTGACGTTCCGGGAAAATTTCGTCAATACGCTGACGCAGAGCGTGGTTAGACTGTCCTTCGGTCATGAAAGACGAGTGGTCGTAGTTGCGCAGGTTTTCAATGGATAACGGCTCGCTGAGGACGGGGTGCTGCTTGCGGCAAACCAGCACCAGGTTATCCGCGTAAAGCACATTTTGCCCCAGCGCTCGGGCGCTAAAGCTGCCGCTTTCGATGACCAGGTCCGTCTGGAACTGAGCAAGCTGAACGTCAGGTTCGTTAAGAGGCACATTGCGAAGCAGAAGCTGAGGCGCATGCTCTTTCACTGCCTGGAAGATCGCGGGCATCACCAGCACGCCGACAGAAGGGGAGCAGCCGATGGTGATGGTTCTCTGTTTGTCATAGCTTCCGGTTAAATCCAGCGCACCCAGAATCGACTCCAGCCCCTGGCTGATGTATTCGTGGAGATGTGTCGCATAGGCTGTTGGCGTGACGCCCTGGCCCTTACGGATAAATAAGGGGTCGGGAAATATAGCCCGTAGCTTTTGAATTGACTGACTTATTGCCGATGGCGTGAGATTAAGAATTTTCGCAGCATTAACGATACCCTTATGGACATATACTGCCTCAAAAATAGTCAGTAAATTGAGATCAATATTACGTAAAGTCCGAAAAATTTGCGGCTTATCTTCGCCACCAGGGTCATTCAGGCGTTTGGCTGGTAAATTATTATACTCCACGCTTTCACTCCGTATACATTCACAACATGAATGATAGTTCAATTTATTTATTATGCTTGTAGAGATTCGTAAAGTGTTGCTTTTGTTCCACTTGTTTATCAAAAACAAACAGTTGTGTGATTATCACTCAAATTACTTAGCCTGTGTATGCCGTGCTGTCCGGAGGCTAAATAATATGTAAGGGCAATATTCGGGCGCTTCGAAAATATAGAATCTGCGGATTATTGTAAAGCGTAAAAGCGGTAAATAAACAGTGGCCCGTCAAATTATCGAGCCATTCTGGATGATATATTAAGCAGGGATATATTCGTGCGGGGGATTGTTAAGTAGCGCTAACACATTCTTCAGAAGCACGGGACGTATATTTTCTGGCGTAGCGGTATCGACCCACTGGCGCATTTGCGTCATTTCCATGCCGGCGTAGCCGCAGGGGTTTATGCGCTGGAAAGGCGTAAGATCCATATTAATATTCAATGCCAGACCGTGGAAGGAACAACCTTTACGAATACGTAGCCCCAGAGAGCAGATCTTCATTTCGCCAACGTAGACGCCCGGCGCATCGGCACGCGGATGCGCGTCAATACCATACTCCGCCAGCGTGTTGACGACGGTCTGTTCCAGTAACGTCACCAGCTCACGTACGCCAAGCTTTCTGCGCTTCAGATTAAGCAGGACGTACATCACCTGCTGCCCGGGCCCATGGTACGTGACCTGACCGCCGCGGTCGCTCTGGATCACCGGGATATCGCCCGTCATTAATAAGTGTTCCGCTTTTCCCGCCTGGCCCTGCGTAAATACCGGCAGATGTTCGACCAGCCAAATCTCATCAGGTGTTGTGTCATCGCGTGAATCGGTGAACTCGTGCATAGCCTGAGAGACAGGCTCATAAGGTTGCAGCCCGAGATGACGGACCAGAATTTTATCCTGATACAAAACGCGTCTCCGAAGACGAGAAAAAGATGAGGGGGAGTATATCACAGCGGGGAAGAGGGGTTACCCGGTAAACCGGGTAACCGCAAAGGGGCTACAGCACCATACGAACGATTTCGATATTGCCGAGCTCTTCGTACAGCGTCTCAACCTGCTCGATATGTGTGGCAGTGATGGTAATAGAAACCGAGTGGTAGTTGCCCTTGCTGCTTGGTTTTACTGACGGAGAGTAGTCACCCGGCGCATGGCGCTGTACCACTTCAACCACCTGATCAACCAGCTCAGGTTTCGCCAGACCCATTACTTTGTAGGTAAACGGGGTAGGGAATTCAAGCAGTTCGTTAAGTTTGGTTTTCATGTCAGCTCCGGCGTAACGTCAAAAAGAATAACTCCCACGTCAGGTGGGAGTTATCAGGATACTTAGTATATGGGGATCAAAATCACACTTTCAAGTGTTCGATTTTTAGCCAAACCAGTGATGGAACATCAGTTTAATGTAATCAATGATTTTGCCGAAGAAATTGCCTTCAGGAATTTCTTCCAATACCACGAGTGGACGCTGGTCGATCGTTTTACCGTCCAGCTGGAAGTTGATGGTGCCCACCACCTGGTTTTTCTGCAGCGGGGCATGCAGTTCGGTGGTGTTGAGCACATAGCTTGCTTTCAGATCCTTCATACGACCGCGTGGAATGGTCAGGTAGAGGTCTTTATCCACGCCCAGAGAAGCACGATCGTTATCGCCGAACCAGACGGGTTCAGAAGCAAATTCTTTGCCTGCTTTCAGCGGGTTCACGGTTTCGAAGAAACGGAAGCCCCAGGTCAGCAGCTTCTTACTCTCGGTTTCGCGACCTTTAAAGGTGCGACCGCCCATCACGGCAGAGATCAGGCGCATCTGGCCTTCAGTGGCAGAGGCTACCAGGTTGTAACCGGCTTTGTCGGTGTGGCCGGTTTTGATGCCGTCAACGTTCAGGCTGTTATCCCACAGCAGGCCGTTACGGTTGGTCTGACGAATGCCGTTGAAGGTGAACTCTTTCTCTTTGTAGATAGAATACTCGTTAGGTACGTCGCGGATCAGCGCCTGACCAATCAGCGCCATATCACGTGCGGAGCTGTACTGACCGTCTGCATCGAGACCGTGTACGGTCTGGAAATGGCTGTTCTTCAGACCCAGGGCATTTACGTAGCTGTTCATCAGGCCCACGAACGCATCCTGACTACCGGCGGCGAAATCGGCCATGGCCACGCAGGCATCGTTACCGGACTGCAGGTTAATGCCACGAATTAACTGAGAAACCGGAACCTGCATTCCCGGTTTCAGGAACATCAGCGAGGAACCTTTGAAAACCGGGTTCCCGGTAGCCCACGCATCGTTGCCGATGGTGACCAGATCCGTCTCTTTGAACTTACCGGCTTTCATTGCCTGGCCGATGACGTAGCTGGTCATCATTTTGGTCAGGCTGGCCGGGTCACGGCGGGCATCGGCATTCTGTTCTGCCAGCACTTTGCCAGAGTTGTAATCGATCAGGATGTAGGATTCCGCGTCGATTTGCGGAACGCCAGGGATCATGGTCTTGATATTCAGGTCATCAGCATGAGCTGCAGAGAGTGCAGCCGCGCAAAGGGCCGTGGTCAGCGCCATGCGCTGCACAAAACGAGCAGAAAAAGTGGTCTTCATGGTCAGAACTACGACATCCGTGATGGAATTAAAAAAAGTGCCTTACTATAGCAAATGCTATTCAGGCAGGCATCCGACTTTAAGCATGAGTTTGTGAATGTGTTTTACACAAACTGACATTTCGGATACCGCCGATTAATTACTTCGTAACAGCGATAAAGGACTGCAGCTGTGCCTCGCTCTGCAAACGCTGCTGCAGGGATGCCGCCTGCGACTTGCTGGCAAACGGCCCCATCTGAATACGCCAGACCGCGCCGTTTTGCTCAACGCGTCCTGGCACGCCAAACTGCTGGCTTAGACGCTGCTGATACTGCTGGGCACGGGCCCGATCGCTCACTGCGCCCACCTGGACGACAAAGCCGCCGCTGGCTGCTGCGGGAGCGGCAACGGCTGCGCTCTGGGTCGTGACCGGAGCCGTTACCGGGGCAGGCTGCTGCACGACGGGAGCGGCAACAGGGGCTGGCGTCGGCTCACTGCTCTCCAGCACGCCCGAGGCTAAGTTCGTTGGTGCGCCAAGGAAGCCGCTGCTTTTTACCGGTGCGCCAGTGGCATCATCGCTTTGCAGCGTGTCATTGCTGATCGGGCGTATTTCTCCCGCCGGCTGAGAAGGCTCTGCCGGCGAGGAGACGCTTCCCATGCCGCCGTCCAGATTTGGGCGGTCGGGGAGGGCATAGGTCTGTTTCGCCACCGTGGTACACGCGGTTCCCGGCCCGGAGAGCGAACCATCCTGCGCCACGATAATTGGGTCAATGCGAACTTTGGTGTTGTTCGAGGTATTCAGGCGATCGGCAGACGCGCGGGACAGGGAAATCACCCGGTCATTACCGTACGGGCCGCGGTCGTTAATACGCACGACGATCATACGGCCGTTCGCCAGGTTGGTGATACGGGCGTAGCTAGGGATCGGTAGCGTCGGGTGCGCCGCAGTCAGCTGCATTGGGTCAAATGTTTCACCCGATGCCGTCAGGTTACTGCCCGGCTCAGCATCATAAATGGCGGCAAAGCCAGCCTGGCTAAAGCGGGACGGATCCTGCACAATTTTGTAGCTTTTGCCGTCGCGCTCGTAATCCTGATTCGCGCTGGCATTCAGCGGTTCATAAACGGGATCGGCACCGCTAATTTCAACGATTGGGCCATTACACACCGCAGGCTGCGGCGGCGCGACGGTTGCCTGTTGCTGACCATCATCACTTGTACAGGCCGCAAGTAAACTTGCCGCAATGCAGATACCCAGCCACTGCTTACGCATTCCGATCCCCTTATTTTTATACGCTTTTTGACAACATTTTTCTGTGGGTGTGGATCGACATCACGATACCAAACCCGGCCATCAACACGATCAGTGCCGAGCCTCCGTAACTCACCAGCGGCAGCGGTACGCCTACCACCGGCAGAATACCACTCACCATACCAATATTTACGAAGACATAAACGAATAAAATCAACATCAGTCCGCCTGCCATGACGCGGCCGAAGGTGGTCTGCGCGCGGGCCGCAATCCACAAACCTCGCATGATGAGCAGCACGTAGAGCGCCAGCAGGATCAGGATGCCAACCAGTCCCAGCTCTTCCGCCAGTACCGCAAAGATAAAGTCGGTGTGGCGCTCCGGTAAAAACTCCAGCTGCGACTGGGTACCGTGCAGCCAGCCTTTACCGCGCAGGCCGCCGGAGCCAATCGCAATCTTGGACTGAATAATATGATAGCCCGCACCGAGCGGATCGGTTTCCGGATCGAGAAGCATCATGACGCGCTGGCGCTGGTAGTCATGCATCAGGAAGAACCACAGGATAGGGATAAACGCTGCAACCAGCATCACCGCGATACCAATCAGACGCCAGCTTAAGCCCGACAGGAACAGGACAAACAGGCCGGAGAGGGCGATAAGGATCGAGGTGCCGAGGTCAGGCTGCGCCGCAACCAGCAGTGTCGGCAGGAATATCAGCACCAGGGCGATAGCGGTATTTTTCAGCGACGGCGGACAGACGTCACGGTTGATAAAGCGCGCCACCATCAGCGGGACTGCGATTTTGGCAATCTCCGAGGGCTGGAAACGAACAACGCCCAGATCCAGCCAGCGCTGTGCCCCTTTTGAGATGGCACCGAACGCATCTACCGCCACCAGCAAAATAATACAGAAGATGTAGAGATACGGCGCCCAGCCTTCATAGACGCGCGGCGGGATCTGCGCCATCACCACCATAATGACCAGACCCATCGCGATCTGGCCGATCTTGCGTTCCATCATGCCGATGTCCTGGCCGCTGGCGCTCCAGATAACCAGGGCGCTGTAAACCAGCAGGGCCAGCAGGATCAGCAGCATGGCTGGGTCGATGTGAATTTTATCCCACAGCGATTTTTTATTTGGATTATCCGTCATGATTATTGGTCCTCCGCCGCAGCGGCGGCCGGATTTTCAGCCGGCAGTTCGGTGTTGTTATCACCCAGCATAATGTGGTCCAGGATCTGGCGCATGATGGTCCCTACTGCCGGGCCAGCGCCGCCGTTCTCCAGAATCATTGCCACCGCCACCTGCGGGTTATCATAAGGGGCAAACGCCGTCATTAGCTTATGGTCACGCAGACGTTCGGCTATGCGGTGTGCGTTATAGGTTTCATTGGCTTTCAGGCCAAAGACCTGCGCCGTACCGGATTTCGCGGCCACTTTATATGGCGTACCGGCGAAATACTTGTGCGCGGTTCCGTTTGGACGGTTTGCCACACCGTACATACCGTCTTTCGCTATTTCCCAGAAGCCGGAATGGATGTCGCCTACCGGCGCTTCATGGGGCTGCACCCACGGCACTTTTTTGCCATCTTCAACGGTGCTTTGCAGCAGATGCGGAACTTTCACCACGCCGTCGTTAATGAGGATCATCATCGCTTTGTTCATCTGAAGCGGGGTGGCCGTCCAGTAACCCTGGCCGATACCCACCGGTATGGTATCACCCTGATACCACGGCTTCTTAAAGCGCTTCAGCTTCCACTCACGGGTTGGCATGTTGCCGGAGCGCTCTTCAGCCAGATCCACGCCGGTGTAGTGCCCGTAGCCGAATTTGCTCATCCACTCTGACAGGCGGTCAATGCCCATGTCATACGCCACCTGATAGAAGAAGGTATCTGCAGATTCTTCCAGAGATTTCGTAACGTTCAGATGGCCGTGGCCCCATTTCTTCCAGTCGCGATAGCGTTTTTCAGAGCCCGGTAGCTGCCACCAGCCAGGGTCAAACAGGCTGGTATTGCGGTTGATAACGCCCGCGCTCAGCGCCGAGACCGCCACGTACGGTTTAACCGTGGATGCCGGCGGGTAAACGCCTTGCGTGGCGCGGTTCACCAGCGGGGTGTTAGGGTCATTCAGCAGGCCGGAGTAGTCTTTGCTGGAGATGCCGTCAACAAAGAGGTTCGGGTCATAGCTTGGCATGGAAACCATGGCCAGAATGCCGCCGGTGCGCGGGTCGGTGACCACCACGGCGGCGCGGCTGCCCGCCAGCAGGGTTTCAATATACTGCTGCAGTTTGAGATCGAGCGTCAGATAGACGTCGTGCCCCGCCTGAGGCGGCACTTCTTTAAGCTGGCGGATGACGCGGCCACGGTTGTTAACCTCAACTTCTTCATAGCCGGTCTGCCCGTGCAGGACATCTTCGTAGTAGCGTTCAATCCCCAGCTTGCCGATATCGTGCGTCGCGGCGTAGTTCGCCAGCTTGCCGTCTTTATCGAGGCGCTCGACGTCTTTATCGTTAATCTTGGAAACGTAGCCAATCACATGCGTCAGCGCGGATCCGTAAGGATAGTAGCGACGCTTGTAACCCTTCACTTCCACACCGGGGAAGCGGTACTGGTTCACCGCAAAACGGGCGACCTGGACTTCCGTCAGATTGGTTTTAACCGGAATGGAGGTGAAACGGTGAGAGCGGGCGCGCTCTTTTTTGAAGGCCGCGATATCATCATCGTTAAGATCGACAACGCTCCTTAGCGCTTCCAGCGTATTCTGCACGTTATCGACCTTCTCCGGCATCATCTCGACTTGATAGATGGTGCGGTTTAACGCCAGAGGGGTGCCGTTACGGTCGTAGATAATGCCGCGGCTGGGTGCGATAGGCACCAGCTTAATGCGGTTTTCGTTAGAACGCGTCTGGTAATCGGTAAAGCGGACAATTTGCAGATTATAAAGGTTGGCGATCAGCACGCCGGTAAGCAGCAAAATCCCCGTAAAGGCGACCAGCGCCCGGCGCACAAACAGCGCGGACTCAGCCGTATAGTCGCGAAAAGAATTCTGTAGTTTCATCCGCTGCTTAATCTACCCTGGTCAGTCATTACTCGCGGTGATAGGGGTGGTTGGTAGTAATGCTCCACGCGCGATACAAGCTTTCCGCCACCAGGACCCGCACGAGCGGGTGGGGCAGCGTCAGCGCGGAGAGAGACCAACTTTGTTCTGCTGCCGCTTTGCAGGCGGGGGATAACCCTTCAGGTCCGCCAATCAACAGACTGACGTCGCGGCCATCCTGCTTCCAGCGCTCCAGTTCATGCGCCAGCTGCGGCGTATCCCAGGGTTTACCTGGAATATCAAGGGTGACGATGCGGTTCTTGCCTGCGGCAGCAAGCATCAGTTCACCCTCTTTGTCGAGAATACGTTTGATATCCGCGTTCTTACCGCGCTTCCCGGCGGGGATCTCCACCAGTTCGAACGGCATATCTTTGGGAAAACGACGCAGATATTCAGTAAAACCGGTTTGTACCCAGTCCGGCATTTTGGTGCCGACGGCGACCAGCTGCAACTTCACGCATTAACCCCAGAGTTTTTCCAGCTCATACAGGCGACGGCTCTCTTCCTGCATGACGTGGACAATCACATCGCCGAGGTCAACAACCACCCAGTCAGCGGTCGCTTCACCTTCAACGCCAAGCGGTAAGAGTCCTGCTGCGCGCGATTCCTGAACCACATGGTCGGCAATCGAAACAACATGACGCGTAGAGGTACCGGTGCAGATAATCATGCAGTCGGTAATACTGGATTTACCCTTAACGTCGATAGCGATGATGTCCTGACCTTTCAGGTCATCAATTTTGTCGATAACAAAATCCTGGAGTGCTTTACCCTGCAAGTTTTCCCCCTGGGTGAATGAGATTGTACAACTATGAATTCGTGGCCAGACAGTATACCTGAACTGACGCCCCTGTCGGGACAAATGTCACCGTCCGGGCTTTTGAAGGCGGGTATCATCCCACCCTCCGCCTGAGATTGCATCGCCATTTTTGTAAAACAATTTCTGTAAAGCAACGATCGGCGGGAAAGTCTGGCAGCGGAGGATAACAGTATGGCTTAACCTGTCAAGGCAGGATAATCAATATGCTGCTTTTTATGCCCTCTGGCTATTTATCTGCGGTTTTCTGATACAACCCGTGCGTATGAATATACGCCAGCACCGGGGCAGGCAGCAGATCGTCACAGGCTAAACCCTGCTGTAAACGTTCGCGAATAACGGTCGCAGAGATGTCGAACCACGGCGTCTCCGCCAGATAAATCTTCCCGGCGGGCTGGTTGTGAAGATCTTCAACGTTATCGGTGAGATGGTCTTCAAGCCACTGCTGATATTGCGCTTCGCGCATGGTCAGCGGGTAGCCCGGACGGCGGCAGACGAGCAGGTGGCTGTTCCCCAGAATGGTTTCATACTTGTGCCACGTGGGGAAATTGAGCAGGGAGTCCTGACCGATGATAAAGGCGAGCGGCTGGTCAGGCCCTTGCTCGGCCCGCCACTCCTGCAGCGTTTGCGACGTCCACGAGGGGGTGTCGCGACGCAATTCCCGTTCATCCAGCCTGAAGAGCGGCTTATCCGCGATAGCCAGAGCGAGCATCTCTTTGCGCTGCTCGCTGGTTGCTTCAGGCTGGGGGCGGTGCGGCGGAACATTATTGGGCATGATGGTAACGCGCTGCAGGCCGATCAGATTTGCCAGAATTTCTACCGGCTTCAGATGCCCGTAGTGTACCGGGTCAAAGGTGCCGCCATACAGGGCCTGTAAAGAGTGCATACTATCCATCAATAAATACGTCAGCCAGCGCCTTGTGGCAGAGCAGCAGGGAAAGGCTTTCCAGCTCCGCCCACACCGACTGGCCGTAATCTTGTTTTAGGGTGAGCTCGGCGCGCATCAGAAGCTGCACCGCCTGGCGCAGCTGTTCATGGCTCAAGCGGTTGATGGCCTCGGTGGTCATTGCCCGCCGGTTTTGCCACACCCGGTGTTTATCAAACAGGGAGCGTAACGGCGTATGGGCCGACTGGCGCTTGAGCGTTATCAGCAGCAACAGCTCGCGCTGCAGCGTGCGCAGCAGAATGACGGGTTCACTGCCCTCCAGGCGCAGCTGCTGGAGAATATGCAGGGCGCGTTTGCTTTTCGCCGACAACAGAGCATCCACCCAGTGGAACGGCGTGAAGTGTGCGGCATCGTTAACCGCCTGCTCAACGCGCGGTAAAGTCAGCTTGCCGTCCGGCCAGAGCAGGGAGAGCCTGTCCAGCGCCTGTGCCAGTGCCAGCAGGTTGCCTTCATAGCAGTAGCAGAGCAGTTGGTTCGCCGCATCGTCCAGTTGAAGGTTGTGCTGCTTCGCTCTCGCGGCGACCCATTTAGGCAGGTGCGCCTGCTCAGGCGTCTGGCAGGTGATCAGCACCGCGTGGGTCGCGAGCTGGGTGAACCATGCCGCGTTTTCCTGCGCTTTGGTGAGCTTGCTGCCGCGCACAATCAACAGCAGATCGCTGTGTAACAGGCTGACCAGCGTGGCGAGTTGCTCATTGATGGCAGCGTTAGGGCCGTTCTCCGGCAGCAGGATCTGGATTGTCTGGCGCGACGCAAAAAGGCTCATCGCCTGACAGAGTGAGAAGAGGGCGTTCCAGTCGGTGGCGTTATCCACCTGAACGGTATGGTGTTCATCAAAGCCCTGAGCCGCGGCCGCATGCCGCACGGCATCCAGGCTTTCCTGAAGTAGTAACGGGTCGTTTCCGAGCAGCAGATACGCCGCGCGCAGCCCTTCATTGAGCTGCGCGCGGAGTTGTTCAGGATACAGCCTGATCATCATTTACCCAGAGAGGTAGAAACAGGAGGCGTACTGGCATCCGGTTTTTCAATAATGTCAGAGCCTTCTCGGTTAGACGCTGCAATACCCGGCAGTTTGCGGATCAGCTGTTCCGCCGCCTTGTCGTACATTTCGTTGATGATAATCTGCTGTTCGGCATCTTTTGCCAGCGCGGTTTGCGGGTTATCAAAGAACGAACGATACACTTTTGCGCTGATCGGATAGATGTCTTTACCCGGGATCAGTACAGCCGCGTTGACCGACAGCACCATCTGATATTCAGCCGTGCGGCCGTCCTGGAAGATGGACGCCGTATCCTGGCCCAGCGTCATTCCCAGTACGCGCAGAGACGGTACATCCTGGCGCAGCGTACCTTTCTCAATAAGCTCAACGCCGTTCAGGCGCAGCTGATTACGAATGGCCCGGCTGAGCGGTCCGTTTGGATCCCCGGAATCAAAGATCATTGTTTTCATCTCAGCAGGCACCGCCGTGGTATTGCGCAGGTGCCAGCCACAGCCAGCGGTGACAAGCACCGCCAGAGATAAGAGTATTGTTGCCAGTTGTCGCACGTTTCCTCCCGCGCTTAGCCAACGACCAGATTGAGCAGTTTACCCGGTACGTAGATCGCTTTACGTAAGGTAACGCCCTCAAGATATTTCGCAACCAGAGGTTCCTGGCCCGCGCGCTCGCGAACCTGATCTTCAGTTGCATCGACCGCCACGGTAATTTTACCACGGACTTTACCGTTGACCTGGACCACCACCAGCGTGGTGTTTTCCACCATCGCTGCTTCGTCAGCTACCGGCCACGGCGCGTTGTCGATATCGCCTTCGCCTTTCAGCTCCTGCCACAGGGTGAAGCTGACGTGTGGCGTGAACGGGTTAAGCATGCGAACCACGGCCAGCAGCGCTTCACGCATGATGGCACGATCCTGCTCGCCGTCCTGCGGGGCTTTCGCCAGCTTGTTCATCAGTTCCATAATAGCCGCAATTGCGGTATTGAAGGTCTGACGACGACCAATATCATCGGTCACTTTCGCGATCGTTTTATGAACATCACGACGCAGCGCCTGCTGATCTTCGCTCAGCGCAGCGGCGTTCAGTGCCGGAGCATCACCCTGTGCGGTATGTTCGTACACCAGCTTCCAGACGCGTTTCAGGAAGCGGTTCGCGCCTTCTACGCCGGATTCCTGCCACTCAAGGGTCATATCAGCCGGAGAAGCAAACATCATGAACAGACGTACGGTGTCCGCGCCGTAACGCTCAACCATCACCTGCGGGTCGATACCGTTGTTTTTAGACTTGGACATCTTGCTCATGCCGGTATAAACCAGTTCATGGCCTTCAGCGTCTGTCGCCTTCACGATACGGCCTTTCTCGTCGCGCTCAACGATCGCATCAACCGGAGAAACCCAGTTACGCTCTCCGTTCGCGCCAACATAGTAGAAGGCGTCTGCCAGCACCATACCCTGGCACAGCAGCTGTTTAGCGGGCTCGTCAGAGTTCACCATGCCGGCATCGCGCATCAGCTTATGGAAAAAGCGGAAGTAGAGCAGGTGCATGATGGCGTGTTCGATACCACCAATATAGATATCTACCGGCAGCCAGTAGTTGGCGGCGTCAGAATCCAGCATGCCTTCTTTATACTGCGGGCAGGTGTAGCGCGCGTAGTACCAGGAGGACTCCATAAAGGTATCGAAGGTGTCGGTTTCACGCAGTGCAGGCTGGCCGTTGACGGTGGTTTTAGCCCACTCAGGATCGGCTTTGATCGGGCTGGTGATGCCGTCCATAACCACGTCTTCCGGCAGGATCACGGGCAGCTGATCTTCAGGCGTTGGCATGACGGTGCCGTCTTCCAGGGTCACCATTGGAATTGGCGCACCCCAGTAACGCTGACGGGACACGCCCCAGTCGCGCAGACGGAAGTTCACTTTACGCTCGCCCACGCCCAATGAGGCCAGCTTATCGGCGATGGCGTTGAAGCCCTCTTCGAAGCTGAGGCCGCTGAACTCACCGGAGTTGAACAGGGTGCCTTTTTCGGTCAACGCCTGCTCGGACAGGTCAGGTTCAGAACCATCGGCGGCCAGAATAACGGCTTTAATCGGCAGGTTGTATTTGGTGGCAAACTCGTAGTCGCGCTGATCGTGGCCCGGAACGGCCATGACAGCACCAGTACCGTACTCCATCAGAACGAAGTTTGCAGCCCAGACCGGGATCGCTTCGCCCGTCAGCGGGTGCTTAGCATAGAAGCCCGTCGCAACGCCTTTTTTCTCCATCGTCGCCATGTCGGCTTCGGCCACTTTCGTGTTGCGGCATTCGTCGATGAAGGTCGCCAGTTCCGGGTTGTTCTCTGCCGCTTTCTGCGCCAGCGGGTGACCTGCGGCCACGGCCAGATAGGTCGCACCCATGAAGGTATCCGGACGGGTGGTGTAGACGGTCAGGGTCTGGTCGTAGTTCTCAACGTTGAAGGTAATTTCCACGCCTTCAGAACGGCCGATCCAGTTGCGCTGCATGGTCTTAACGGTGTCAGGCCAGTGATCCAGTGTATCCAGATCGTTCAGCAGTTCGTCAGCGTAAGCGGTGATTTTGATAAACCACTGCGGGATCTCTTTACGCTCAACTTTGGTGTCGCAGCGCCAGCAGCAGCCGTCGATAACCTGCTCGTTCGCCAGAACGGTCTGGTCATTCGGGCACCAGTTAACGGCAGAGGTCTTCTTGTACACCAGGCCTTTTTTGTACAGCTCGGTGAAGAACTTCTGCTCCCAGCGGTAGTATTCCGGGGTGCAGGTCGCCAGCTCGCGGCTCCAGTCATAGCCGAAGCCCAGCATTTTGAGCTGGTTTTTCATGTACGCGATGTTGTCGTACGTCCACGGTGCCGGAGCGGTATTGTTTTTTACCGCTGCGCCTTCTGCAGGCAGGCCGAACGCATCCCAGCCGATTGGCTGCAGAACGTTTTTGCCCAGCATGCGCTGGTAACGGGCGATCACATCACCGATGGTGTAGTTACGCACGTGGCCCATGTGTAGTCGACCAGAAGGATAGGGAAGCATCGACAGGCAGTAATACTTCTCTTTGCTCTCGTCTTCGGTTACTTCAAAGGTGCGCTTCTCGTCCCAGTGTTGCTGGACTTTTGATTCTATCTCTTCCGGGCGGTATTGCTCTTGCATGGCAGCCAGTGGTCCTGTGTTCAATACAGCTACAAAAATGTAGCCAATGGATGTGGTAATTCAGATCCGCATAGCATAGCCCAAACGCCCGCGTCAAAACAGCCTTTCGCGCAATTGCACTTTGCAGGAATTTACCGGGTCTGTGCTTCACCTGACAAAGCGGCGGCGAAATAAGGTCTATTATTAGAAATAGTTACTTACCCGGGAGGCAAAATGATGAACAAGGTTGCTCAATTTTACCGCGAACTGGTGGCGACACTGACGGAACGGCTGCGTAACGGCGAGCGCGATATTGACGCGCTGGTCGAACAGGCGCGTGAACGGGTGACGCAAACGGGTGAGTTAACGCGAACCGAAGTGGAAGAGGTGACGCGCGCCGTACGCCGCGATCTGGAAGAGTTCGCGCGCAGCTACGAAGAGAGCCAGGATGAGATCGCCGACAGCGTCTTTATGCGGGTGATCAAAGAGAGCCTGTGGCAGGAGCTGGCGGATATTACCGATAAAACCCAGCTGGAGTGGCGCGAGGTGTTCCAGGATTTAAATCATCACGGCGTGTACCAGAGCGGTGAAGTGGTGGGGCTGGGGAATCTGGTGTGCGAGAAGTGCCATCACCATATTGCGGTATATACGCCGGATGTGTTGCCGCTGTGCCCGAAGTGCGGGCACGATCAGTTCCAGCGTCGCCCGTTTGAGCCATAAGTAAAAGCGCAGTTTAGTTCCCTCTCCCCGTGGGAGAGGGCCAGGGTGAGGGCGTCAGGCCGCACAATAGTAAGCAAGTCTTTCCGCCAGCAAATCCACAAACGCCGCCCGGTCGATATCCACCATCAGCGTCGTATTCGGTTTATTTCCCGTCAGCGAATAGTAATCCACCACCGTCATCCCCTGGGTATATTTCCCCTGCGTCTCCACGCCAACCCATCTGTCCACCGTGGTAAACATTTCAGGCTTCAGCAGCCAGGCGATGGTGCACGGGTCATGCAGCGGCGCGCCGTGAAAGCCCCATTTCTCGGCTTTGTGATACTCCATAAAGAAGTCGAGCAGCTCGGCTACGGTTGTCGCAACCGGGTTGCCCACGGCGCGGAAGCGGTCAATATCGTCTGCCATAATCTGTGCCCGATGCGTCACGTCCAGCCCCGCCATCACAATCGGCAGGCCCGACTGGAAGACGATCTCCGCAGCCTCCGGATCAACAAAGATGTTGAATTCGGCCGCAGGCGTCCAGTTCCCCAGCCCCATTGATCCGCCCATGATGACGATACGGGCGATGTTGCTGTGCAGTTCAGGATGGCTGTTCAGCAGAAGCGCAACGTTGGTCTGCGGGCCGGTAGCCACCAGCGTCACGGGCTCTGCGCTTTCACGCAGCACCTTCGCCATTAGCTCGACGGCGGTGCAGTCTTGCGGTGTGAAACCTGGCTCCGGCAGCGCCGGGCCATCCAGCCCGCTTTCACCGTGAACGTTGTCGGCAATGATCAGCTCGCGCATCAGCGGCTTAACGGCGCCGCCTGCGACAGGAATATCGGTGCGTTTCAGCAGCGTCAGCATTCGTAAAACGTTGCGCAGGGTTTTGTCCGGCGTCTGATTTCCGGCGGACGAGGTGACCGCTTTCACGTCCAGTTCAGGTGAGGCAAGCGCGAGGACGAGCGCGATCGCGTCATCATGACCCGGATCGCAGTCGAGAATTATAGGGTGTGCCATAGCGTTCTCCATTCTTAGCATTATTTTGTGACAAGGTTAACGCTGCGATGTGACGCCGAATAGAAAAAGAGATCTAAAGCGTGAAGCAGTGCGCAATCCGCAGATTGCGCACCGAGAAGATTAGTGCAGAATTTTCGCGAGGAAATCTTTGGCGCGTTCGGATTTCGGATTGGCGAAGAACTCTTCTTTCGGTGAGTCTTCGACAATTTTCCCTTCGTCCATGAAGATCACGCGGTTGGCCACTTTACGGGCGAAGCCCATTTCGTGCGTCACCACCATCATGGTCATCCCTTCGTGCGCCAGCTCGACCATCACGTCCAGCACTTCGTTGATCATTTCAGGATCGAGCGCTGACGTGGGCTCATCGAACAGCATCGCCACCGGATCCATGCACAGCGCGCGCGCAATCGCCACACGCTGCTGCTGGCCGCCGGAAAGCTGTGCCGGGAACTTATCGGCATGTGCAGAAAGCCCCACGCGTTCCAGAAGCTTGAGCCCCTTTTCGCGCGACGCTTTTTTATCACGCTTGAGCACTTTGACCTGAGCCAGCGTCAGGTTCTCAATAATGGACAGATGAGGGAACAGCTCAAAATGCTGGAACACCATGCCGACGTGAGAGCGAAGCTGGGCCAGGTTGGTTTTCTTGTCGTTCACTTTCGTGCCGTTAACAACAATTTCGCCCTGCTGCACAGGCTCCAGACCATTAACCGTTTTGATCAGCGTAGACTTACCGGAACCGGACGGCCCGCACACCACCACCACATCGCCTTTTTTGACTTCGGTGGAGCAGTCGGTCAGCACCTGAAAGTGCCCATACCATTTAGAAACATTTTTCAGGGAAATCATTATACCGTCCTTTTCTTCAGCCAGCTGACCAACAGCGACGCGCTTAAACTAATCACAAAATAGACCGCACCCGCGAAGAGTACCATCTCGACCTGCGTACCATCACGTTCACCTATGGTCGACGCGGTACGGAAGAAGTCCGCCAGACTCAGAACGTAAACCAGAGAGGTATCCTGGAACAGCACGATACCTTGGGTCAGCAGGAGCGGAACCATGGCGCGAAACGCCTGAGGCAGAATGATGAGCTGCATGGACTGCCAGTGCGTCATTCCCAGCGCCAGCGCGGCGCTGGACTGCCCACGGGAGATACTCTGGATACCCGCACGGATAATCTCTGAATAGTAAGCGGCCTCAAACATCGAGAACGCCACCATCGCAGAGATCAGGCGGATGTCGGTTTTCGGCGACAGTCCCAGCACATTCTGTAAGAAGCCTGGAACAATCAGGTAAAACCACAGCAGCACCATCACCAGCGGGATGGAGCGGAAGACGTTAACGTAGGCAGTCGCAAACCAGGCGAGCGGCTTAAAGCTCGACAGGCGCATGACGGCCAGCAGGGTGCCCCAGACGATACCCACGACGATAGCGATCGCGGTGATCTTTAGGGTAATCACCAGGCCATCGAGCAGGTAAGGCATGGATGGAACAATAGAACTCCAGTCAAATTCGTACATTATTTGCCTCCCAGATTGCCCGGCAGGCGTACTTTGCGTTCAACCAGGTTCATCACCAGCATGATGAAAGCGTTAATCAGAACATACGCGAGCGTGATCGCGGTGAAGGATTCCCACGCGTGAGCGGAGTAATCCAGCAGCTTGCCCGCCTGTGCAGCCATATCCACCAGGCCGATGGTTGAGGCGATGGCCGAGTTTTTCACCAGGTTCATCATCTCAGAGGTCATCGGTGGAACGATAACGCGGTAGGCGTTAGGCAGCAGCACGTAGCGGTAGGTTTGTGGCAGGGTCAGGCCCATCGCCAGGCCCGCATTTTTTTGTCCGCGTGGCAATGACTGAATGGCGGCACGCACCTGCTCGCAAACGCGCGCAGCGGTAAACAGCCCCAGACACATCATGGAGGAGACAAAGAACTGCACGTTCGGATCCAGCTCCGACTTGAACCACATGCCAATATTTTCCGGCAGCAGTTCCGGGATGACCAGATACCAGGTAAAGAACTGCACGATGAGCGGAACGTTACGGAACAGTTCCACATACAGTGTGCCAATTGTTGAAAGAAAACGGTTAGGGACGGTGCGCAGAATACCGAACAGCGAACCGACAAGAAACGCGATGATCCACGCCGTTATCGATAATGCCACGGTAACCTGAAAGCCGCTCCACAGCCAGCCAAGATAGGTGGTGTTGCCGAACGGGGCTTGTTGCAGGAAGATGCCCCAGTTCCAGTCTATTGACATAATAAACTCCAGAAAAAAGAGGGTAGCAGCGCTACCCTCGAAGATTGGTGAGAAGCTCTTTTTTCGCGCTGAGTGGGGAACGACCACTCAGCGCATATGTCTGTCCATGCTTCCCGACAATCGAGAGGGCAGGAGATCCCGCCCCTGTTGTTCTAATTAGTTAAGAGCCTTGTCATTTGGAGATTTGAACAGCGCTTTCATGTCGTCAGACAGTTCAAAGTTCATATTGAGATTTTTTGGTGGAATCGGGTTCTTAAACCACTTGTCGAACCATTTTTCCGCTTCGCCGGAGGTCTGCACCTGGGCGATAGTGTCATCGATCAGCTTTTTGAACTGCGGATCGTCTTTACGCAGCATACAGCCGTAGGCTTCTTTGGACTGCGCGGTACCGACGATATCCCAGTTGTCTGGTTTCTTCGCCTTCGCACGTTCGCCCGCCAGCAGGGCGTCATCCATCATAAACGCGACGGCACGACCGCTTTCCAGCGTACGGAAGGAGTCGCCATGGTCTTTCGCGCTGATGATGCGCATATCCATTTTCTTCTCGTCGTTCAGCTTGTGCAGCAGGACTTCAGAAGTGGTACCGGAGGTCACAACGACCGCCTTGCCTTTCAGGTCCGCAAAATCTTTGATCGCGCCGCCTTTCTTGGTCAGCAGACGGGTGCCTACGACAAAGATGGTGTCAGAGAAGGCCGCCTGTTTTTGACGCTCGAGGTTGTTGGTGGTGGAACCACACTCGAAGTCAAAGGTGCCGTTTTGCAGCAGTGGAATACGGTTCTGTGAAGTGATTGGGATCAGCTTCACCTGCAGGTCAGGTTTGTTCAGCTTTTTCTTCACAGCTTCAACGATAGCGTTGGAGTAATCCTGTGAATAGCCCACGACTTTTTGCGTGTTGTCGTAGTAAGAGAACGGGACGGAAGATTCACGGTGGCCGACCACGATGACGCCGTTTTTGGCAATCTTGTCGAGAGTGCTGCCTGCTGCCGGAGCGTCTTCAGCGTGAACCACGCCTGCGGACATTCCCATAACCAGCATTGCTGTGGCCAGTTTACGTAATTGCATACCCAACTCCTTTCTTATCAGCGCCAGTGACGCATAGATACCCATTGTGATGTTGTTATATCTCGCGCAATGCGAGTGCAGTGTTATGCAAGCTTGTTAACATTTAGTCTGGCTTAATGTAAAGATTTTGCTGCGTTATTGTTTATTTTTGCGAAGCGCGCCGCACCATTCAGAGGCAATAATCTCCCGTTGCACCGTTTCGGTGCTAGCGACGATCTACACTGGTGCGACAAGGTTGCACGTTAAGCCAGACAGCGTTTACGTGAATAAATAAAGCAACAGGCGTGCCAGAATTGAAGATTGGGAGGAAATTGCCGGGTAAGGCGCAGCCGCCACCCGGCATCAGAAGGCAAGATTATTTATGACGCTGACGCAGGCTCATCAGCACGGCGCCAAAGCCGAACAGCGCGGTCAGGATCCACAGCGGCCAGTTGCCGGTGCGGGCATACGGCGTCAGGCCCGTGGTTGGCGTGACTTTGGTTGTCAGCACTTCACGGGTGAACTGCGGGATCATGGCCTGGATTTCGCCCTGCGGGCCAATCACGGCGGTGATGCCGTTATTGGTGCTACGCAGCAGCGGACGCGCCAGCTCCAGAGAACGCATGCGTGCCATCTGGAAGTGCTGCCACGGGCCGATTGATTTACCGAACCACGCATCATTGGAGATGGTCAGCAGATAGTCGGTGTCCGGGCGGAAGTTATCGCGCACCTGCTCGCCGAGGATGATTTCGTAGCAGATGGCGGCCGTCAGGGCCAGACCGTGCGCGTGAAGCTGGGGCTGAACGTACGGACCGCGGCTGAAGGAGGACATCGGCAGGTCAAAGAACGGTGCCAGTGGACGCAAAATAGACTCCAGCGGCACAAATTCACCGAACGGCACGAGGTGGTTCTTGTTGTACCGGTCGGTGGAGTGGTAGCTATATTCGCTGTCTTTGCCGAGCGTAATAATGGTGTTGTAGGTGTCGTAGCGGTTCTGCTGATTCAGTCGCGCATCAACAATGCCGGTAATCAGGGTGCTGCCGCGCGCCACCAGCAGATCGTTCATCATGTTGAGGAACGGCTGCTGGTTAATTTCCAGATCGGGAATAGCGGATTCTGGCCAGATAATCAGCTGCGATTTGCCCATCACCTCTTCGGTGGCGTTGGCGTAGATCTTCAGCGTGTTCAGCAGCTCTTTTTCGTCCCACTTCATGGACTGCGGGATATTCCCCTGCACCATGGAAACCTGCATGGCGCGCTCGGGCTCGGGCGTGAACCACTGGATGTAGCGCAGCGGGAAGGGCAGAGCGAACAGCACCAGCGCCACAGCCAGCGGCTTCCAGCCGCGCGTGACCAGCGCCAGTACCAGCAGGCCGCTCACCACCATCAGCAGGAAGTTAATGGCTTCAACGCCCATTACCGGTGCCAGACCTTTCAACGGGCCGTCAATCTGGCTGTAGCCGAACTGCAGCCACGGGAAGCCGGTCAGCACCCAGCCGCGGAGGAACTCGGTAATCTGCCAGACCACCGGCGCGGCAATGGCGACACGCAGCCAGGTGGTTTTAGGCCACAGGCGAGAGAGAATCCCGGCGAACAGACCGGTATAGAGCGAGAGATAGGCGGCGAGCAGGACGACCAGGAAGACGTTAACCGGCCCCGGCATCCCGCCAAACTGTGCGATGCTGACGTAGACCCAGTTAATGCCGGAGCCAAATAGCCCCAGCCCCCAGAAGTAGCCGATCGCAGCGGCCTGTACCGGACGACGATTCAGGGTTAACCCCTGAAGCCCCATCAGGGAGAGAATGGCCGCGGGCCAGATATCGTAAGGAGAAAAAGCCAGCGTACCGCTGGCTCCGAGTAACAGCGCCAGCAGCAAACGGACGCGCTGGCGTTCAAGCAATGGGGCAAATGCCATTTACATTAATCTTCCAGTTTTGGCACCGGTGAATCGTCCGGCGTTCTGACGTGAACCTGTATAATACGTCGGCTGTCGGCCATTGCCACTTTGAACTGGTAACCGTCGATGTCAACGGTCTCACCGCGCGCCGGAAGATGGCCAAAGGCCTGCATCACCAGCCCGCCAATGGTATCGACCTCTTCATCGCTGAAGTGGGTACCGAAGGCGTCGTTGAAATCTTCAATCGAGGCCAGCGCGCGCACGGTCCAGGTGTGTCGGCTAAGCTGACGGAAGTCGATATCTTCTTCTTCGTCGTACTCGTCTTCGATTTCGCCCACGATCAGCTCAAGAATATCTTCGATCGTGACAAGACCTGAGACACCGCCGAATTCATCAATAACAATCGCCATGTGGTAACGCTGAGAGCGAAACTCTTTCAGCATTCGATCCACACGTTTACTTTCCGGCACGACCACGGCCTGGCGTAACACTTTTTCCATGCTGAAGGCTTCGGCATCGCTGCGCATAAACGGCAGCAGATCTTTGGCCATCAAAATCCCTTCGATGTGATCTTTATCTTCGCTGATGACCGGGAAACGCGAGTGGGCGGATTCGATGATCACATCGAGGCACTCGTCCAGCGTCTGGTTACGTTTCAGGGTGATCATCTGCGAGCGGGGGATCATGATGTCGCGGACGCGCTGGTCGGCAATGTCCATGACCCCTTCGAGCATTTCGCGCGTATCTTCGTCGATAAGGTCGTTCTGCCCGGAATCACGAATCAGCTCCAGCAGTTCATCACGGTTTTTCGGCTCGCCGTGGAAAAGCTGGTTCAGAATGAGGGAGAAAAATCCCTTTTTACTGGTTGTCGTGTCGCTACTGTGTGAATTGTCGTCGCTCATGGCGTTTGTTAAGGGTTCTCTTGTTAGTTCAACGTTAACCGCCGCGCTATGTCCCTGCGCGGCGGCATGGTAGTCAGTAACTGACTATTCTTTCTCGGCAATGTACGGATCCTCATAGCCCAGAGCAAGCATTATCTCTGTCTCAAGGGACTCCATCTCTTCCGCTTCGTCATCTTCAATGTGGTCGTAGCCCAGCAGGTGCAGGCTGCCGTGTACCACCATATGCGCCCAGTGGGCTTCCAGCGGTTTCTGCTGCTCTTTGGCTTCCTGCTCAACCACCTGACGGCAGATGATCAGATCGCCCAGCAGCGGCATCTCAATACCCGGCGGCGCTTCGAACGGGAAAGAGAGCACGTTGGTTGGCTTATCTTTCCCGCGGTAGGTCAGGTTAAGCTCATGGCTTTCCGCTTCATCCACCAGGCGAATCGTGACTTCTGATTCTTCCTGAAACTGGGGGATTACCGCATCCAGCCATTTCTGAAACTGTGCCTCTTCTGGCATGCCGGAATTGTCTTCACATGCCAGCTGTAAATCGAGGATCACCTGACTCATTTCTGTTCTTGCTCCTGCGCTTCGCGCTTACGTTCCGCGGCCTGTTCGGCCCTGCGTTTTTGATCCGCCTCTTCCCAGGCTTCATAGGCGTTAACGATGCGCGCGACCACCGGGTGGCGAACGACGTCTTCACTGTGGAAGAAGTTAAAGCTAATTTCGTCTACCTCTGACAGCACCTCAATGGCGTGGCGCAGGCCTGATTTAGTGCTGCGCGGCAGGTCGATCTGGGTGACGTCACCGGTGATCACCGCTTTCGAGTTGAAGCCGATACGCGTCAGGAACATTTTCATCTGTTCGATGGTGGTGTTCTGGCTTTCATCGAGAATGATGAACGCATCGTTGAGCGTGCGGCCGCGCATGTAGGCGAGCGGGGCCACTTCGATCACGTTACGTTCGATTAGCTTCTCCACTTTCTCGAAGCCGAGCATCTCGAACAGCGCGTCGTACAGCGGGCGCAGGTAAGGGTCGACCTTCTGGCTCAGATCGCCGGGCAGGAAGCCGAGTTTTTCACCCGCTTCAACGGCAGGACGGGTCAGCAGGATACGACGGATCTCCTGACGCTCCAGCGCATCCACCGCAGCGGCAACCGCCAGATAGGTTTTACCTGTACCCGCGGGACCCACGCCGAAGGTGATGTCATGGTCAAGAATATTGGCGATGTACTGCGCCTGGTTCGGCGTACGCGGCTTGATGACGCCACGCTTGGTCTTGATATTGATCGCCTTGCCGTAGTCCGGCACGCTTTCCGCGCTCTGCTCAAGCACGCGCGCCTCTTTAATGGCGAGGTGGATCTGTTCCGGCTCGATATCCTGAATTTCGCCGCGCATCGGGGCGGTATCGACATACAGGCTGCGCAGAATATCTGCTGCCGCGTTGACGCAGATAGGGCGTCCGGTGAGTTTGAAATGGTTATCGCGACGATTGATTTCGATACCCAGACGTCGCTCCAGTTGTTTGATGTTGTCATCAAACGGCCCGCACAGGCTCAGCAGGCGAGCGTTGTCTGCGGGCTCAAGGCTAATTTCACGCGTATCTATGTTCAAACTGTTCCTCTTTAATTGGTTAACTGACCCGCTGCCACACGGCGCAATAGAACGGTCATTACCGAAATTATTCACGCCACAGAATAAAGGCGCAAGCGTTGCGGTAGATATTGGGGGTGATGAGAGGAAATACAAGGCCTGCCGAAGAGGCAGGCCTGAAGGATCAAGGCTGGTAAATCCCAACGCCAGAATCGTTTTCTTTGCGGGTACGAGAAATAACGGATTCCGGTGACTCGGCAATACGCAGGCCCATTTCGTCCTCGGTGCGTACCACCTTCGCGCGCAGCGAGTTGGTCAGCACTTCGACAATTTCGACGTCCACAAATTTACCAATCATGTCCGGGGTGCCTTCGAAGTTCACCACGCGGTTGTTCTCGGTACGACCGGACAGCTCCATGATGCTCTTGCGGGAGGTGCCTTCCACCAGAATGCGCTGGACGGTGCCGAGCATGCGGCGGCTCCAGGCGTTGGCCTGCTGGTTGATGCGTTCCTGAAGAATATACAGACGCTGCTTTTTCTCTTCTTCCGGCACGTCGTCAACCATGTCGGCCGCAGGCGTGCCAGGACGCGCTGAGAAGATGAAGCTGTAGCTGACGTCAAAGTTCACTTCACCGATGAGCTTCATGGTGCGCTCGAAGTCATCAGCGGTTTCGCCAGGGAAACCGACGATAAAGTCAGAGCTAATCTGGATATCCGGGCGCGCTTCGCGCAGCTTGCGGATGGTGGATTTGTACTCCAGCACCGTATGCGGGCGGCCCATCAGGTTCAGCACGCGGTCAGAGCCGCACTGAATCGGCAGGTGCAGGAAGCTCACCAGCTCTGGCGTATCGCGATACACGTCAATGATGTCGTCGGTAAACTCCATCGGATGGCTGGTGGTAAAGCGAATACGGTCAATGCCGTCAATCGCGGCTACCAGGCGCAGCAGTTCGGCAAAGCTGCCGGTGGTGCCGTCGTAGTTCTCGCCGCGCCAGGCGTTAACGTTCTGGCCCAGCAGGTTCACTTCGCGAACGCCCTGCGCGGCAAGCTGGGCAATTTCAAACAGAATGTCGTCCGCCGGGCGGCTGACCTCTTCACCGCGGGTGTAAGGCACCACGCAGTAGGTACAGTATTTGTTGCAGCCTTCCATGATCGAGACGAAGGCGGTCGGGCCATCGGCGCGCGGCTCTGGCAGACGGTCAAATTTCTCGATCTCCGGGAAGCTGACGTCAACGACCGGGCTACGGTTACCGCGAACCTGATTGATCATCTCCGGCAGGCGGTGCAGGGTCTGAGGACCAAAGACGATATCCACATACGGGGCTCTCTGGCGGATCAGCTTACCTTCCTGCGAGGCGACGCAGCCACCGACGCCAATGATCAGGTCCGGATTTTTCCGTTTAAGAAGCTTCCAGCGGCCTAACACATGAAAGACTTTTTCCTGTGCTTTTTCACGAATTGAACAGGTGTTCAGCAGCAGCACATCGGCTTCTTTCGCATTTTCAGTCAGCTGGTATCCGTGGGTGGTATCCAGCAGATCGGCCATCTTGGATGAATCGTATTCGTTCATCTGACAGCCCCAGGTTTTTATATGGAGTTTTTTAGTCATCGACTTGCTCAGCTCAGGATTGCAAGCCGCGTATTGTAATGCTTTGGTGGGGTTGTGACCAGTATGAAGGTTGTGTGTCTCAGGACCGCAAAAATCCGGTAAACTTAAGGGATTCTCCAATAAGGAAAATTGACCATGACACTCCAACACACCGAAGTTGCCGTTGTCGGCGGCGGTATGGTCGGCGGCGCGCTGGCGCTGGGGCTGGCGCAGCAGGGATTTGATGTAACCGTTATTGAACAGGCGGCTCCCCCGGCATTCGATCCCGCCAGCAAACCGGACGTGCGCATTTCCGCCATCAGCGCGGCGTCCGTCGATCTGCTGCGCGGCCTGGGCGTCTGGGAGGCGGTGCAGGCGATGCGCGCGCACCCTTACAGCCGCCTTGAAACCTGGGAGTGGGAAAATGCCCACGTGTCGTTTGACGCCGCCGAGCTGAAGCTGCCGCGCCTGGGCTATATGGTGGAAAACAACGTGCTCCAGCTGGCGCTCTGGCAGGCGCTGGAGGCACATCCGAAGGTGACGCTGCGTATGCCTGCGTCACTTAAGGCACTGCATCCTCATGAAAGCGGCTATTTGCTGACGCTCGACAGCGGCGATGAACTGGCCGTGAAGCTGGTCGTCGGGGCCGATGGCGCTAACTCGCAGGTCAGGGAGATGGCGGGTATTGGGGTTCATGCCTGGCAATATCAGCAATCCTGCATGTTAATCACCGTTCAGTGTGAGAATGCTCCGGGCGAAAGCACCTGGCAGCACTTTACGCCGAACGGCCCGCATGCATTCTTGCCGCTGTTTGATAACTGGGCTTCGCTGGTGTGGTACGACAAACCGGCGCGCATTCGCCAGCTGCAGGGGCTGTCGATGGAGCAGCTGCAGCGCGAGATCCTGCTTCACTTCCCGAGCCGCCTTGGCAACGTGACGCCAGTCACCGCAGGTGCATTCCCGCTCACGCGCCGTCATGCTTTACAGTATGCCCGAGAAGGGCTGGCGCTGGTGGGCGATGCGGCACACACCATCCACCCGCTGGCGGGGCAGGGAGTCAATCTTGGATACCGTGACGTCGATGCGTTACTGGACGTGCTGGGCAACGCACGCGCTCACGCGGAAGCCTGGGCCAGCCATCAGGTACTGAAGCGCTACCAGACGCGCCGTATGGCGGATAACTTCATCATGCAGTCAGGGATGGATCTGTTCTATGCCGGTTTCAGCAATGATCTGGCCCCGGTGCGCATTCTGCGTAACATTGGCTTAATGGCGGCAGAGCGTGCCGGTGGGCTGAAGCGTCAGGCGCTGAAATACGCCCTCGGACTCTAATCTTAATTCCCTCTCCCCGTGGGAGAGGGGTAGGGTGAGAGCATCAGGCCGCACTATTCTGAGCAACAAAAACAAAAAAGCCCGCAGAGCGGGCTTGTTTGTTTTAAGTGGCTGGGGTGCAGGGATTCGAACCCCGGAATGCTGGTATCAGAAACCAGAGCCTTACCGCTTGGCGACACCCCAATTGCGTTAAACAGACTGCTTAACGACTTTTAAATTGGCTGGGGTACGAGGATTCGAACCTCGGAATGCCGGAATCAGAATCCGGTGCCTTACCGCTTGGCGATACCCCAACAATTTTTTATTACCGAAACAAATCGATAATCTTAATTTGGTGGCTACGACGGGATTCGAACCTGTGACCCCATCATTATGAGTGATGTGCTCTAACCAACTGAGCTACGTAGCCATCT
>NZ_JADBRS010000009.1:49824-197439 GCF_014930775.1 Enterobacter cloacae complex sp. P38RS
GTGGCTACGACGGGATTCGAACCTGTGACCCCATCATTATGAGTGATGTGCTCTAACCAACTGAGCTACGTAGCCAGTACTGCAGTCTTCGATGGCTGGGGTACCTGGATTCGAACCAGGGAATGCCGGTATCAAAAACCGGTGCCTTACCGCTTGGCGATACCCCATCCGTGCAACGCTAACCCGGGAATGGTGCGGGAGGCGAGACTTGAACTCGCACACCTTGCGGCGCCAGAACCTAAATCTGGTGCGTCTACCAATTTCGCCACTCCCGCAAAAAGATGGTGGCTACGACGGGATTCGAACCTGTGACCCCATCATTATGAGTGATGTGCTCTAACCAACTGAGCTACGTAGCCATCTTTTTTTCGCGTTACCTTATCGGCGTTGCGGGGCGCATTATGCGTATAGACCCTTGCAGCGTCAACACCTTTTTCAACGAAAATAGCCGGAATGTGACTGTTTGGTTAGGTTGCGAACAGCGTGACCGAATATTCGGCAATTATTGGTTATTAATCGGTTTTTGGTGGTGAAATGTGAGGCAAAAAAAACAGGCCCCTGAGGGGCCTGTTTGAAATGGTTGTGATTATTTGTAGGCGGACTGGTGAACGCCTACCGCACGCCCCGATGGATCGTTCATCGCCTTGAAAGATTCATCCCATTCAATGGCTTTGGCGGATGAACAGGCCACTGACGGACCGCCAGGAACACACTCGGCAGCGCTCGGCACCGGGAACAGCTCTTCAAAGATCTCACGATAGAGGTACGCTTCTTTCGAGCCCGGCGTGTTGTACGGGAAGCGGAAGCTTGCGGTTTCCAGCTGCTGGTCAGAAATCTGCTTCGCCGCCACCTCTTTCAGGGTGTCGATCCAGCTGTAGCCAACGCCATCAGAGAACTGCTCTTTCTGACGCCATGCCACGCTCGCCGGCAGGTAAGATTCAAAACATTCACGCAGGATATGTTTTTCCATTTTGCCGTTGCCGCACATTTTATCCTGCGGGTTGATGCGCATCGCCACGTCGAGGAATTTCTTATCCAGGAACGGCACGCGCGCTTCCACGCCCCAGGCCGACATCGCTTTGTTGGCACGCGCACAGTCGAACATATGCAGCGCCTGCAGCTTACGCACGGTCTCTTCATGCAGCTCTTTGGCGTTTGGCGCTTTATGGAAGTACAGGTAGCCGCCAAACACTTCGTCAGAACCTTCACCGGAGAGCACCATCTTGATGCCCATCGCCTTGATCTTACGCGACATCAGGTACATCGGCGTGGAGGCGCGAATGGTGGTCACGTCATAGGTTTCAATGTGATAGATCACATCGCGGATCGCATCCAGACCTTCCTGCACGGTGAAGTGAATTTCATGGTGCACGGTGCCGAGGTGGTTTGCCACTTCCTGCGCGGCTTTCAGATCCGGTGCCCCTTCCAGGCCCACGGCAAAGGAGTGCAGCTGCGGCCACCAGGCCTCGGAGCGCTCCTGATCTTCCACGCGACGAGCCGCGAATTTCTTGGTGATCGCGGAGATCACGGAGGAGTCCAGACCGCCGGAGAGCAGTACGCCGTAAGGCACGTCTGACATCAGGTGGCTTTTCACGGAATCTTCCAGCGCCTGACGCAGCTCGGCTTTATCCGTCACGTTGTCTTTCACCGCGTCATAGTCAAACCAGTCGCGCTGGTAGTACGAACGGATTTCACCGTCTTTACTCCACAGATAGCTGCCCGCCGGGAACTCTTTGATGGTGCGGCAGACCGGCACCAGGGCTTTCATTTCGGACGCGACATAGAAGTTGCCGTGTTCATCGTGCCCCATGTACAGCGGGATAATACCGATATGGTCACGGCCAATCAGGTAAGCGTCTTTTTCGCTGTCGTACAGCGCGAAGGCAAACATGCCTTGCAGCTCGTCGAGGAACTCCGGGCCTTTCTCCTGATACAGCGCCAGGATCACTTCACAGTCAGAGCCGGTCTGGAAGGCGTAGCGGTCGCCGTACTCGGCGCGCAGCGCCTGATGGTTATAAATTTCACCGTTGACAGCCAGCGCGTGCGTTTTTTTCTCGTTATACAGCGGCTGTGCACCGGCGTTGACGTCAACAATAGACAGACGTTCGTGAGCCAGAATCGCTTTGTCGCTGGCGTAAACGCCTGACCAGTCCGGGCCGCGATGGCGCATCAGGCGGGACAATTCGAGTGCTTTTTTACGCAGTTCGCCCGCGTCAGTTTTAATATCCAGTACGCCAAAAATTGAACACATAACCTTCTCCGTTAACCCTGTTGCATTGTGATGTTGCTTGCTTATGAAAATGCCGCAAAGGGGCAGGGCGCGCAAGCGTTTTACGGGTGAAAACGGAAATAGTGCAATGGTGATTGCGGAATAGTGAAAAATGCGTATGCCTTAAACCTATTTATTGATGATTATGCAATGAAAGCGCTTTTTCGTTAGATGTGACCATGTTTTGCAGGCGAGAAAATAAAAAACCACGCCCTGAGGCGTGGTTTGGTGTCAGATAATGTCGATTTCGTCGACGGAGGGATAGATCCAGCTCGGCCGGAACGGCATCGAGTCAATGTCATCAAGCTGAGAGACGCCTGAGAGGACCAGAATCGTCTCCAGACCCGCCTGGAAACCGGCCAGGATATCGGTGCGCAGGTTATCGCCGACAATCACCGTTTCTTCAGAATGGGCCTGCATCTTGTTGAGCGCGGCACGGATGATCCACGGGCTCGGTTTACCGACCACGAACGGCTGGCGACCTGAGATTTTCTCGATTCCGGCGCACAGCGCGCCGCAGGCCGGATAGAAACCACGGCCGTGCGTATCCGGGTTGGTGGCGATAAAGCGTGCACCGTTGGCGACAAAGTAGGCTGCTTTATGCATCATCTCCCAGTTAAAGGAACGCGTTTCACCCACGATCACAAAGTCCGGGTTCACATCGGTAATGGTAAAGCCTGCTTTATACAGCTCGAGGATCAGCGCGCCTTCACCGACCACGTAGGCTTTTTTTCCTTCCTGACGCTTCAGGAAATCCGCCGTTGCCATTGCGGAGGTATAAAACACGCTGTCCGGCACGTCGACGCCTGCGGTGGCAAAGCGGTTCGCCAGATCCTGACCGGTTTGGGAAGGGTAGTTCGTGAGTAGAACCAGTGGCATTCCTTTGTCGATGATGCGGTGAAGAAACTCCGCAGCACCCGGCACGGCAACGTTGTCGTGCATCAGCACGCCGTCGATATCACAAATTACATTCTTAATGGTCATGGACATTCCGACATCAAAAAAAGAAGGCGTTACTATAAGGTCCGATCAGGATTCCAGCAAATGCTGGAGCAGGATCCCGTTGAGCATGGCGCGCTTGACCAGCGCAAACGCGCCAATCGCCGAGCGATGGTCAAGCTTCGAACGAACCACCGGGAGGTTCTGTCGGAATGCTTTCAGCGCCTGGGTGTTGATACAGCCTTCGATGGCGGGCAGCAGCACCTTTTCCGCTTCAACAATCTCTCCGGCGATCACCACTTTCTGCGGGTTAAACAGGTTAATGGCGATGGCGATGGTTTTCCCCAGATGGCGACCTACCTGCTCGATCACCTCACAGGCCAGCGCGTCGCCTTTATTGGCGGCTTTGCAGATGGTGCCTATCTTGCAATCGTCCAGCGTGACGCGGCTTTGATAGCCCTGCTCAAGCAGGTGGCGAACGCGCTGCTCGATGGCCGTGTTGGCGGCGATGGTTTCAAGGCAGCCGAAGTTGCCGCAGTGGCAGCGTTCGCCGAGCGGTTCAACCTGGATGTGGCCGATCTCGCCAACGTTACCGTTACGACCAATAAAAATACGGCCATTGGAGATAATGCCTGCGCCCGTACCGCGGTGTACGCGCACCAGAATAGAGTCTTCACAGTCCTGACTCGCACCAAAGTAGTGCTCAGCCAGCGCTAAAGATCGAATATCATGGCCGACAAAGCAGGTCACCTTAAAGCGTTTTTCCAGCGCGTCGACCAGCGCCCAGTTTTCAACCTGAATATGCGGCATGTATCGGATCACACCGCTTTCCGGGTCGACCAGGCCCGGCAGAATGACGGAGATGGCGATCAGTTCGCGGATCTTGCGCTGACAGCTTTCAATAAAGTGCGCGATAGTATTCAGCAGCGCGTGTTCCAGCGTCTCCTGAGTGCGCTCGGGCAGCGGGTAGTGCTCTTCCGCAATGGCTTTGCTGCTCAGATCGTACAGCGTGAGCGTGGTGTCATGACGACCAAGCCGGACGCCAATGGCCTGAAAGTTACGGGTTTCGGTAATGATGGAGATGGCGCGGCGGCCCCCGGTGGAGGCCTGCTGATCGACTTCTTTAATCAAACCGCGCTCAATGAGCTGGCGGGTAATTTTTGTCACGCTGGCGGGAGCAAGCTGGCTTTGTTCGGCTATCTGGATCCGCGAGATTGGACCATGTTGGTCAATCAGGCGATAAACCGCCGCACTGTTAAGTTGTTTAACGAGATCGACATTACCGATTTGAGCTTGTCCGCCTGGTGTCATACTTTTACTTACTCAGTGACGACCTCGTTACCATTAACGATGGTCTTAATAATTTTATAATCGTGTGTGAATGCCGTCAGGTTTGCAACCATACCTGGTGCAATTCCGCCGAGCTGTTTATCCACGCCGATGGCGCGAGCCGGATAAAGGGTAGCCATACGCAGGACTTCATCAAGCGCAATCCCACAATGCTCCACCAGGTTACGCACCCCTTCAATCATGGTCAAAGAGGAGCCACTCAGCGTACCGTTTTCATCCACACACAGTCCATTGCGGTAGTATATTGTTTTACCAGCAAAAATGAACTGCTCAATATTTGCACCTGCTGGCGCGGTGGCATCGGTGACCAGGCAGAGCTTGTCACCTTTCAGCCGTTTGGCGTTGCGAATGTTGGTGTAATCAACGTGCATGCCATCAGCGATAATGCCGCAGTAGACGTCTGGTTCGTCGAGAATCGCCCCGACCAGACCCGGTTCACGGCCGGTAATATACGGCATGGCGTTGTAAAGGTGGGTCGCAAAGGTAATGCCGGCACGGAAGCCCGCTTTGGCTTCTTTCAGCGTGGCGTTTGAGTGACCTGCTGAAACCACAATCCCGGCGGCAGCCAGTTTGCTGATGACCTCAGTACCGGTCATTTCTGGCGCCAGCGTCACTTTAGCGATCACATCAGCATTGGCACACATGTAGTCGACCAGTTCAGCATCCGGCTTGCGCACGTAATCCGGGTTATGCGTGCCTTTTTTCACTATGTTCAGCCATGGCCCTTCCAGATGCAGACCCAGCGCCTGATTCGGGTGTTTGGCCAGGTATTCGCGCGTCACGCGGATACCCTGTTTCATCAGGTCATCACTGCTGGTGATGAGCGTCGGCAGATAGCTGGTGCAGCCTGATTTCTCGTTAGCTTTCTGCATGATTTCCAGCGTTTCAACCGTCACCGCCTCGGCGGTGTCATTGAACTGCACACCGCCGCAGCCGTTAAGCTGTACGTCGATGAAACCGGGGGAGATTACTGCTCCATTGAGTGAGCGCTGTTCTATCTCCGGCGGCAGTTCCGCCAGCGGGCAAACACGTTCAATCAGGCCATTGGCGATAACAATCGCATGGTCATCCAGAATTTCATGGCCGGTATAAATCCGACCGTGGGTTAAAGCGTACATATCGACCCCCGGTTAAAAAAAGCGACCGCCTCTGACAGAAGAGGCGGTTATTCAATTACAGACCTTTGATGTTCTCAGCTTCTAACTCGTTGAAGTATTTCAGCGTTTTCACCTTCAGCTCCATCGTGGACGGTTCGTCGCAGACGATGACTGATTTTGGATGCAGCTGCAGGCAGCTGATGGTCCACATGTGGTTAACGTTGCCTTCAACGGCTGCCTGGAGCGCCTGCGCTTTCACGCCGCCCAGTACCAGAATCATCACCTCTTCGGCATCCAGCAGGGTGCCTACGCCAACGGTCAGGGCGTATTTTGGAACCTGGTTCACATCACCGTCAAAGAAGCGGGAGTTTGCCACGCGGGTGTCATGGGTCAGCGTTTTAATACGGGTACGGGAAGCCAGAGAAGAAGCTGGTTCGTTGAACGCGATATGACCATCGTTGCCCACGCCACCCATGAACAGGTGGATTTTACCGTAAGAACGGATTTTTTCTTCGTACTGACGGCATTCTGCGTCAATATCAGGCGCATTTCCATTCAGCAGGTTAATATTTTCAGCTGGGATATCAACGTGATCAAAGAAATTGCGGTGCATGAAGCTATGGTAGCTTTCAGGATGCTCCTTTGGCAGGCCGACATATTCGTCCATGTTGAAGGTCACAACGTGTTTAAAGCTAACCTGGCCCGCTTTATGCATTTCAACCAGCGCTTTGTACGCAGTCAGTGGAGTACCACCCGTTGGAAGGCCAAGAACGAAGGGACGATCGGCAGTAGGCTTGAAGGCATTAATACGGTTAACGATATGGCGAGCGGCCCATTTACCGACTTGTTCAGCAGTTGCCAGGGGAATCAGTCTCATTGTTCACCTCAAAGTTTAAGTAGAAGAGTGGGCGGATGGGTATCGGAACCTGATGCTTAAGCGTAACCTGGAACCTTTCAGGCCGGATCAATCCGTCTTGATTTTTTGAATGATAAAATAAGTTTTGGCTGTTAGCCAGTGAAAGGGAGGAGGGAATACGATATTTGGTGACAATAATCACAAAAAATAGGTGTTTAATTTGCGATACGAATTAATTTTTCACACACTCAGACTGCCAGTGAATCATCAACTGTATCTATCGTTCGTGACACAATAAAAACATAGTTTATGCGCGAGTCTTAATAATGGGTCTCGTAGGGGGAATAGGATGAATATTTTAGGTTTTTTCCAGCGCCTCGGTAGGGCTTTGCAGCTCCCTATCGCCGTGCTACCGGTTGCAGCGTTGCTGCTGCGATTCGGGCAACCCGATCTTCTTAACGTGCCGTTTATTGCCCAGGCAGGCGGCGCCATTTTTGACAACCTTGCGCTGATTTTCGCCATCGGCGTGGCGTCAAGCTGGTCAAAAGACAGCGCCGGTGCTGCGGCACTGGCAGGGGCGGTAGGTTACTTCATCCTCACGAAAGCGATGGTAACCATCAACCCGGAAATCAACATGGGTGTACTGGCGGGTATCATTACCGGTCTGGTCGGTGGTGCCGTGTACAACCGCTGGGCGGGTATCAAACTGCCTGACTTCCTGAGCTTCTTCGGCGGTAAACGTTTTGTGCCAATTGCGACGGGCTTTTTCTGTCTGATCCTGGCAGCTATCTTTGGCTACGTCTGGCCGCCGGTGCAGCATGCTATCCATGCGGGCGGCGAGTGGATTGTTTCAGCGGGTGCTGTGGGCTCAGGTATCTTTGGCTTTATCAACCGTCTGCTGATCCCAACCGGTCTGCATCAGGTGCTGAACACCATCGCCTGGTTCCAGATTGGTGAGTTCACCAATGCTGCGGGCACCGTATTCCACGGCGACATCAACCGCTTCTATGCGGGTGACGGCACCGCGGGTATGTTCATGTCTGGCTTCTTCCCAATCATGATGTTTGGTCTGCCGGGCGCTGCACTGGCAATGTACCTGGCTGCGCCAAAAGCGCGTCGCCCAATGGTTGGCGGCATGCTGCTGTCCGTTGCGATTACCGCGTTCCTGACCGGTGTAACCGAGCCGCTGGAATTCCTGTTCATGTTCCTGGCGCCGGTGCTGTACCTCATGCATGCGGTCCTGACCGGTATCAGCCTGTTTGTGGCGACCCTGCTGGGCATCCATGCTGGCTTCTCCTTCTCTGCAGGCGCGATCGACTACGTGTTGATGTACAACCTGCCGGCGGCAAGCAAAAACGTCTGGATGCTGGTAGTAATGGGTCTGGTCTTCTTCGTCATCTACTTCGTGCTGTTCACTGCGGTTATTCGTATGTTTAACCTCAAAACACCAGGCCGCGAAGATACCAAAGACGAAGTGGTCACCAACGAAGCCAACAGCAATACCGAAGAGGGTCTGACTCAGCTGGCCACCAGCTATATCGCTGCCGTCGGTGGGACTGACAACCTGAAAGCGATTGATGCCTGTATCACCCGTCTGCGTCTGACGGTGGGTGACTCGGCGCGCGTAAGCGACGCAATGTGTAAACGCCTTGGTGCATCGGGCGTGGTTAAACTGAACAAACAAACTATCCAGGTTATCGTAGGCGCCAAAGCGGAATCCATTGGCGACGAAATGAAGAAAGTGGTTGCCCGTGGCCCGGTCGCGGCAGCATCAGCCGACAGCGCGCCTGCGTCGACGGCTGCCCCGGTAGCGAAGCCGCAGGCCGTGCCTAACGCCGTGACGGTGGCCGCGCTGGTCTCTCCGGTAACCGGTGACGTGGTTGACCTTGAGCAGGTGCCTGACGAAGCGTTCGCCAGCAAAGCGGTCGGTGACGGCGTGGCGGTGAAACCAACGGACAAAACCGTTGTGTCTCCGGCGGCAGGCACCATCGTGAAAATCTTCAACACCAACCATGCGTTCTGCCTCGAAACCGAAAAAGGCGCGGAGATCGTTGTCCATATGGGGATCGATACCGTAGCGCTGAACGGTCAGGGCTTTACTCGCCTGGTGGAAGAGGGGGCCGAAGTGGTGGCAGGTCAGCCGATTCTGGAAATGGATCTGGACTTCCTGAACGCCAACGCGCGCTCGATGATTAGTCCGGTCGTGTGCAGCAACATCGACGACTTTAGCGGTCTGGTACTCCAGGCTAAAGGTCAGGTGGTTGCGGGTCAGACACCGCTGTATGAGATTAAAGGCAAGTAATCGCTCCTGAGTAGAGTCATGCCTTAAGCGGCGGGGGATATCCTCCGCCGCTTTTTTTTGCAGCAAACGCCCCCATTATTTTCATCTGATACGTATTTTCCGTAACTAAGGGTTGTCACTACGTCCGGCTTATAAGATCATACGCCGTTATACGTTGTTTACGCTTTGAGGAATCCACGATGAGTGAGGCAGAAGCCCGCCCGAGTAACTTTATTCGTCAGATCATCGATGAAGATCTGGCCAGTGGTAAGCACACCACGGTACATACGCGTTTCCCGCCGGAGCCGAACGGCTACCTGCACATTGGTCACGCGAAATCGATCTGCCTGAACTTTGGCATTGCGCAAGACTACCAGGGGCAGTGCAACCTGCGTTTCGATGACACCAACCCAGTAAAAGAAGACATCGAATACGTTGAGTCCATTAAAAACGACGTGCAATGGCTGGGCTTCAACTGGTCTGGCGATATCTGCTACTCCTCTGACTATTTTGATCAGCTGTATGCCTACGCGGTGGAGCTGATCAACAAAGGTCTGGCATACGTTGACGAGCTGTCTGCGGACGAAATCCGCGAGTATCGCGGTACGCTGACTGCACCAGGCAAAAACAGCCCGTTCCGCGATCGCAGCGTGGAAGAGAACCTGGCGCTGTTTGAAAAAATGCGTGCCGGTGGCTTCGAAGAAGGTAAAGCGTGCCTGCGTGCCAAAATCGATATGGCGTCGCCGTTTATCGTGATGCGCGATCCGGTGCTGTACCGCATTAAGTTCGCAGAACACCACCAGACCGGAAACAAGTGGTGCATCTACCCGATGTACGACTTCACCCACTGCATCAGCGATGCGCTGGAAGGCATCACCCACTCGCTGTGTACGCTGGAGTTCCAGGATAACCGTCGTCTGTACGACTGGGTGCTGGATAACATCACCATTCCTGTGCATCCGCGTCAGTACGAGTTCTCTCGTCTGAATCTGGAATACACCGTGATGTCCAAGCGTAAGCTGAACCTGCTGGTGACCGACAAGCACGTTGAAGGCTGGGACGACCCGCGCATGCCGACCATCTCCGGCCTGCGTCGTCGTGGTTACACTGCCGCTTCTATTCGTGAGTTCTGCAAACGTATCGGCGTGACCAAGCAGGACAACACCATCGAAATGGCGTCTCTGGAATCCTGCATTCGTGAAGATCTTAACGAAAACGCCCCGCGTGCGATGGCTGTTATCGATCCGGTGAAACTGGTGATTGAAAATTACCCGCAGGGTGGAAGCGAGCTGGTCTCTATGCCTAACCATCCGAATAAACCGGAAATGGGAAGCCGCGACGTGCCGTTCAGCGGTGAGATCTGGATCGACCGTGCTGACTTCCGTGAAGAAGCCAATAAGCAGTACAAGCGTCTGGTGTTGGGTAAAGAAGTTCGTCTGCGTAACGCCTACGTCATCAAAGCCGAGCGCGTAGAGAAAGATGCTGAAGGTAACATTACCACCATCTTCTGTTCGTACGATGCTGAGACGCTGAGCAAAGATCCGGCAGACGGCCGCAAGGTGAAAGGCGTGATCCACTGGGTGAGCGCTTCCCACGCGCTGCCGGTAGAAATTCGTCTGTACGATCGTCTGTTTAGCGTACCTAACCCGGGTGCGGCTGAAGACTTCCTGGCGACCATCAACCCGGAATCTCTGGTGATCAAGCAAGGTTATGCGGAGCCATCGCTGAAAGCCGCTGAAGCGGGCAAAGCGTTCCAGTTCGAACGTGAAGGTTACTTCTGCCTGGACAGCCGTTACAGCACGGCAGAAAAACCGGTATTTAACCGTACCGTAGGTCTGCGTGATACCTGGACCAGGATCGGCGAATAATAACGTTGCAATGGTCAATGAGAAACAAACGCCGCTTATAGCGGCGTTTTTTTATTTAATGATCATATCGTTAAAGTAGGCCCGTAATTAGGCCAGCTAAAATTTTTGGTCAATGCGGTGCTACTTATTTTTCTAAAAAAAGTTTGTCTGTTTCATAAAAAAGAGAATTAAGACAAATACGGGTTTTATTACGATCTGATACGCCGAAATTACCTGCTCTACCCCCGCCACACCTCGCATCCGGCCAAATGTTACAATTCACTACCAATTATGTGCACTTCGTCATAATCCTGACTTTTGCCCACTGAAAAGCATTGATAATTCGCGTCGCGAAAAATAACCTAAAGACGGTAGTTAATTCGAGGGTATTTATAACTACCCCTGGCCTTTTGGTCTTTTATATTTTCGCCGTTTAAGGCGTTTTAATTCGTCAAAGAGGAATAATCTATGCGTACGTTCAGTGGCAAACGTAGTGCGCTGGCGCTGGCTATTGCCGGTGTGACAGCAATGTCGGGCCTGGTGGTGACATCAGAGGCAAAAGCAGCAGGTTTCATCGAAGATTCTACCCTCACTGGCGGTATTTATTACTGGCAGCGTGAACGTGACCGTAAAGATGTCACAGAAGATAAATACAAAACCAACCTCTCTCACTCCACCTGGAACGCCAACCTGGACTTCCAGTCAGGCTACGCCGCCGATATGTTCGGTCTGGATATTGCCGCGTTTACGGCGATTGAAATGGCTGAAAATGGCGACAGCGGCCACCCGAACGAAATTGCCTTCTCCTCCAGCAATAAAGCCTATGACGAAGACTGGTCAGGGGATAAAAGCGGCATCAGCCTTTATAAGGCCGCAGCGAAATTCAAATACGGCCCGGTATGGGCGCGTGGGGGCTATATTCAGCCAACCGGCCAGACGCTGTTAGCGCCGCACTGGAGCTTTATGCCTGGTACCTATCAGGGGGCAGAAGCCGGGGCTAACTTTGACTACGGTGATGCAGGTGCGTTGAGCTTCTCCTATATGTGGACCAACGAGTACAAAGCGCCGTGGCACATTGAGATGGACAAGTTCTACCAGAACGATAAGAAAACCAAAGTCGATTACCTCCACTCGCTGGGCGCGAAGTACGATTTCAAAAACGATCTGGTTCTGGAAGCCGCATTTGGTCAGGCGGAAGGCTATATCGATCAGTATTTTGCTAAAGCCAGCTACAAATTTGATATCGCCGGTAGTCCGCTGAGCACCAGCTACCAGTTCTACGGTACGCGCGATAAGGTCAGCGATGGCAGCGTAAATGACATTTATAACGGTACCGCGTGGCTGCAGGCGTTAACCTTCGGCTACAAGGTCGGCCAGGTTGATTTGCGCCTGGAAGGGACATGGGTGAAGGCGGAAGGGCAGCAGGGCTACTTCCTGCAGCGTATGACGCCGACCTATGCCTCATCCAACGGTCGTCTGGATATCTGGTGGGATAACCGCTCAGACTTTAACGCCGACGGCGAGAAAGCGGTCTTCTTCGGCGCCATGTATGACCTGAAAAACTGGAACCTGCCGGGCTGGGCGGTGGGCGCTTCTTACGCTTACGCCTGGGATGCAAAACCAGCAGACATGGCGACGCCGGATGCGTACTACGATCCAAACTATCGCCTGAAAGAGTCCTCCTACAGCCTGGATGCTATCTACACCCTGCAGGAGGGCCGCGCGAAAGGCACGATGTTCAAGCTGCACTTCACGCAGTATGACAACCACTCCGATATCCCAAGCTATGCGGGCGGTTACGGCAACATCTTCCAGGATGAACGTGACGTCAAATTCATGGTTATTGCCCCATTCACCATCTTCTGATGAGCACACCGGCGGGCTGATTCCCGCCGGTTTGGAGACTGCATATGATGAAAAAAATCGTAATCGTCGCGCTGATGGCATCAGGGCTGGTGGCGTGTGTTCAGACTCAGGCGCCGAAAGAGGACGCCCGTCTGAAGGAGGCGTATAGCGCCTGTATTAATACCGCGGAAGGATCGCCTGAGAAAATTGAAGCCTGCCAGAGTGTGCTAAATGTGTTAAAGAAAGAGAAAGCGCATGAGGCGTTCGCGACGCAGGAGAATGTTCGCGTGATGGATTATCAGGCCTGCATCCAGGCACGTAAAACCGGTAACGATCAGGAAGTGGCGAAGCGTTGCGATAAAATCTGGAACGAGATACGCAATAACAACAAATAAGTTGCTCTACGCCCGGTGGCACTTTGCTGACCGGGCTTTTTTCAGGCAAAAAAAAGCCAACCTTACGGCTGGCTCAGAGTATGAACGCTAACTTATTTTGTGTCGTGAGCGTGTTCATTCTCGCGGCAATCCCCTTCAGCGCAGTGACCGTAAAGGTACAGGCTGTGGTTGGTCAGGCGAATGCCATGACGAGCTGCGATTTCACGCTGACGCGCTTCGATGGAATCATCGCTAAATTCAATGACCTTGCCGCAATCGAGGCAGATCAGGTGATCGTGGTGATGCTGCTGGGTCAGTTCGAATACAGATTTACCGCCTTCGAAATTATGACGGGTAACAATGCCCGCGTCATCAAACTGGTTCAGCACGCGATATACGGTGGCCAGCCCAATCTCTTCACCCATGTCGATAAGACGTTTATAAAGGTCTTCCGCACTGACATGGTGATTGTCTGGACCCTGAAGCACTTCCAGGATTTTTAACCGAGGAAGCGTTACTTTCAGGCCAGCCTTCTTTAATGCGGTATTGTTGTCAGTCATGCGGAATCTGTCCTGTTGCTAAACGATTCACTTCTCTGGGAAGTGACAGAAAATGCACCTGGGATAATGCGTCTCATTATAGAACTGCCATGCCTAAATGAAAACTGCAAGTCTCAGGCAAAGTATGCTTATAAAAACGTGGTATCACCTACAAACTTGCTCAATGGAAACCACATTTTGCCAGGGAGACATTGTACAGGTCTGGGCGAAAAAGTTAAAAGTTTGTAGCAATTAATTTAATCGGTTTTACCTGGAAAAGGGGCGCAACCCGCGTTGCGCCGTAAAAAATCAGGCGTTGAGAATATCGTCCAGATGCAGTTCTTCGCGGATCTGTTTAACCCACTTCTCTACACGCTCTGCGGTCAGTTCTGGCTGACGGTCTTCGTCAATGGCAAGTCCGACAAAATGATCGTCATCGGCCAGGCCTTTAGAGGCTTCGAAGTGGTAACCGGCAGTCGGCCAGTGGCCAACAATAACCGCGCCATTAGGCTCAATGATGTCGCGAATCGTCCCCAGCGCATCACAGAAGTACTCGGCGTAATCTTCCTGATCGCCACAACCGAACAGGGCAACCAGCTTGCCGTTGAAGTCCACCTCTTCCAGCGTCGGGAAGAAATCGTCCCAGTCGCACTGGGCTTCACCATAGTACCAGGTTGGAATACCCAGCAGCAGAATGTCATAGCCCTCGAGATCTTCTTTGCTGCTCTTGGCGATGTCATGCACATCAGCAACGTCTTTACCGAGCTGTTTCTGAATGTTTTTTGCGATATTTTCGGTATTGCCGGTATCACTGCCGAAGAAAATGCCGATGATTGCCATGAGTAAAATAACCTCTTGAAACTTAATGGTATGGTGGCGCAATTCGGCCACGGATAAGGGCAATAATAGCAGAACTGGCAACCCTGCGGAAACCGCTATCGCGCAGGACTGCACTCTGTGCTACATGAAAAGGGCGATAAAGGGGTTTTTCAGACTTATGCCTGGCTGCGCAGCGTCTCAAGTTGGGCGATGAGCATCTCTTCAATAAGCTCGCTGCGGCTGATATTACGCGCCTCTGCCAGCTCGTTAAGCGCATCGACCGCGTCGGCGTTGAGCTTCAGTTCGACACGCTTAAGCCCACGATTTTTATCGCGTTTAAGCTGATTGCGTTTATTGATACGCAGCTGTTCATCGCGCGAAAGCGGATTCGTTTTCGGTCGTCCCGGTCGACGCTCATTCGCGAACAGATCTAGTGTCGTACGGTCCGTTTGTTCTTTGGCCATGATTATGAGACTTCGGGGGAAACACGCCGCCCTGCTAAAGCCCGGGCGATAAGCGCGCCATCATACATCACCAAAAACGGCACGCCAACGACTGGAAGCCCGTCATCTTCCAGTCGCTCTCTTTTTAATCAATTTGCAGTATCAGCGAGATAGCGGCGAATGGCGCGCAGTACAGCATCCGGTTTTTCCGCATGCACCCAGTGTCCGGCACCGGCAATGACGTGGGCGCGCGCCTGCGGGAATTGTGCCAGCAGCGTGTCGCGGTACGCGTCGGTAATATAAGGAGAGTTACCGCCGCGAATAAAGAGGGCAGGGTGTGGCCAGGAGGGAACGGTTTCCCAGCCCACGATGTTGTTGTACTGGTCCCACAGCACCGGCACGTTAAAACGCCACTGCCCGTCAACAAACGACTTCAAAAGGAACTGCACCACGCCTTCTTCATCAAGATGCTCACGCATAACCGCTGCCGCCTGCTGACGAGTGGAAACGCCAGCTTCGGTTACAGCATTGATCGCCGCGAAAATCTCATCGTGACGGCGAACGTCGTAATCCACAGGCGCAACGTCAATCACGACAAGCCCGGAAATTCGCTCTGGCGCCAGCGCGGTGAGCGCCATAACCGCTTTACCGCCCATTGAATGCCCGATGAGGGTCACCTTCTGCAGGTTGTGCGCGTCTAGCGTATCCAGCAGATCCTGCGCCATTGCCGCATAGGTCATCTCGTCTGAGCGGCCGGAAAGCCCGTGGTTGCGCATATCGACCTGTAAAATATCGTGATCGGTAACCAAATCGCGGGCCAGCACGCCCAGGTTATCCAGGCTGCCAAAAAGTCCATGAACCAGCACGATGGGGGAATTATTGTTCGGCGATTGTGCAGTTTGCGCTCGGGTATTCAATTTCATGGCAAAGTTCTTTTTTTACGTATGTCAGGTTAGGGTATCATGTTGACCATTCTGCCGCCCGGCTGCAAGGTTCCAGTTTAATCTGACTTTTGCCGCCAACCTGGTTTGACGCTATCCGCTGTTGGGATTTGACCTTATAATCCCAATGACTTGTATTCAGATAAGATATCGCACTGGATTAAGATGAAAACAATCGAAGTTGATGACGAACTCTATCAGTATATTGCCAGCCAGACGCGGCATATCGGGGAGAGCGCGTCCGACATTTTACGGCGCATGCTTAAAATTTCCGCCGCTTCACAGCCTGCCACCCCAGTTACCAAAGATGTCGTGTCTCAGCCGAGCGTTGCTGCACAAGCAAAACCTGCCGTGACGCCGGTAAAAGATAAAGTGCGCGCGATGCGCGAACTGCTGCTCTCCGATGAATATGCGGAGCAGAAAAAGGCGGTTAACCGTTTTATGCTGGTGCTGTCTACACTTTACTCCCTGGATAACAAAGCGTTTGCTGAAGCGACCGAGTCGCTGCACGGCCGTACCCGCGTCTATTTCGCGGGCGACGAGCAGACGCTGCTGCAAAATGGCAATCAAACCAAACCTAAACATGTCCCTGGCACTCCGTACTGGGTGATCACCAATACCAATACGGGCCGCAAGTGCAGCATGATTGAACACATCATGCAGTCCATGCAGTTCCCGGCGGAATTGATTGAAAAGGTTTGCGGTACAATTTAACCCTTGCATCATAAGGACCCGGTAATGGCAAATCACAGCCGTGCAGGCCAACCTGCACAACAAAGCGATTTGATTAACGTCGCTCAGCTGACCGCGCAGTATTACGTGCTGAAACCGGTCGTGGGCAACGCAGAACACGCAGTGAAGTTTGGTACATCTGGTCACCGCGGCAGCGCGGCGCGCCACAGCTTTAACGAACCGCACATTCTGGCCATTGCTCAGGCCATTGCGGAAGAGCGCGCTAAAAACGGCGTTACCGGTCCGTGCTACGTGGGCAAAGATACCCATGCGCTGTCTGAACCGGCGTTTATTTCCGTGCTGGAAGTGCTGGCGGCGAACGGTGTGGACGTGATTGTTCAGGAGAACAATGGGTTTACTCCAACACCGGCGGTATCAAACGCGATCCTTGTGCACAATAAAAAAGGTGGCGCGCAGGCTGACGGTATCGTCATCACGCCATCCCACAACCCGCCGGAAGACGGTGGTATCAAATACAACCCGCCTAACGGCGGCCCGGCTGACACTAACGTCACCAAAGTGGTGGAAGATCGTGCAAACGCGCTGCTGGCCGACGGTCTGAAAGGCGTTAAACGTATTTCTCTTGATGAGGCGATGGCCTCCGGCCACGTGAAAGAGCAGGATCTGGTTCAGCCGTTTGTGGAAGGGCTGGCGGATATCGTCGATATGGCGGCGATTCAGAAAGCTGGCCTGAAGCTGGGCGTGGATCCGCTGGGCGGCTCCGGTATTGAGTACTGGAAGCGCATCGCCGAGCACTACAAGCTGGATCTGACCATCGTGAACGATCACGTCGATCAGACCTTCCGCTTTATGCACCTGGACAAAGACGGCGCGATCCGTATGGACTGCTCCTCCGAATGCGCGATGGCGGGCCTGCTGGCGCTGCGCGATAAATTCGACCTGGCGTTTGCTAACGACCCGGACTATGACCGTCACGGCATCGTCACCCCTGCCGGGCTGATGAACCCGAACCACTATCTGGCTGTTGCGATCAACTACCTGTTCCAGCACCGTCCGCAGTGGGGCAAAGAGGTGGCTGTCGGTAAAACGCTGGTCTCTTCTGCGATGATCGACCGCGTGGTGGACGCGCTGGGCCGCAAGCTGGTGGAAGTGCCGGTAGGCTTCAAGTGGTTCGTTGACGGTCTGCACGACGGCAGCTTTGGCTTCGGCGGCGAAGAGAGCGCAGGCGCGTCCTTCCTGCGTTTCGATGGCACCCCGTGGTCAACCGATAAAGACGGCATCATCATGTGCCTGCTGGCGGCGGAAATCACCGCGGTTACCGGTAAAAACCCGCAGGAACATTACAACGAGCTGGCTGCACGCTTTGGTGCACCAAGCTATAACCGTATTCAGGCTGGCGCGACCTCTGCGCAAAAAGCGGCTTTGTCCAAACTCTCTCCGGAGATGGTGAGCGCAAGCACTCTGGCAGGCGATCCGATCACCGCGCGTCTGACGGCGGCACCGGGTAACGGTGCGTCTATCGGCGGCCTGAAAGTGATGACCGAAAATGGCTGGTTCGCCGCGCGTCCGTCCGGTACGGAAGATGCGTACAAGATCTATTGCGAAAGCTTCCTCGGCGCTGAGCATCGCCAGCAGATTGAGAAAGAAGCGGTAGAGATTGTCAGCGAAGTGCTGAAAAACGCATAAGTCGTGTTCTGGTGCGGGCTGATGCCCTCACCCCGGCCCTCTCCCACGGGGAGAGGGAGAAAACACTAAAAACGGCAACCTCAGGGTTGCCGTTTTGCTTTTACCTAACTGTGTTTGTTCTTCAATTCAAATCTCGGCGACACCAGACCGTACAGCGTCCAGCCCATAAAGGTCACTATCGCCCCGTACAGCATCGCCTCCTGGCCAGACGAGTAGAGCGCATAGAAGCTGTATATCGCCCCAACCAGCGCCACGATATTCGCTACTCGCGCTTTGTGCGGATCCACCTTCGCCACCTTCTGAATGATCGCCAGCGCCGCCATCGACAGAATATACGGGATGATGTTCGTCACCACCGCCAAGTTGACCAGCACGTTGAACTGGCTGTTCAGCGACGGGCTGATGGTCATTAGCGATAATCCGCTCTGGAAGATGACAATTGCCAGCATCCCCTGCACCGGCGCATCGGCTTTGGTCACGCGGGAGAAGATTTTCGGGAAATAGCCTTCATCTGCCGACGATTTAAAAACCTGTGCAATGGTGAACTGCCAGCCAAGCAGCGATCCGCAGCAGGACATCACCATCAACCCCATGATCACTTTCCCGACCTCCGGGGTGAACATCTGCGCAAAGGCCAGTCCGAACGGTGCCGTGGAGTTAGCCAGATCCATGTTTGGCACGATCCCCGCTATCACGTTGGTTGAAACGATATAGATCACCGCCGCGCCCAGCGTCCCGCCGAGAACCGCAATCGGCACGTTCTTCTCCGGATTTTCCACCACTTCCGCATTTGCGCAGGCGGATTCCAGGCCCAGGAAAGCCCAGAGCGTCATGGCGATAGACGAGCCCACGGCGGTGAAGAACGGCACATGGTGCGGGTTCCAGGAGTTGGCGTACAGCGTCGGGCTAAACCAGAACCAGCCGATGATGCACAGGCCGACCACCGGGATGATCACGCCCCAGACGGTGATGCTGCTGAGCTGTCCGGTGATGCGCGCGCCGCCAAAGTTGGCGACGGTACAGATCCACAGCACGCCGATGGTCGCCAGCCCAATTTGCACCGGGCTGAGCGTCGCGCCAAACAGCTCCGTACCGTAGCCCACGGCGGAGATGGCAATCGCCACGTTGGCGATCAGCAGCGACACCCCATAGGTATAGTTCGCCATAAAGTTTCCGGACTTGCCGAAGGCGTACTCGGCATAGCCGCCCATGCCGCCTGACTTGCGGCTGAACATCCCGCACTTGGCAAACGCCCACGCCAGCGCCATCGATCCGACAGCCGTCACCAGCCAGGAGATGATAGAGATGGTCCCCACCTCGGCAAGCTTGGTGGGCAGCATGATAATCCCGGAGCCCATCATGTTAACCATGGTGAGGATAGTCAGCTGCACCACGCCCATCTTATTGGACTTGCTCATAATTTTTCTCCTTTCAGCAGCGATGGCTGAGCAGCGGATTGTTTGATGACGTAGCAGCGAACCTGTTTGCGACCTTCACACTCCTCGACGTACACGCCCTGCAGCTCCGGTGCGAAGCCCGGCAGCAGGTTGATGCCTTCTTCCAGCGCGGCAAAGTAGCGCAGCACGGAACCGCCCCAGACTTCCCCTGGAACCACGCACAGTACCCCCGGTGGGTAAGGGAGAGCGCCTTCGGCGGCGATGCGGCCTTCCGCGTCGCGCAGGGAGACCAGCTCCACTTCTCCGCGCAGGTAGGCGTAGTTCGCGTCCTGCGGGTTCATCATCACCCGCGGGAAGTGAGACTTGCGGAACATCTCTTTTTGCAGCTGCTTCACGTTATGGCGGGCGTACAGATCGTGCATTTCCTGGCAGATCTGGCGCAGGGTGTAACCCGCGTAACGTTCCGGATGCTGTTTGTAGAGGGAGGGCAGGACGTCTTTCAGCGGCACATCGCTCTCAAGCAGTTTTTCGAAGCGCACCAGCTGGGCGACCAGCTGCTGCAGCTTGCCCATGTCCTCCGCAGGGGTGAGCAGGAACAGGATCGAGTTGAGATCGCATTTTTCCGGCACGATGCCGTTTTCACGCAGGAAGTTGGCGAGAATGGTGGCGGGCACGCCGAAGTCGTCATACTCCCCGGTGCGGGCGTTAATGCCCGGCGTGGTCAGCAGCAGCTTGCACGGGTCGATAAAATACTGGTGCTCAGCATAACCTTCAAAGGCGTGCCAGCGTTCACCCGGTACGAAATGGAAGAAGCGCAGATCGGTTGCAATCTCTGCCGTGTCCCAGCTTTCCCACGCGCGGCCATCCACCGTCTCGGGCACAAATGGACGAATAAATCGGCAGTTCTCCAGGATCAGCTTGCGCGCCTCAATGCCCGTCACCACGCAGTCCATCCACATGTTGCGGCCGCTTTGCCCCTCATGCATGCGGGCGTTAATGTCCAGCGCGGCAAACAGCGGATAAAACGGACTGGTGGAGGCGTGCATCATAAAGGCATTGTTCAGCCGCTTATGCGGGACATAGCGCGGCTGGCCTTTGATGTGGCTGTCCTTCTTATGAATTTGCGAGGTCTGCGAGAAGCCAGCCTGCTGTTTATGCACGGACTGGGTGACCAGAATCCCCGGATCGTTTTCGTTCAGCTCCAGCAGCAGCGGAGAGCAGTCGGCCATCATCGGAATAAACTGCTCGTAACCCACCCAAGCCGAGTCAAACAGGATGTAGTCGCACAGGTGCCCAATCTTATCCACCACCTGACGGGCGTTGTAGATGGTGCCATCGTAGGTGCCCAGCTGGATCACCGCCAGGCGGAACGGACGCGCATCGCGTGCACGGCCAGGCGCCACCTCTGCCACCCGTTCACGCAGGTAGCTCTCCTCAAAGCAGTGCGCGTCAATGCCGCCGATAAAGCCGTACGGGTTGCGCGCGGTTTCCAGATAGACCGGCGTTGCGCCAGCCTGGAGGAGGGCACCGTGATGGTTAGATTTGTGGTTGTTACGGTCGAACAGCACCAGGTCACCCGGAGTGAGCAGGGCGTTCAACACCACTTTGTTGGACGACGAGGTGCCATTCAGCACGAAGTAGGTCTTATCGGCGTTAAAGACTTTTGCCGCATGCTGCTGGGCAATGCACGGTGCGCCTTCGTGGATCAGCAGATCCCCCATCGCCACGTCGGCGTTGCACAGATCGGAGCGGAATAACGTCTCGCCAAAGAAATCGACAAACTGATTGCCGGCAGGATGACGGCGGAAAAACTGCCCGCCCTGATGCCCCGGGCAGTCAAACGCGCTGTTGCCCTGCTTCACGTAGTCGACAAGGGCCCGGAAAAACGGCGGGCGCAGCTGGGTTTCATACTTCTGCGCGGCCGCTTCCAGCTGGCGTCCATAAAAGTCTTTGCTGGTGTCTGAATGCTCAAATACGCCGTGAATGCGCGATAAATAATCTGCCGGGATGATCTCTTCTTTGTGCGTCGCCACAAATACGGGAATGCCAAAACCGGTAGCTTCTATTTCTTCCAGGATACCGCTGGCAATATCCGTGACCGCCAGAACAATGGCGGCAACATCAATATAATCAGAAGCGCGGACATCCACCACTTCACGCTGGGTAGTAAAGCAGTCCGGACATGCACGGCTGGCTGCGATTTTTAAATTTTTCATCTTTCTCTCTTTATTTTAGGTAATAAGCGTCCCTCGATTTCTTGCAAGAAAGAAATCGATAATTTTCCGGAAAAAAAGCAATGGGTAGCCGCTGATTAAAATCAGTGAATTGCTTTTTTGATGATTGAAATTCAGTCCGCCCGGTGCGGATGAGTCTGAATCAAGATGAATGAGCGCACGAGCTCACAGGCAATTGCCTGTAAGTTAAGGTTTTTCAGGATAACCTGTAAGCGAGTGCGCCAGAAGTCGAAGGACTACCGGGCATTAAAGAGATGAAAGTCAAAGCAGTTTCGGTGGGCAAACATCATAATATGCGTTGTCCGCCTTATATGGGGCATTAAGCGATTGTTGTTTTCCATGTTTCATTTTCCTTTCAGTAATTGAAAGCATGGTCATTTTATCCAGGCAAAGGCGATTAACCGTGAAGCAGATCACCATTAACCGATCATTTCAGAAATAATTAGTCGTTTTTGATGAATAATGCAGATCAAAATTCTGAATTGTTAGTGTCTCGTTAATAGATTGTGTTGTGAATGTTTGATGTGAGCGTAGATAATCAAAAAAATAACGGTTGGGATATTTGTGAAATATTTTCTGAGAGGTTTCGTTTTTATTTAAAAATAAATTGAATAGTTATTCAAAGCATAAACCGATAACCGATACCGGTTTCAGTTAATAAATGACGGGGGCGCGCGGGGTCAACTTCAAGTTTCTGGCGAAGATGTCCCATATATATGCGTAAATAGTGACTATGCTCCACCGCGTTGGGTCCCCACACCTGACTTAACAGCTGGCGCTGGGTGAGTACTTTACCGTGATTATTAAGCAGCACGGCGAGCAGGCGAAACTCGATTGGCGTGAGATGGATTTCTTCTTCACCGCGCACAATACGCCGCGCGGCCAGATCAACCCGGATATCCCCAAACGTATAGGTTGGGTCAGCAGGCGTGGTTGCGCTGTGGCGACGCAGGGCCACGCGCAGGCGAGCCTGTAGCTCGCCGATACCAAAAGGTTTTATCAGATAGTCGTCCGCCCCGGCATCCAGCGCGGCGATTTTATCCGTCTCTTCAGTACGGGCGGAGAGCACCAGAATCGGCATCTGGCTCCACTGACGTACCTCGCGGATAAAATCGATGCCGTCACCGTCCGGCAGGCCAAGATCGAGGATTACCAGGTCCGGCTTGCGGGTCGCGGCTTCAATTAGCCCCCGCTGAAGCGTACCCGCATCATGAACGCGCAGACCATCACCTTCCAGCGCTGCGCGCAGAAACCGGCTAATGGCGATCTCATCTTCAACAATCAGAACGTTGATCACAAATCCTCTGGTAATTCATTCAGTTCCGGCGGGGTTTCCAGAGGAAGTGTAACACAAAAACGCGCGCCGCCTTCCGGACGATTCTCCGCGAAAATGGTTCCGCCATGAACATCAATTATTGCCTGACAAATCGCCAGCCCCAGCCCCACGCCCGGGATGGCAGACTCTTTATTGCCGCGTGCGAATTTTTCGAAAATAGCCATCTCCTGTCCGGCAGGAATGCCCGGCCCGGTATCCCAGACGTCAAGACGAAGCGTGTCGTCGACCACCGTCGCATCCACCCCAATCCGGGCGCTGGCACCCGCATATTTGCCGGCGTTTTCCAGCAGGTTAATTAACACTCGTTCAAAAAGCGGACCGTCGACGTGAATTAACGTCAGGGGCTCGGGCATGTTCAGCGCAATATGCCGCCCACCGAGGCCGGGTTCGAGCATTTTCAGCGCGCTGCCCACCACCTCTTCAAGCGTGAGCCACTCTTTTTTGAGGTTAAAACCGCCTGACTGGATCCGCGCCATATCGAGCAGGTTATTCACCAAACGCGTGGTATTGAGCACGTGCTGACGGATTTCGCTGGCCTGCATGGCGTGTTTTGAACCTTCCGCTGCCAGGTCCAGCGTCAGGATTTCCGACTGGCCAAACAGGACGGTAAGAGGTGTGCGCAGGTCGTGTGATAGCGCCGCCAGCAGCGAGTTACGAATGCTTTCGCGCTCGCTTGCCAGCCGGGCCTGCTCTTCGCTGGCGGTGAGGGCCAGCCGTTCCAGCGCGCTGGCAACCAGCAGCGTAAAGGTCTCCAGCAGTCGCTGCTGTTCGGGGATCATCAGCTGGCGCAGATTAGAGGGCTCCACGATAACCAGCCCCAGGTTTTTATCGGCGCTGCGCAGGGGCAGAATTTGATAGGGCACGCCGGGCAGGGTGTCGGTTCCTGCACCCGCCGGTAGCCCTTTATCAAAGCTCCAGCGGGCGATGGCTTCGTCCCAGGGCGTCATGCCCGAGGCCGACGTCAGCGGGCGCAGCTTGCCGTGATCGTCCGGGAGTAAAATCAGGTTGCTGGCATGAAAGGTCGAGCGAATAAACTGTTCGCTGGTCTGCACAATATCCAGCGGCGTGCGGCCTACCGCCAGCGATTTCGACATCTCATAAAGATGCCGCGTGCGCTGTTCGCGATAGCGGGCGATACGCGCCTGGTAGCGCACGCCCGCCGTTAAGTTCCCGATCACCAGCCCGACGGTGAGCATCACGGCGAAGGTGAGGATGTACTGTACGTCCGAGACGGCGAGCGTCCCGCGGGGGGCAATAAAGAACAGATCGAAGCTGATGACGTTAATAACCGTCGCCAGTACCGACGGCCAGCGTCCGTAAAAGAGCGCCACCACTACCACGCCCAGCAGGTAGATCATCACCAGGTTGGCCGCGTCGAAGGCAATCAGCCATTTGCTGGCGATTATAGTGATCAGGGCGCAGAGCACGACGGCGACAAGGCAGCCGCGGAGCTGAATGCGCCATTTATCGCTGAAGGCCCGGCTGTCCGGCGCGCGGCTGGGGAGGGGAGCAGGTTTATCATCCAGCGCCACGATCACCAGGTCCAGATCCGGCGCGCGGCGGGCCAGTTTGTCGGCAAAGGATTCGCGGCTAAACCAGCGGCGATGCTGGCGGCGGCCAATGACAATTTTCCCCAGGTTATGCTCCCGCGCGTAGCGCAGAATGGCTTTATCTTCCTGCGGATCGGAAAGGGTAGCGGTTTCGGCACCCAGTTCCTGCGCCAGGCGCAGCGAGCTCAGGATCGCGCGGCGCTGGTTTTCGGGCAGAGTGTGCAGCTGCGGCGTTTCGACATACACTGCATGCCAGACGCTGCCAAATTTGGCCGCCAGGCGCGCGGCGGTGCGGACCAGCTTTTCATTGCCGCTGCCGTGGCCCACGCACAGCAGAATGGCATCCCGCGTATGCCAGACTCGCTCCTGTCCCTGCAGGTCACGCCAGGCGCGCATCTGATCGTCAACGCGATCGGCAGTACGCCGCAGGGCCAGCTCGCGCAGGGCAATCAGGTTACCTTTGCGGAAGAAATGTTCGATGGCGCGCTCGGCCTGGCCGGCAATATAAACCTTGCCTTCGTGCAGGCGCTGGCGCAAATCGTCAGGAGGCAGGTCAACCAGCACCACCTCATCGGCAGAATCAAAGAACGGGTCGGGCACCGTCTCGCGCACCTGAATGCCGGTCACGCCGCTGACTACGTCGTTCAGGCTTTCAAGATGCTGAACGTTAACCGTTGTGAACACATCAATGCCGGCCTCGAGCAGCTCTTCAACATCCTGCCAGCGTTTGGGATGGCGTGAGCCTGGCGCATTGCTGTGCGCCAGTTCGTCCATCAGGATAAGGGCGGGACGGCGGGCGAGGGCGGCATCAATATCAAACTCCGTAACTAAACGACCACGATGGCTGATGCGGCGGGGCGGCTGGGTAGCCAGCCCCTTCAGCAGCGACGCCGTCTCTTTGCGTCCGTGGGTTTCGACCACGCCGATCAGAATATCGAGCCCCTGCGCCCGAAGCCGCTGGGCTTCCGTCAGCATGGCGAAGGTTTTCCCGACGCCCGCGCAGGCGCCAAAGAAAATTTTCAGTTTGCCGCGATGGGCTTCAGCCGTCTGTTCAAGCAGCCTGTCCGGATCCGGGCGCATGGGCTCGTCGGTCATTTAGTTTTTCCTTAGCGCGTCCAGCGCCAGATTCAGCTCAACAATATTTACCACGGGCATGCCGATGAAGCTGACCAGCGGCTTTTGCGTGTGCTCTGCCACCAGCTTGCTCACCTGTTCGACGGTCAACTGACGGGCGGCGGCGACGCGCGGGATCTGCCAGGCCACCGCTGCCGGCGTCAGGCTGTAGTCCAGCCCGCTGGCCGAGGCGGTCACCAGCTCTACGGGCACCTCGCGGCTGGCCTGAGGATTGGCGGCACGCAGGGTTGCCACGCGTTCAGCGACGGCTTTGTCCAGCTCCGGGTTGCTGCCCGCCAGGTTACTGCCGCCGGATGCCATCGGATTATACGGGCTTTCGGCAGTGGCGGAAGGGCGTCCCTGGAAGTAGCGAGCATCCGTAAAGTTCTGACCAATCAGGCGTGAACCGCGGTTTTCGCCGTTTTGTATAATCAGCGAGCCGTTGGCCTGATCCTTAAACCACCACTGGCCCAGCGCGGTGGTTACCAGCGGGTACAGCCCGCCGGTAATGAGAGACAGCAGAATAAACAAAAGTATAGCGGGGCGTAACATCGTCATTTGATTCACCTTTTAAACCAGCCCGAACAGGGTCAACAGCAGGTCGATAGCCTTGATACCGATGAAAGGCACCACCAGCCCGCCCAGGCCGTATATCCACAGGTTGCGGCGCAGCATGGCGGCGGCGGTCAGCGGCTTATAGCTCACGCCCTTTAGCGCCAGCGGAATAAGAAAGACAATGATCAGGGCGTTGAAAATCACCGCGCTCAGAATGGCTGATGCCGGAGAGTGCAGGTGCATCACGTTCAGCGCATTGAGCTGCGGATAGGTGGCCGCAAAGGCTGCCGGGATAATGGCAAAATACTTCGCCACGTCGTTGGCGATACTGAAGGTGGTCAGCGAACCGCGCGTCATCAGCATCTGCTTGCCGATGTGCACCACCTCAATCAGCTTGGTCGGGTTAGAGTCGAGGTCGACCATGTTGCCCGCCTCTTTTGCCGCCTGGGTACCGGAGTTCATCGCCACCGCCACGTCGGCCTGCGCGAGGGCAGGAGCATCGTTGGTACCGTCACCCGTCATCGCCACCAGACGACCTTCCGCCTGATACTGACGAATCAACGCCAGTTTCGCTTCCGGCGTGGCTTCGGAAAGGAAATCATCCACGCCCGCTTCGGCGGCAATCGCCGCGGCGGTAAGACGGTTATCCCCGGTGATCATCACCGTTTTAATGCCCATTTTACGCAGCTGGGCAAAGCGCTCTTTAATACCGCCTTTGACGATATCCTTCAGGGCAATTACCCCCAGCACGTTCGCGCCTTCTGCCACCACCAGCGGCGTGGCCCCCTGACGGGCTACGCTTTCGACCAGGTTGTCCACTTCAGGCGGGAAGTGGCCATTGTTGGCCTCAATGTGGCGACGGATGGCGTCAACAGAGCCTTTACGGATCATGCGATCCTGAATGTTAATCCCGCTCATTCGGGTTTGCGCCGTAAACGGCACGAAGGTGGCATGCAGGCTCTGAACGTCGCGCTGGCGCAGGTTAAAGCGCTGCTTGGCGAGAACAACAATGCTTCGGCCTTCCGGGGTTTCATCGGCAAGCGAGGAGAGTTGTGCCGCATCCGCCAGCGTTTTTTCATCCACGCCCGGGGCGGGTAAGAATTCGGACGCCTGGCGGTTACCGAGGGTAATGGTCCCGGTTTTATCCAGCAGCAAGACATCCACGTCACCGGCGGCTTCAACCGCACGTCCGCTGGTGGCGATGACGTTAGCACCGAGCATACGGCTCATGCCGGCCACGCCGATGGCCGACAGCAGGCCGCCGATGGTGGTAGGGATCAGGCAGACCAGCAGCGCCACCAGTACGGTGATGGTGACCGGAGTGCCGCCATAGGCGGAAAATGGCCACAGCGTCGCGGTTGCCAGCAGGAAGACGATGGTCAAGGCTATCAGCAGGATGGTCAGGGCAATTTCGTTCGGTGTTTTACGGCGTTGAGCGCCTTCCACCATGGCGATCATCCGGTCGAGGAAGGTTTCGCCCGGGTTGACGCTGCACTGGATCACCAGCCAGTCGGAAAGAATGCGCGTCCCACCCGTTACGGAGGCAAAATCACCGCCGGATTCACGGATCACAGGTGCGGATTCCCCGGTAATGGCGCTTTCATCTACCGATGCGCCACCTTCAATGACTTCTCCGTCGCACGGGATGATGTCGCCAGCTTCCACCAGCACCACATCACCTTTACGTAGTTCATCCGCCGGAACGTGGTCCATCTGCGCGCCGTATTTCGGTTCACGTAATTTCCGCGCAAACGCCGTTTTTTTCACCCCTTTCAGGCTGTTGGCCTGCGCTTTACTCCGGCCTTCCGCCAGCGCTTCGGCAAAGTTGGCGAATAGCACGGTAAACCACAGCCACAGGCTGATGGCCCCAGTGAACATCGCGTTTCCCGGCATGTGACCCGTCCCCATGGCAATCGCCAGTGCGGTGGTCAGGACGCTGCCGGCCCAGACGATAAACATCACCGGGTTGTGCCATTGCACGCGCGGGCTCAGCTTTTTGACCGCATCCATAAGCGCCTGACGAACTAACGTCGGTTCGAGCAGGGCCAGTTGTTTACGACTCATGACAAATACTCCGCAAAATCAGCGTAAAGAGAGAGTTTCCGCGACCGGGCCTAACGCGAGGGCGGGGATAAAGGTCAGGGCGCCGACCAGCAACACGGTGCCCGTCAGCAGGCCGATAAACAGCGCGCCGTGGGTCGGTAACGTCCCGGTGGTGGTCGGTTGGATTTTTTTATTCACCAGCGATCCGGCAATCGCCATTACCGGCACAATGATCCCGAAGCGGCCCACGAACATGCAGAACGCCAGCAGACAGTTCCAGAACGGAGAGTTGGCGCTTAAGCCTGCAAAGGCGCTACCGTTGTTGTTGGCGGCCGAGGAGACGGCATACAGCACTTCGCTAAAGCCGTGAATGCCCGGGTTAAAGATGCCGCTGCGTCCTGCTTCGGTCATCAGCGCCAGCGCGGTGCCGAGCAGCACAAGCGCCGGGGTGACCAGAATCGCCAGCGCGGTTAGTTTCATCTCGCTAACGTCGATTTTTTTACCGAGATATTCCGGGGTGCGGCCAATCATCAGACCGGCAATAAACACCGCCAGCAGCACGAACAGGAGCATGCCGTAAAGACCGGAGCCCACGCCGCCAAACACCACCTCGCCGATCTGCATCAGCCACATCGGGATCATGCCGCCCAGCGCGGTGAAAGAGTCATGCATGGCGTTCACCGCCCCGCACGAGGCTGCTGTGGTGACGACAGCATAAAGGCTGCTGGCAAGAATGCCGAAGCGGCTTTCTTTGCCTTCCATATTAATAGTGCTGTTCGCCCCAAGCTGCATGAAATGGGGGTTGCCGCTCCATTCAGCCCACATCACCAGCGCCACGCAGACCACGAAGATCAGCGACATGGTCCAGAGCAGTGTGCGGCCCTGACGGCGATCGTTGACCACATCACCAAAGGCGAAACAGAGCGCGGCGGGGATCAGGAAGATCGCCAGCATCTGTACAAAATTGGTCAGGGCGGTAGGGTTTTCAAACGGATGCGACGAGTTGGCGTTGAAGAATCCGCCGCCGTTGGTGCCGAGCATCTTGATAGCTTCCTGCGACGCCACTGGTCCCATCGGCAGGATCTGTTTTGCTCCTTCAAGCGAAGTATACGGGGCGTAAGGCAGCAGGTTTTGCAGGGTGCCCTGCTGAATAAAGAACAGCGCGATAAGCAGCGCAATCGGCAGCAGGATCCACAGCGTAATGCGCGTCAGATCCACCCAGGCGTTACCCAGGGTACCGATTTTCTGACGTGCAAACGCGCGCGTCAGCGCGAAAATTACCGCGATACCGCTGGCTGCAGAGAGGAAGTTCTGCACGGTTAATCCAGCCATCTGGCTGAAATAGCTGAGCGTGGTTTCACCGGCATAGGACTGCCAGTTGGTGTTGGTAACAAAACTGACCGCCGTGTTCAGCGCAAGATGCCAGGACAGGCCCGGTAACCGTTGCGGATTCAGCGGCAGGATGCCCTGCAGCATCAGCATGGCAAAAAGCGCAATGAGCCCAACGATATTCAGCAGCAGAATGGCGATCAGATATTCACGCCAGTTCATCTCCCGATCGACTATCCCCAGTACGCGCCAGATCCCTTTTTCAACGCTTCCCGTGCCGGGCAGGGGGACGTTGTTGATCAATCGCGCCAGTCCCGAGCCCAGTGGTCTTGCCAAAACGAACAATACCACTAAGAAGCTGGCAATAAGCAAAAACGCCTGAGCAGCCATCAGAATGCCTCCGCGTTAATCAGGGCATAGACCAGATAACCCAATAACAGGAACACCAGCACGATGCCGGCAATAAGACCTGCACTCACAATCCACCTCCGGGTGACTTTTGTTGTTGTGCTAACGGTAGGATTTATGGCGCAAAGATTTCGCAAAAATCAGAAGGGTGGGTGTAAAAAAAGTATAAAAATGGCAAAGCCCACAATTTAACTATTGATAAGTAAATCTTTAACTTTTTTGTAACTTAATTACGGCGTGAATGTAAATATTCACTAAATGGATAAAAATAAGTGGTCGGATGAGTAGTAAAATTACAAACAAAGCGATATTATTTTAGCCAGGTCACAGATTTCACATTTTCCGGAGAAGGTTTCCGGCCAACTACAGGGGAGAAAAATATGGATCTTTATAAAGAGTATCCGGCTCATATCGTGTTCATGCGTCGCACTTTCGCCGTAGTGGCTGGCGTGCTGGCCCTGCCGGTGATGTTGTTCTGGAAAGATCGCGCGCGTTTTTATAGCTATCTGCACCGCGTCTGGGCGAAAACCAGCGAGAAGCCGGTGTGGATGGATCAGGCAGAGAAAGCGACCTGCGATTTCTATTGATACAACGCTGACGCGTAGCAATAAAAAAACCGCCAATAGCAATATGGCGGTTTTTTTGTCCCTCGGGATTCGCGGTCCGTTGGGTGGTTTTTCAAGCTCTCACACAGAGGCTTATAAGCATACGTCTGCTGGTTGAATAAGCAACTGCCTCAATCCTAAATATATTCTTAATATCAGGTTCAATGGGTTACGTTTTGCTCACGTGATGTTTACCATGCTGCGTCCCTTTCCGCCATCTCGCAAATGGGCACCGGTCCCGGGAGAGGTGTTACAACAACCGTAAGTCAGGCTCCACACAGAGCTTGTGTCCACCGATTTATCACCGGTGGTGAACGGTGGAGCGGTTAGCAGCAGGGACCGCATAGTGAAACGCTATATATGCATCGCGTTCATTGTCGCCAGCGTACTCGTTGTAAAGAGTGATGAACCTAATGCGTTTGTTGCTTTAACCACGATAGCGCAGGACAAGTAGCGTTAAGGCCGCCCCGGGCGGCCTTTTTTATTTCATCCCGTCTACACTTCATGGCAAAGTAGTTCTATGCATGCTTTTTCCTTGTACGGCATGCCCTTATGGACATAATGGACAATAGCCTGGAGTTTTATGCCCACCCATCTGGTTTGGTTTCGCGCGGATTTGCGCGTACATGACAACATCGCTCTCGCGGCAGCCTGCCGCTCTGATGACGCCAGTGTACTGGCGCTATTTATCGCCACGCCTGAGCAGTGGCAGCAGCATGATATGGCTCCACGGCAGGCGGCTTACCTCAAATCACACCTGAACGAACTGCAGCACGCGCTTGCCGAGAAAGGCATTCCGCTGATCTACAAAGAGGTCAGCGATTTTACCGCGCAGCTTCAAATGCTGCAGGAGATATGCCAGCAGAACGGCGTCACGCATCTTTTTTATAACTACCAGTACGAACTGAACGAACAGCAGCGGGACCGCCAGCTGGAGAAAATGCTGGGAGAGGTGGTATGTGAGGGATTTGATGACAGCGTGATGCTGGCACCGGGCAGCGTTATGACCGGCGGTCACGAAATGTATAAAGTGTTTACGCCGTTTAAAAATGCTTTTGTTAAGCGCCTGAAAGAGGCGCTGCCGGAGTGCGTACCCGCGCCCGCCGCCAGAGGAGAGGCTATAACCGATCTCCCCGAATTAACGTTCAACTATCCCCAACGGGCATTTGATGAACTTCTGTTCCCTGCCAGTGAGAAGGCCGCTATTGCGAAGCTGCGCCAGTTTTGCAAGCAGGGCGCGGGAGAATACGACGCGCGCAGGGATTTCCCGGCAATTGAAGGGACAAGCCGGTTATCGGCCTGCCTGGCGCTGGGCGTGCTCTCTCCTCGCCAGTGTTTGCATCGTCTTCTGGCCGAACAGCCGCAGGCGCTGGACGGTGGTGCGGGCTCGGTGTGGCTGAACGAACTTATCTGGCGTGAATTCTACCGCCATCTGATGACGTACCACCCCAATCTCTGTAAGCATCGTCCGTTCATTCCGTGGACCGACAGCGTAAAATGGCAGCACGATGAGGCACTTTTACAGGCCTGGCAAAAAGGGGAGACGGGCTATCCGATAGTGGACGCCGCTATGCGCCAGCTAAATGAAACCGGGTGGATGCACAATCGTCTGCGAATGATTACCGCGAGCTTCCTGGTGAAAGATCTGCTTATCGACTGGCGAATCGGAGAGCGCTATTTTATTTCTCAGCTGATCGATGGCGATCTGGCTGCGAATAACGGTGGCTGGCAGTGGGCGGCCTCTACCGGCACCGATGCGGCTCCCTATTTCAGGATTTTTAATCCGACCACTCAGGGGCAAAAATTTGATGCCAACGGCGACTTTATTCGCCGCTGGTTGCCCGCGCTCAGGAACGTTCCTGAAAAAGCGATCCATGACCCGTGGGCATGGGCGGATAAACAGGGCGTAAAGCTCGATTATCCCCGCCCGATTGTCGACCATAAACAGGCGCGCGTCGCCACGCTGGCGGCGTACGAAGCCGCACGAAAAGTTTGAGAGAATGATGATGAAAAACAGTGAACTGGAACGCCTGATTAACGAAAAACTTAATACCGCCTCCTTTAGCGACTATGGCCCGAATGGCCTGCAGGTCGAAGGGCGCGAAACGGTGCAGAAAATCATCACCGGCGTGACGGCAAGCCAGGCGCTGCTGGATGAGGCGGTGCGTCAGGAAGCCGACGCGGTGATTGTCCATCACGGTTACTTCTGGAAAAACGAATCGCCGATTATCCGCGGCATGAAGCGCAACCGCCTCAAAACGCTGCTGTCGAATGATATCAACCTGTACGGTTACCATCTGCCGCTGGATGCGCATCCTGAACTGGGAAATAACGTCCAGCTGGCACAGCTGTTAGGGATTACCGTGATGGGTGAAATCGAGCCGCTGGTGCCGTGGGGCGAACTGTCGATGCCGGTACCGGGGCTGGAGCTGGCATCGTGGATCGAAGCGCGGCTGGGGCGTCGTCCGCTGTGGTGCGGAGATACCGGGCCGGATACCGTGAAGCGCGTGGCGTGGTGTACCGGCGGCGGCCAGGGCTTTATCGACAGCGCCGCGCGCTTTGGTGTTGATGCGTTTATTACCGGCGAAGTCTCCGAACAGACGGTTCACTCTGCCCGCGAGCAGGGGCTGCATTTTTACGCGGCAGGCCACCACGCTACCGAGCGCGGCGGTATTCGCGCCCTCAGCGAGTGGCTGACGGAAAATACCGATCTGGATGTGACCTTTATTGATATCCCTAATCCGGCCTGATGAGAGGTAGTTAAGTGCAGCGAGCGCGTTGTTATCTTCTGGGTGAAACCGCGGTAGTTCTGGAGCTTGAGCCTCCCGTGACGCTTGCCACGCAAAAGCGTATCTGGCGCCTGGCTCAGCGACTGCCCGAGCTACCCGGCGTGGTTGAAGCTATTCCGGGTATGAATAATATCACCGTGGTGCTACGCGATCCGCACTCCGGGGCGCTGGATGCCATTGAGCGTCTGCAGCGCTGGTGGGAAGAGAGCGAGGCGCTGGAGCCAGAATCGTGGACGATTGAGATCCCGGTTGTCTATGGCGGCAAAGGTGGCCCTGACCTTGGCGTGGTGGCCGAACACTGTGGATTAACAGTAAAGCAGGTTGTGGAGTTGCACAGCTCGGTGGATTACGTCGTCTGGTTTCTGGGTTTTCAGCCGGGCTTTCCGTATCTGGGCGGATTATCTCCCCGGCTGCATACCCCGCGTCGGGCTGAGCCGCGCCTGAGCGTTCCCGCAGGAACGGTGGCAATTGGCGGTGAACAAACCGGAGTTTATCCGCTTACTTCACCGGGCGGCTGGCAGCTTATCGGGCACACCTCTATGCCACTATTTAAACCGGGGCAGGAGGCACCGATCCTCCTGCGTCCGGGTGATACTCTGCGCTTTATCCCGCAGAAGGAGGGGGTATGTTAACGCTTATTCGCGCGGGGCTTTATACCTCCGTTCAGGATGCCGGACGCTTTGGCATGCGCCAGTCCGGCGTGAGCTACTGCGGTGCGCTCGATCGTCCTTCGCTGGAGATTGCCAACCTGCTGGTAGGCAACGCGGGCAGCACGGCGGCGTTAGAAATTACGCTGGGTCAGTGCGTTATTGAATTTGGTGAGGAGACCTGGTTCGCCTTAACCGGCGCGGGCTGTGACGCGACGCTGGACGGCAAAGCGGTGTGGACCGGCTGGCGATTGCGGGCGAAAGCCGGGCAGCGTCTGACGCTTAAGCGTCCTCTGCACGGCGTGCGCAGCTATCTTGCCGTGGCGGGGGGCATCGACGTGCCGGAGGTGTTGGGGTCGTCCAGCACCGACCAGAAAGCGGGAATGGGCGGCCATGAGGGACGGCTGCTGCGCGACGGCGATCGTATTGCGATTAAGCCATCAGCGCGCCATTTCACCACCACGCAGGGCGTGAAGCAGCTGCTGTGGGGGAACGTGATCCGCGCCTTGCCGGGACCGGAATATCAGGAGTTTGATGAAGCCTCAAAAGAGTCTTTCTGGCGTTCGCCGTGGAAAATCAGCCCGCAGAGTAACCGTATGGGTTACCGGCTTCAGGGGCAGCCGCTGACCCGCACGACTGACCGGGAGCTGCTTTCCCACGGGCTGCTGCCAGGGGTGATTCAGGTGCCGGGCAACGGGCAGCCCATCGTACTGATGAACGACGCGCAAACTACCGGCGGCTATCCGCGTATTGCCTGCATTATTGAAGCGGATCGCTACCATCTGGCTCAAATCCCTCTCGGTCAGCCGATTCATTTTGTGCAGTGTACGCTGGAGGAGGCGCTAAAGGCCCGGCAGGATCGGCAGCGCTATCTCGAACAGCTGGCGTGGAGGCTTGATGGTAAAGATTGATTTAAACGCCGATCTGGGGGAAGGCAGCAGCGCCGATGCGGAACTGATGACCCTGGTCTCCTCGGTCAATATCGCCTGCGGTTTTCACGCGGGCGATGCGCAAACCATGCTGGAGAGCGTGCGTAATGCCATTAAAAACGGCGTGGCGATTGGCGCTCACCCGAGCTTCCCGGACCGGGAGAACTTTGGCCGTACGGCGATGGATCTGCCCCCTGAGACGGTCTACGCTCAGGTGCTCTACCAAATCGGCGCGCTGGAGGCGATAGCGCGCGCTGAGCATGGCGTGCTGCGTCACGTCAAACCGCACGGCATGCTCTATAACCAGGCAGCGAAAGACCCGGCGCTGGCGGAGGCGATTGCCCGCGCGGTGCGGGACTGCAATCCGCAGCTGATTCTGGTTGGCCTGGCGGGTAGCGAGCTTATTCGTGCCGGAGAACGGCTGGGGCTGACGACGCGGCAGGAAGTCTTTGCCGATCGGGGATACATGCCGGACGGCAGCCTGGTGCCGCGCACGCAGGCCGGTGCGCTGATTACTGACGAAAATAAAGCGCTGGAGCAGACGCTGGAGATGGTGCGCTTCGGGCGGGTGACCGCCGTGGATGGAACATCCGCAAATGTTCAGGCCGATACGGTGTGTTTACACGGCGACGGGGAGCATGCGCTCCAGTTTGCGCGACGCCTGCGGGCGGCGTTCTCTGAAGAGGGCATTCTCGTCAGCGCAGATTGATTATAAAAGGACAATGACATGCCTGAAGGTCCGGAGATCCGCCGCGCGGCGGATAGCCTGGAGGAGGCGATAAAGGGCAAACCGCTGACCTATGTCTGGTTTGCCTTTCCTCAACTTAAGCCGTTTGAAACAGAGCTGGTGGGACAGACGGTGACCCATATTGAAACGCGCGGCAAAGCGTTGCTCACGCATTTTTCCCATAACCTGACGTTATATAGCCATAACCAGCTCTACGGTGTGTGGCGCGTCGTCGATGCGGACGAGCAGCCGCAAACGACGCGCGTGCTGCGCGTCCGGTTACAAACGGCGGATAAGGCGATCCTGCTCTATAGCGCCTCTGATATCGAAATGTTAACGCCGGAGCAGCTGCTGACGCATCCGTTCTTACAGCGCGTCGGGCCGGACGTGCTGGACATGCGCCTGACGGCGAGCGACGTGAAGGCCCGACTGTTATCGCCCAAATTCCGCAACCGCCAGTTTTCCGGATTGTTGCTCGATCAGGCTTTTCTGGCGGGATTAGGCAACTATCTGCGGGTGGAAATCCTTTGGCAAGTGGGGCTGGCGCCTCAGCGCAAGGCCTCTCAGCTTAGCGAGGAACAGCTGGACGCGCTGTCTCACGCGCTGCTGGACATTCCACGGCTGTCGTACAACACGCGCGGCCTGGTGAATGAGAACAAGCATCACGGGGCGCTGTTCCGGTTCAAAGTGTTTCATCGGGCGGGAAAAAAGTGCGAGCGGTGCGGCGGGATTATCGACAGGATTATGCTCTCTTCCAGACCTTTTTACTGGTGCCCGCACTGCCAGAAATAAAAGTAAAACGGTAACCCAAGGGTTACCGTTTTTAAGGTTTTCTCCCTCTCCATGTGGGAGAGGGCCGGGGTGAGGGCATCAGGCCGCACCCAACGTCTTTTAGCGCTTCAGGTCAGACTTAAAATCACGCTGCTCGTAGCCGGTGTACAGCTGACGAGGACGGGCGATTTTCATGCCTTCGCTGTGCATTTCGTTCCAGTGCGCAATCCAGCCCACGGTACGCGCCATGGCGAAGATCACGGTGAACATGGAAGACGGAATGCCCATCGCTTTCAGAATAATGCCAGAGTAGAAATCGACGTTCGGGTAGAGTTTCTTCTCGATGAAGTACGGGTCGTTCAGCGCGATGTGTTCCAGCTCCATCGCCACTTCCAGCAGATCGTCTTTGGTGCCCAGCTCTTTCAGCACTTCATGGCAGGTCTCACGCATAACGGTTGCGCGCGGGTCGTAGTTTTTGTAAACACGGTGACCGAAGCCCATCAGGCGGAAGGAGTCATTCTTGTCTTTCGCGCGACGCACGAACTCTGGAATGTGCTCAACGGTGCTGATCTCTTCCAGCATCTTCAGCGCCGCTTCGTTCGCGCCGCCGTGTGCCGGTCCCCACAGGGAGGCGATGCCCGCAGCGATACAGGCGAACGGGTTCGCGCCTGAAGAGCCTGCGGTACGGACGGTAGAGGTAGAGGCGTTCTGCTCGTGGTCAGCGTGCAGGATCAGAATACGGTCCATCGCGCGTTCCAGCACCGGATTTACTTCATACTCTTCGCACGGCGTGGAGAACATCATGCGCAGGAAGTTGCCGGCGTAGGAGAGGTCATTACGTGGGTACACAAACGGCTGGCCGATGGAGTATTTGTAGCACATCGCCGCCATGGTCGGCATTTTGGACAGCAGGCGGAACGCCGCGATATCACGGTGACGCGGGTTATTCACGTCAAGTGAGTCGTGGTAGAACGCCGCCAGCGCACCGGTAATCCCGCACATCACCGCCATTGGGTGAGAGTCACGACGGAACGCATGGAACAGACGGGTAATCTGCTCATGGATCATGGTGTGACGAGTTACGGTGGTTTTGAATTCATCGTACTGCGCCTGCGTCGGCTTTTCGCCGTTCAGCAGGATGTAGCACACTTCCAGATAGTTGGATTCGGTGGCTAACTGATCGATGGGGAAGCCGCGATGGAGCAGGATACCTTCGTCACCGTCAATGTAGGTGATTTTGGATTCGCAAGATGCGGTAGAGGTAAATCCAGGGTCAAAGGTAAATACTCCTTTGGAACCCAGCGTACGGATATCAATAACATCCTGACCGAGCGTGCCTTTTAGCACATCCAGTTCAATAGCATCATCACCATTTAGGGTGAGTTTTGCCTTTGTATCAGCCATTTACGGTCTCCTTAGCGCCTTATGCTTAAGACTGCTTTTACCGGATTTGCCTTCAGCTGTTAATCACCGTTACCAGATTGTTATTTGGCTTACCGCTCAGCTCACGAGGAGTAACCAGGGTACAGAGCTATGGCGCCTTGCAGGTAAACGAATGAAATATCAGTGAAACAACAGCAAATCAGCGTTTTTGCAGTCCGAATTATTCAAACCTGTATATCACTAATAACTGTCCTGATAACTTCGGTCAATACCATCACACTGTTACATAACTATTTGTCAGGTGAAAGAGAGACCTCATAACTTTTGCGCATTATATGCCTTTTCTGATGACGTTTGTAACAATATTGTTTAACATTTGTCAAATCAGATGATTAAAAATTAAAAAGATGTTGTTATCGTGACCCTGATCACTGTTCCAGAGAAAACCCAACAAACTGTATGTAGGTTAATTGTAATGATTTTGTGAACGGCCTATACTGCCGCCAGGTCTCCGGAACACCCTGCAATCCCGAGCCACCCAGCGTTGTAACGTGTCGTTTTAGCATTTGGAAGCAATGTTTTGCATGACGCGCAGTTATAGAAAAGGAACGCTGCTTGACCCGCATCGCAGTCCGGAGGAAGGAAACAATAAGAACAGCATGTGGGCGTTATTCATGATAAGAAATGTGAAAAAACAAAGACCTGTCAATCTGGATCTCAAAACGATCCGGTTCCCCGTAACAGCAATAGCGTCCATTCTGCACCGTGTTTCTGGTGTGATTACGTTTGTGGCGGTCGGTATTTTGCTGTGGTTACTGGGCACCAGCCTCTCTTCCCCTGAAGGATTCCTCCAGGCCTCGGCCATCATGAATAGCTTCTTCGTGAAATTTATCATGTGGGGCATTCTCACCGCGCTGGCCTATCACGTTGTTGGCGGCGTACGCCACATGCTGATGGACTTTGGCTATCTGGAAGAGACGTTCGAGGCCGGGAAACGTACCGCGAACATTTCATTTGTGATCACTGTCGTGCTTTCACTTCTCGCAGGAGTTCTCGTATGGTAAGCAACGCCTCCGCATTAGGACGCAACGGCGTACATGACTTCATTCTGGTCCGTGCTACCGCCATCGTTCTCACCCTTTACATCATCTATATGATCGGTTTCTTCGCGACCAGCGGCACGCTGACGTGGGAAATCTGGAGTGGTTTCTTCGGATCGGCCTTCACCAAAGTGTTCACCCTGCTGGCCCTGTTCTCCATCCTTATTCATGCCTGGATCGGCATGTGGCAGGTGTTGACCGATTACGTTAAACCGCTGGCGATTCGCCTTCCGCTGCAACTGATTATTGTTGTTGCGCTGCTGGTTTACGTCATTTATGGATTTGTTGTGGTGTGGGGTGTGTAATGAAACTGCCAGTCAGAGAATTTGATGCTGTTGTGATTGGTGCGGGTGGCGCAGGTATGCGCGCCGCACTGCAAATTTCCCAGAGCGGCCAGACCTGTGCGCTGCTCTCTAAAGTGTTCCCGACCCGTTCCCACACTGTGTCCGCGCAGGGCGGTATTACCGTTGCGCTGGGTAACTCCCATGAAGATAACTGGGAATGGCACATGTACGACACGGTAAAAGGTTCCGATTACATCGGCGACCAGGATGCCATCGAATATATGTGTAAAACCGGCCCGGAAGCGATTCTGGAGCTGGATCACATGGGTCTGCCGTTCTCCCGTCTGGAAAATGGCACCATCTATCAGCGTCCGTTTGGCGGCCAGTCGAAAAACTTCGGCGGCGAGCAGGCGGCACGCACCGCGGCGGCGGCTGACCGTACCGGTCACGCACTGCTGCATACACTGTATCAGCAGAACCTGAAAAACCACACCACCATCTTCTCCGAGTGGTATGCGCTGGATCTGGTGAAAAACGCCGATGGCGCAATTGTTGGCTGTACCGCGCTGTGCATCGAAACCGGTGAAGTGGTTTACTTCAAAGCCCGCGCGACCGTGCTGGCGACCGGCGGTGCAGGCCGTATTTATCAGTCCACCACTAACGCCCACATCAACACCGGTGACGGCGTCGGTATGGCTATTCGCGCCGGCGTACCGGTGCAGGACATGGAGATGTGGCAGTTCCACCCAACCGGTATCGCCGGTGCGGGCGTGCTGGTCACCGAAGGCTGCCGCGGTGAAGGTGGCTACCTGCTGAACAAACACGGCGAGCGCTTCATGGAGCGTTATGCCCCGAATGCGAAAGACCTGGCGGGTCGTGACGTGGTGGCGCGTTCCATCATGATCGAAATCCGTGAAGGCCGCGGCTGCGATGGCCCATGGGGTCCACACGCGAAGCTGAAGCTCGACCATCTGGGCAAAGAGGTGCTGGAATCCCGTCTGCCGGGCATCCTGGAGCTGTCCCGCACATTCGCGCACGTCGATCCGGTGAAAGAGCCGATTCCGGTTATCCCAACCTGCCACTACATGATGGGCGGTATTCCGACCAAAGTGACCGGTCAGGCGCTGACCGTGAACGAGCAGGGCGAAGACGTGGTCATTCCTGGCCTGTTCGCGGTAGGCGAAATCGCCTGCGTATCCGTACACGGCGCCAACCGTCTGGGCGGTAACTCGCTGCTGGACCTGGTGGTATTTGGTCGTGCGGTGGGTCTGCATCTGCAGGAGTCCATTGCCGAGCAGGGCGCGCTGCGTGATGCAACCGACGACGAAATCGACGCCTCTCTTGAACGCCTCAACCGCTGGAACGGTAACCGTAACGGCGAAGATCCGGTGGAAATCCGTAAAGCGCTGCAGGAGTGCATGCAGCACAACTTCTCGGTATTCCGCGAAGGCGATGCGATGGCCAAAGGCCTTGAGCAGCTGAAGGCGATCCGCGAGCGTCTGAAAAATGCCCGTCTGGACGACACCTCCAGCGAGTTCAACACCCAGCGCGTTGAGTGCCTGGAGCTGGATAACCTGATGGAAACCGCATTCGCAACCGCCATGTCGGCAAACTTCCGTACCGAAAGCCGTGGCGCCCATAGTCGCTTCGACTTCCCGGATCGTGACGATGAAAACTGGCTGTGCCATTCCCTGTATCTGCCAGAGTCGGAAACCATGACGCGTCGTAACGTCAACATGGAACCGAAACTGCGTCCGGCGTTCCCGCCGAAGATTCGTACTTACTAATGCGGAGACAGGATAATGAAACTCGAATTCTCAGTTTATCGTTATAACCCGGATGTTGATGACGCTCCGCGCATGCAGGACTATACCCTCGAAGCGGAAGAAGGTCGTGACATGATGCTGCTGGATGCCTTAATCCAGTTGAAAGAGAAAGATCCTACGCTGTCGTTCCGCCGCTCCTGCCGTGAAGGGGTATGTGGCTCTGACGGTGTGAACATGAACGGCAAAAACGGCCTGGCCTGCATCACGCCAATTTCAGCGCTGCAGCGTCCTGGTCAGAAAATTGTTATCCGTCCTCTGCCAGGCCTGCCGGTCGTGCGTGATTTGGTGGTAGACATGGGGCAATTCTATGCACAATATGAGAAGATTAAGCCTTACTTATTGAATAATGGGCAAAATCCACCCGCTCGTGAGCACTTACAGTCTCCTGAGCAGCGTGAAAAACTCGATGGTCTGTACGAGTGTATTCTCTGCGCATGCTGTTCAACGTCCTGCCCGTCGTTCTGGTGGAACCCGGACAAGTTTATCGGCCCTGCGGGTCTGCTGGCTGCCTATCGCTTCCTGATCGACAGCCGCGACACCGAAACCGACAGCCGTCTGGAAGGATTAAGTGACGCTTTCAGCGTATTCCGCTGCCATAGCATCATGAACTGCGTCAGTGTGTGTCCGAAGGGGCTGAACCCGACGCGCGCCATCGGCCATATTAAGTCGATGCTGCTGCAGCGTAGTGCGTAAGTAGTGAGAGGGGAGCGCTGTTCCCCTCACCCTAACCCTCTCCCAAAGGGAGAGGGAATAAATTGCAGAAACCTTTAAAAACTGCCCTGAAGTCTAGACAGTTTCTAAAGGTTCCTTCGCGGGCCAAATGAAAAGAGCTCGCAGGTGAACCCCGGCACGTACACGCGGTGTGCGTGGTAGTTTCTACGGCGAAAGTAAGCATAAAAATGCTTAAGGGATCACGATGCAGAACGGCGCAATGAAAGCCTGGCTGGACTCTTCTTACCTCTCTGGTGCCAACCAGAGCTGGATAGAACAGCTCTATGAAGACTTCTTAACCGATCCTGACTCAGTGGACGCAAACTGGCGTTCCATGTTCCAGCAGTTGCCTGGTACAGGGGTCAAACCGGATCAATTCCATTCCAAAACACGTGATTATTTCCGTCGTCTGGCGAAGGATGCCTCACGTTACTCTTCTGCGATTTCCGACCCTGACACCAATGCGAAGCAGGTTAAAGTCCTGCAGCTTATCAACGCTTATCGCTTCCGCGGTCACCAGCATGCGAATCTCGATCCGCTGGGACTGTGGCAGCAGGAACGTGTGGCCGATCTCGATCCGGCGTATCACGATCTGACCGAGGCCGATTTCCAGGAAAGCTTTAACGTAGGTTCCTTTGCCATCGGCAAAGACACGATGAAGCTGGGCGATCTGATTGACGCGCTCAAGCAAACCTACTGCGGCTCCATCGGCGCGGAATATATGCACATTACCTCTACCGAAGAGAAACGCTGGATCCAGCAGCGCATCGAATCCGTAGCGGGCCACGCGACCTTCTCGGCCGACGAGAAGAAACGCTTCCTCAGCGAACTGACCGCAGCGGAAGGGCTTGAGCGCTATCTGGGCGCGAAGTTCCCGGGCGCAAAACGCTTCTCGCTGGAAGGCGGCGACGCGCTGGTGCCGATGCTGAAAGAGCTGATTCGCCACGCAGGCAAGAGCGGCACCCGTGAAGTGGTGCTCGGCATGGCGCACCGTGGTCGTCTGAACGTGCTGGTCAACGTGCTGGGTAAAAAACCGCAGGACCTGTTCGACGAATTCGCGGGCAAACATAAAGAACACCTCGGCACCGGCGACGTGAAGTACCACATGGGCTTCTCGTCGGATATCGAAACCGAAGGCGGTCTGGTTCACCTGGCGCTGGCGTTTAACCCGTCACACCTGGAAATCGTCAGCCCGGTGGTTATCGGTTCCGTGCGCGCGCGTCTGGATCGTCTGGACGAGCCGAGCAGCAATAAAGTGCTGCCAATCACCATCCACGGTGACGCGGCGGTCACAGGGCAGGGCGTGGTTCAGGAAACCCTGAACATGTCGAAAGCGCGTGGTTATGAAGTGGGCGGTACCGTTCGCATCGTGATCAACAACCAGGTGGGCTTCACCACCTCTAACCCGCTGGATGCCCGTTCTACTCCATATTGCACCGACATCGGTAAGATGGTCCAGGCGCCGATCTTCCACGTTAACGCGGATGACCCGGAAGCCGTGGCTTTCGTGACCCGTCTGGCGCTGGACTTCCGTAATACCTTCAAACGCGATGTGTTCATTGACCTCTTCTGCTACCGCCGTCACGGCCACAACGAAGCGGATGAGCCAAGTGCAACCCAGCCGCTGATGTACCAGAAAATCAAAAAACACCCGACCCCGCGCAAAATCTATGCTGACAAGCTGGAAAGCGACAAGGTGGCGACGCTGGAAGATGCGACCGAAATGGTCAACCTCTACCGCGACGCGCTGGACGCGGGTGAATGCGTGGTGAAAGAGCTGCGTCCGATGAACATGCACTCCTTTACCTGGTCGCCGTACCTCAACCACGAGTGGGATGAGAGCTACCCGAACAAGGTTGAGATGAAGCGCCTGCAGGAGCTGGCTAAACGCATCAGCACCGTGCCGGATGCTATCGAGATGCAGTCTCGCGTGGCGAAAATCTACGCCGACCGTCAGTCCATGGCGGCAGGCGAGAAGCTGTTCGACTGGGGCGGGGCGGAAACGCTGGCCTACGCAACGCTGGTTGACGAAGGCATTCCTGTTCGTCTGTCCGGTGAAGATGCGGGCCGTGGGACCTTCTTCCACCGTCACGCAGTGGTTCACAACCAGTCTAACGGTTCAACCTACACTCCGCTGCAGCACGTGCATAACGGTCAGGGCCAGTTCAAGGTCTGGGACTCCGTGCTGTCTGAAGAAGCGGTCCTGGCATTCGAATACGGCTACGCCACTGCGGAACCGCGCACCCTGACCATCTGGGAAGCGCAGTTCGGCGACTTCGCCAACGGTGCGCAGGTCGTTATCGACCAGTTCATCTCCTCCGGCGAGCAGAAGTGGGGCCGCATGTGTGGCCTGGTGATGCTCCTGCCGCACGGTTATGAAGGCCAGGGTCCGGAGCACTCCTCCGCGCGTCTGGAACGTTATCTGCAGCTCTGCGCCGAGCAGAACATGCAGGTCTGCGTGCCGTCCACCCCGGCTCAGGTGTACCACATGCTGCGTCGTCAGGCGCTGCGCGGTATGCGCCGTCCGCTGGTGGTGATGTCGCCGAAATCCCTGCTGCGTCATCCGCTGGCGGTCTCCAGCCTGGAAGAGTTGGCGAACGGTACCTTCCTGCCGGCCATCGGTGAAATTGACGAGCTGGATCCGCAGGCCGTGAAGCGTGTGGTGATGTGTTCTGGTAAGGTTTATTACGACCTGCTGGAACAGCGCCGCAAGAACGATCAGAAAGATGTCGCCATCGTGCGTATCGAACAGCTTTATCCGTTCCCGCATCAGGCGATGCAGGAAGTGCTGAAACAGTACGCTCACGTACATGATTTTGTCTGGTGCCAGGAAGAGCCGCTCAACCAGGGCGCATGGTACTGCAGCCAGCATCATTTCCGTGAAGTGATTCCATTTGGGTCAGCCCTGCGCTATGCAGGTCGCCCGGCCTCCGCCTCTCCGGCGGTAGGGTATATGTCCGTTCACCAGAAGCAGCAACAAGATCTGGTCAATGACGCGCTGAACGTCGATTAATTAAAGGATACATAATGAGTAGCGTAGATATTCTTGTTCCCGACCTGCCTGAATCCGTAGCAGATGCGACCGTCGCTACCTGGCACAAAAAACCAGGCGATGCCGTTAAGCGCGATGAAGTGCTGGTAGAAATCGAAACTGACAAAGTGGTACTGGAAGTACCGGCTTCGGCGGATGGCGTTCTGGACGCGGTGCTGGAAGATGAAGGCACCACCGTCACCTCTCGTCAGATCCTGGGGCGCCTGCGTGAAGGCAACAGCGCGGGCAAAGAGTCCAGCGCGAAGTCTGAAGAGAAAGCCTCTACGCCGGCTCAGCGCCAGCAGGCTTCTCTGGAAGAACAGTCTAACGACGCCCTCAGCCCGGCGATCCGTCGCCTGCTGGCTGAACACAGCCTTGACCCGGCAGCCATCAAAGGCACTGGTGTGGGCGGTCGTCTGACCCGCGAAGACATCGACAAGCACCTGGCGAAAGCGCCTGCTCAGGCGGAAGCGAAAGCCCCTGCGGCAGCTCCGGCAGCACAGCCTGCGCTGGGTGCCCGCAGCGAAAAACGCGTACCGATGACCCGCCTGCGCAAGCGCGTCGCCGAGCGTCTGCTGGAAGCGAAAAACTCCACCGCGATGCTGACCACCTTCAACGAAGTGAACATGAAGCCAATCATGGATCTGCGTAAGCAGTACGGTGACGCGTTTGAAAAACGTCACGGTATCCGTCTGGGCTTTATGTCCTTCTACGTGAAGGCGGTGGTTGAAGCGCTGAAACGCTACCCGGAAGTGAACGCGTCTATCGATGGCGATGACGTGGTTTACCACAACTACTTCGACGTCAGCATGGCGGTTTCTACCCCACGCGGCCTGGTGACCCCGGTTCTGCGTGATGTGGATACCCTGGGTATGGCTGACATCGAGAAGAAAATCAAAGAGCTGGCCGTGAAAGGCCGCGACGGCAAGCTGACCGTAGACGATCTGACCGGCGGTAACTTCACCATTACCAACGGCGGCGTATTCGGCTCGCTGATGTCTACCCCGATCATTAACCCGCCGCAGAGCGCGATCCTGGGTATGCATGCCATTAAAGATCGCCCGATGGCGGTAGACGGTAAAGTTGAGATCCTGCCGATGATGTACCTGGCGCTCTCTTACGACCACCGCCTGATCGACGGCCGCGAGTCCGTGGGCTTCCTGGTAGCTATTAAAGAGCTGCTGGAAGATCCAACGCGTCTGCTGCTGGACGTCTAGTAACGATTTAGCATCACCTGCCCCGTGGACCGGCACACGCTGTGCCGGTCTACAGGTTTGAAGATAACGATTACCCTGAAGGATGGATAGAACACATGAACTTACATGAATATCAGGCCAAACAGCTGTTTGCCCGGTATGGCTTACCGGCTCCGGTGGGTTATGCCTGTACTACCCCGCGTGAAGCAGAAGAAGCCGCATCTAAAATCGGTTCCGGCCCGTGGGTAGTTAAATGTCAGGTTCACGCTGGTGGCCGTGGTAAAGCGGGCGGTGTGAAGGTTGTTAAGAGCAAAGAAGAGATTCGTGCGTTTGCTGAACATTGGCTCGGCAAGCGTCTGGTGACCTACCAGACAGATGCGAACGGCCAGCCGGTTAACCAGATCCTGGTCGAAGCGGCGACCGACATCGCGAAAGAGCTGTATCTGGGCGCGGTGGTTGACCGTAGCTCCCGTCGCGTGGTGTTCATGGCGTCTACCGAAGGCGGCGTGGAAATTGAAAAAGTGGCGGAAGAGACCCCACACCTGATCCACAAAGTGGCTATCGATCCGCTGGCGGGCCCAATGCCTTATCAGGGTCGCGAGCTGGCGTTCAAGCTGGGTCTGGAAGGCAAGCTGGTTCAGCAGTTCACCAAGATCTTCATGGGCCTGGCGACTATCTTCCTTGAGCGCGATCTGGCGCTGATCGAGATCAACCCGCTGGTGATCACCACCCAGGGCGACCTGATCTGCCTCGACGGCAAGCTGGGCGCTGACGGCAACGCGCTGTTCCGCCAGCCGGATCTGCGTGAAATGCGCGACCAGTCTCAGGAAGATCCGCGTGAAGCACAGGCTGCTCAGTGGGAGCTGAACTACGTGGCGCTGGATGGCAACATCGGCTGCATGGTTAACGGTGCGGGCCTGGCGATGGGCACCATGGACATCGTTAAGCTGCACGGCGGTGAGCCGGCGAACTTCCTTGACGTGGGCGGTGGCGCAACCAAAGAGCGCGTAACCGAAGCGTTCAAAATCATCCTCTCTGACGACAACGTTAAAGCGGTACTGGTTAACATCTTCGGCGGCATCGTCCGTTGCGACCTGATTGCAGACGGCATCATCGGTGCGGTAGAAGAAGTGGGTGTTAACGTTCCGGTGGTTGTGCGTCTGGAAGGTAACAACGCTGAACTCGGCGCGAAAAAACTGGCTGACAGCGGCCTGAATATTATTGCAGCGAAAAGTCTGACGGATGCAGCTCAGCAGGTTGTTGCCGCAGTGGAGGGGAAATAATGTCAGTTTTAATTAATAAAGATACCAAGGTTATCTGCCAGGGCTTCACCGGTAGCCAGGGGACTTTCCACTCCGAACAGGCGATTGCCTACGGCACACAGATGGTTGGCGGCGTAACGCCAGGTAAAGGCGGCACCACGCACCTGGGCCTGCCGGTGTTCAACACCGTGCGTGAAGCGGTAGAAGCGACGGGCGCAACCGCGACCGTGATCTACGTTCCGGCACCGTTCTGCAAAGACTCCATTCTGGAAGCGATCGACGCAGGCATCAAGCTGATCATCACCATCACCGAAGGCATCCCGACCCTGGATATGCTGACCGTGAAGGTGAAGCTGGACGAAGCAGGCGTGCGCATGATCGGCCCGAACTGCCCAGGCGTGATCACTCCGGGCGAATGCAAAATCGGCATCATGCCTGGCCACATTCACAAGCCGGGCAAAGTGGGCATCGTTTCCCGTTCCGGTACCCTGACCTATGAAGCGGTTAAGCAGACCACCGACTACGGCTTCGGCCAGTCCACCTGCGTGGGCATCGGCGGTGACCCAATCCCGGGATCTAACTTCATCGACATCCTGAAGCTGTTCCAGGAAGATCCGCAGACCGAAGCGATCGTGATGATCGGTGAGATCGGCGGTAGCGCGGAAGAAGAAGCGGCTGCTTATATCAAAGAACACGTGACCAAGCCAGTCGTGGGCTACATCGCGGGCGTGACCGCGCCGAAAGGCAAGCGTATGGGCCACGCGGGCGCGATCATCGCCGGTGGTAAAGGTACGGCTGATGAGAAGTTTGCCGCGCTGGAAGCCGCAGGCGTGAAGACCGTTCGCAGCCTGGCGGATATCGGCGAAGCACTGAAATCCATCATTAAGTAAGTCCTCTCTGCTCCCCGAACGGGGAGCGATGAAGTATAAAAATGTCCGTTTCGACATGGTTGGCCGCTGTAAAGCGGCCTTTTTTATTGCCTGCGTCTGGCGACGAGAGTGAACTTGTAGTCGTCGGTATTGAACACGTTGCGGCTGTATTCAAACACCCGTCCGTCCTTCAGGAACCCGCGGGAGACTTTTTCCAGGATCGGCTTTGCCGGATCGAGCGACAGCGCGGCGATCGCCTCCTCTGACGGCATGATCGGCATCAGCTCCTGCTCGCTGCGATCGATAACCAGCTTTTTGATCTGCTCAACGTAGTGATATTTCGAATTCTCCATCACTTCCCAGGTGAGGTCGGGAAACATGGCCAGCGGCATCCATGTCTCCTCCAGGTTCACCGGCTTCTGCTTGATGAAACGCACGCGCTTAACGTGCCAGACCTTATCTTCCACGCCAACCGCTAATGTTGCCGCCAGCCGCGCATCGGCTTTCACCACTTCAAAGATTTTGACATCACTGTGCGTATCGACATGACGATCCGCCAGCTTTTCGTAAAAGCCGGTGAGCTGATAAATATCGTAATTGACGCGCTCCTCTTTTTTTACATAAGAGCCGCTGCCCTGAATACTTTCGATGATCTGCTCGTCGGCGAGCAGTTTCAGGGCCTGCCGCACGGTGACGCGGCTGACGCGAAACGCCTCCTGAAGACTGGACTCCGTCGGCAGCGCGTCTCCGGGTTTTAATTCCCCGGCGTTGATTTTCTCGCGGAACGCATCGGCTATGTGCCGATACATCGGTTTGTTGCCCATTTTATCGCGCCTGCTTAATACCTTTTCAGGGAATTATGCATTCAACTGATGATTTGTAAATAATACAATTAAAATACAAATTTGGCTTTTAGTGAAAGTGATCACATAAATGTATTATCAGGTCTGCCAGAATCCTCCCCAGACCATAACTCTGTATAGGTGAGGATCTTTATGAACCTGACGACTCTGACCGATCCGCGTGCTGTTTGCGTTCAGGCGCAGTTTACCCGCCGGGATGAGGCAATCCGTCAGCTTACGGCGCGGCTGGTGGCGCTGGGCAAAATCGCTGATGCCGATGCGTTTCTGGAGGAGGTGTTTCATCGGGAATCGCTTGGGCCGACCGCGCTGGGTGAAGGACTGGCCGTTCCTCACGGTAAATCAGCCGTCGTGAAGGAGGCGGCTTTTGCCGTGGCAACTCTGCGAGAACCGCTTGCATGGGAAGGCGTGGACGGGCCGGAAGAGGTTGAGCTGGTTTTTCTGCTCGCCATTCCGCCAGCAGAAGCTGGTTCAACCCATATTCAGGTGCTGACGGAGCTGACGTCTCGCCTGGCGGATGACGATCTCAGGGCGCGCGTGATGGCTGCTACCACGGCGGAAGACGTGCTTGCTGCGCTTGAAGCTGCTCCTGACATGGAAGAGGCAGGCGTCGCGCTGAATGCCCCGACAATCGTCTGCGTGACCGCCTGTCCGGCCGGGATCGCGCATACCTATATGGCCGCAGAGTACCTGGAAAAAGCGGGACGCAAGCTTGGCGTCAACGTGGTGGTCGAAAAGCAAGGGGCAAACGGCATTGAGGGGCGCATCACCGTGCAGCAGCTTCATGAGGCCAAAGCGTGCATTTTTGCCGCAGAAGTGGCGATCAAAGAGAGCGAGCGTTTTCAGGGGATCCCCGCCATCTCCGTGCCCGTCGCGGAGCCTCTGCGCCATGCTGAAGCGCTGATTGAGCGCGCGCTGGCGCTGCAGCCTGCATCCGATGCGCGTCCTGCGCATGTCGATACCGAAACGAAAAAGAGCGTTAAAACTGAACTCAAGCAGGCACTTCTCAGCGGTATCTCTTTTGCGGTGCCGCTGATCGTCGCTGGCGGTACGGTGCTGGCCGTGTCGGTACTGCTGGCGCAAATCCTGGGTCTGCAGCACCTGTTTGACCAGGAAAACTCGTGGCTGTGGATGTACCGCAAGCTTGGCGGTGGCATGCTCGGCATTCTGATGGTACCTGTTCTGGCGGCCTATACCGCGTATTCGCTGGCGGATAAACCTGCGCTGACGCCGGGCTTTGCGGCCGGTCTTGCTGCCAATATGATCGGCTCCGGTTTTCTTGGCGCTATTGTCGGTGGGCTGATCGCGGGCTATCTGATGCGCTGGGTGAAAAACCACATCCGGCTCAGTAGCCGCTACAACGGCTTTCTGACCTTTTATCTCTATCCGGTGATTGGCGTGCTCGGCGCGGGCAGCCTGATGCTGTTTGTGATTGGCGAACCGGTGGCCTGGCTCAATAACACGCTCACCGTCTGGCTTAACGGTCTCTCCGGCGCGAATGCGCTGCTTCTGGGGGCAATCCTCGGGTTTATGTGCTCATTCGATTTGGGTGGCCCGGTCAACAAAGCCTCTTACGCGTTTTGCCTGGGGGCGATGGCGAACGGCGTTTATGGTCCTTACGCAATCTTTGCCTCCGTCAAAATGGTCTCAGCCTTCACCGTCACGGCGTCGACGATGCTGGCGCCGAAGCTGTTTAAACCGTTTGAAATTGAAACCGGTAAATCAACGTGGCTGCTCGGCCTGGCGGGCATTACCGAAGGGGCGATCCCGATGGCGATTGAAGATCCGCTTCGCGTCATTGGCTCATTTGTGCTCGGCTCCATGGTAACAGGCGCGGCTGTCGGTGCGATGGGGATCGGTTTGTCTACCCCGGGGGCCGGGATTTTCTCTCTCTTTTTACTTCACGATGCCGGGTTGGGCGGTGTGGTTGCGGCGGCGGGCTGGTTTGGCGCGGCGCTGGCGGGGACCGCTGTCTCCACGTTTGTTCTGCTGCTCTGGCGACGTCAGGCGGTAAAAAAGGGCAAGTACCTCACAGAAGACGCCATACCGTAAAAACTCACAAAACAGGAAACGAAGATGAAAGCTGTATCTCGCGTTCATATCACGCCGCATATGCACTGGGACCGTGAGTGGTACTTCACCACTGAAGAGTCGCGCATTCTTCTGGTCAATAATATGGAAGAGATCCTGACCCGTCTGGAGCAGGACGACGAGTATAAATATTACGTCCTTGATGGCCAGACGGCGGTGCTGGAAGATTATTTTGCCGTCGTGCCCGAAAACCGCGCGCGGGTAAAGGCGCTTGTGGAGCGCGGAAAACTGATTATCGGCCCCTGGTATACCCAGACCGATACCACGATTGTCAGCGGCGAGTCGATTGTCCGCAACCTGATGTACGGCATCCGGGACTGTATGGCGTTCGGCGAGCCGATGAAGATCGGCTATCTGCCGGATTCGTTTGGTATGTCCGGCCAGCTTCCGCATATCTATAACGGATTTGGCATTACCCGGACGATGTTCTGGCGCGGCTGCTCGGAACGACACGGGACCGATAAAACCGAATTTCTCTGGCAGAGCCAGGACGGCAGTGAAGTCACGGCGCAGGTGCTGCCGCTGGGCTACGCGATTGGTAAGTACTTACCGGAGGACGAAGCCGGGCTGCGAAAACGGCTCGACAGCTATTTCGACGTTCTGGAAAAGGCCTCCGTCACCAAAGAGATTTTGCTGCCCAACGGTCACGATCAGATGCCGCTGCAGCAGAACATTTTCTCCGTGATGGATAAGCTGCGTGAAATCTATCCGCAGCGTCAATTTGTAATGAGCCGCTTTGAAGAGGTGTTTGACCACATTGAGGCACGCCGCGATGAACTGGCGACCCTGAAAGGGGAGTTTATCGACGGGAAATACATGCGCGTGCACCGGACAATCGGCTCCACGCGCATGGATATCAAAATTGCCCATGCGCGTATTGAGAACAAACTTGTCAACATCCTCGAACCGCTGGCAACGCTTGCATGGACGCTGGGCTTCGATTATCACCACGGCCTGCTGGAGAAGATGTGGAAAGAGATCCTTAAAAACCACGCTCACGACAGCATCGGCTGCTGCTGCAGCGACAAGGTGCATCGTGAGATTGTCTCTCGTTTTGAACTGGCTGAAGACATGGCAGATAACCTGGTGCGTTTCTATATGCGCAAGATTGTCGACAACATGCCGCAAAGCGACGCCGACAAACTGGTGATGTTCAACCTGATGCCCTGGCCGCGTGAAGAGGTGATGAACACCACGATTCGACTGCGCGCCAGCCAGTTCCGTCTGTTGGATGATAAAGGCAACGAGATCCCGTATTTCATTCGCAGCGCGCGCGAGCTGGACCCTGGTCTCATTGACCGGCAGATTGTCCATTACGGTAATTATGAGCCGTTTATGGAGTTTGATATTCAGCTCAGCCAGATACTGCCGTCGATGGGCTACCGTACGCTGTTTATCGAGCCAAACGTGGCCGGGAAGGTGGTCTCTCCGGTGATAAACACCGAATCCTTGCTCGAAAACGCCTTCTGGCAGATTGATTTAAATAACGACGGTACGCTGCGCCTGCGCGACAAAGAAACCGGGCTGATTTATGACCGGGTGCTGGAAATCGAAGAGAGTTCGGATGATGGCGATGAGTACGACTACTCGCCTTCGCGGGAAGAGTGGAGACTCACTTCAGCGCAGGGCGAGCATCAGGTCGAGGTTATACACGAAGGCTGGCAGAGCAGGGCGGTGATTCGCCATCAGATCGCGGTACCGGCTAATCTGGCCGAACGCGCGGCGCGTCAGCGAAGCGGGTCTCTCGGCGCTGAGGTTGAAATCACGCTTAGCCACCACAGCAGACGTATTGATGTGGCGGTGCGTCTGGATAATCAGGCTGACGACCACCGCGTCCGCGTGCTGATCCCTACGCCGTTTATGACAGAGGACGTGTTAGCGGATACCCAGTTTGGCACCCTCACTCGTCCGGTGCAGGACGCGGCGATGGAAAACTGGCAGGAGGAGGGGTGGAAAGAAGCGCCCGTTCCCGTCTGGAATTTACTCAACTATGCCGTCCTGCAGGAAAAACGAAACGGGCTTGCGCTGTTCACCGAAGGACTACGCGAGTTTGAAGTAGTAGGTGAGGATAAAAAAGCCTTTGCCCTGACCCTGCTGCGCGGCGTGGGGTTACTCGGCAAAGAAGATTTGCTGTTGCGCCCCGGTAGGCCTTCAGGAATCAAAATGCCTGTTCCTGACTCCCAGGTGCGCGGTTCGTTAAGCTGTCGCTTTAGCCTCTTCAGCTTCAGTGGAACGCCGGAAAACGCGGGCGTCGCGCAGCAGGCTAAATCGTGGTTAACGCCGGTGCAGTGCTATAACAAAATTCCCTGGGACGCGATGAAGCTCAATCGCTCGTCGTTTACCACGCCGGAAAGTTACAGCCTGCTGGCGCTTTCGCCCACGGGATGCGTACTCAGTACGCTCAAAAAGGCTGAAGATCGAGACGAGCTCATTCTTCGTCTGTTCAACCCTTCCGAGTCCAGCGCATGTGACGCGACGTTATCCGTGGGTCCGACCGTGAAACGGTGCTGCGAAACGGACATGAATGAACGGATAATAGACAATCGTGAAGAAGAGGGCATCGTCGGGGCGTTCAGACCGGGACAGTCACGAACCTTCAGCATTCTTCTTGCCTGAAAACCGCTGACACGATCAAAAGGCCGCAGAGTTTGCGGCCTTTTTTCATTAAATAGTCACGCTTCGGTGTTAACTTCCAGGATAATAAAAGTAAATTAAATGTAATTTCTAAGGGTTGCAAAAACAGAATGGAAAAATAAACTGGCCCAGCTACGCTTATTGTTTGTCCCGCTTCGACAGGGCATTTTTCTCTCGCGTTAATTAAAATCACTTCTGTTTATATTTTTTTTGGTCTTCGATAACCAATCGCATCTTTGCATGCACATATCATTAACATGGTTTTTACCATTCTCACCGCAGCTAAACATGATTAACATCAAGACTGGTTTTTGATTTAAATCAAAGTTTAATGCTTGGAAAAAGATGCCGAAAAGCGCTAAATTGTCCCCGATCAAAATGGCCGAAAAGTGGTAATTTTGCTATAAATTGATCGCCGTCGAAAAACGTAAATGTGATTCAATAAAAACCTGTTTATTGTAAGGGTTTTGCAGCGTATTATATTTGCGGGATCAATTTGAGTTTTTTATTAACCTATTTGTAACCTGTCGTCATCGTTTTTATCCTTCTCCAGGGTAATAACGACGACCAGGATGCGAATAATTTGTATTGGGGCATGCGTGTGAATCTCTTTCTGACGGGGTTCACTCTCGGAGTCTTCATGCGATGAGCAAGGAGTCATAATGTTAGACGTAGTCGAACTGTCGCGCTTACAGTTTGCCTTGACCGCGATGTACCACTTCCTGTTTGTGCCGCTGACGCTCGGTATGGCGTTCCTGCTGGCAATTATGGAAACGGTTTACGTCCTCTCCGGCAAACAGATTTATAAAGATATGACCAAGTTCTGGGGCAAGTTGTTCGGTATCAACTTCGCGCTGGGCGTGGCAACCGGTTTGACCATGGAGTTCCAGTTCGGGACTAACTGGTCTTACTATTCCCACTATGTAGGGGATATCTTCGGTGCGCCGCTGGCCATTGAAGGCCTGATGGCCTTCTTCCTCGAATCCACCTTTGTAGGTCTGTTCTTCTTCGGTTGGGACCGTCTGGGTAAAGTCCAGCACATGGCCGTAACCTGGCTGGTGGCATTAGGTTCGAACCTGTCCGCGCTGTGGATCCTGGTGGCGAACGGCTGGATGCAGAACCCGATCGCGTCTGACTTCAACTTCGAAACCATGCGTATGGAGATGGTCAGCTTTGCCGAGCTGGTCCTGAACCCGGTTGCTCAGGTTAAATTTGTTCACACCGTGGCATCTGGCTACGTGTGCGGCGCGATGTTCGTGTTGGGTATCAGCTCCTACTATATGCTGCGCGGTCGTGACTTCGCGTTTGCCAAGCGCTCCTTTGCTATCGCTGCAAGCTTCGGTATGGCTGCAATCCTCTCCGTTATCGTTCTGGGTGATGAATCCGGTTACGAAATGGGTGACGTGCAGAAAACCAAACTGGCCGCTATCGAAGCCGAATGGGAAACCCAGCCGGCACCTGCTGCCTTTACGCTGTTCGGTATTCCCGATCAGGACGCGCAGGAAAACCGCTTCGCCATCCAAATTCCTTACGCGCTGGGTATCATCGCAACCCGTTCTGTCGATAAGCAGGTAACGGGTCTGAAGGAGCTGATGGTTCAGCACGAAGAGCGTATCCGTAACGGTATGAAGGCTTACTCGCTGCTGGAACAGCTGCGTGCCGGCTCTACCGATCAGGCCGTTCGCGATCAATTTAACGACGTGAAGAAAGACCTGGGCTACGGTTTGTTGCTGAAACGTTATACCCCGAACGTTTCTGATGCGACGGAAGCACAGATTCAGATGGCGACCAAAGACTCGATTCCACGCGTTGCGCCACTGTACTTCGCATTCCGTATCATGGTGGGCTGCGGCATCATCATGCTACTGATCATTGCGGCGTCCTTCTGGTCCGTGATTCGTAACCGCATCGGCGAGAAAAAATGGCTGCTGCGCACCGCGCTGTACGGTATTCCACTGCCGTGGATCGCGATTGAATCCGGCTGGTTTGTAGCGGAGTATGGCCGTCAGCCATGGGCGATTGGTGAGGTACTGCCAACGGCGGTAGCGAACTCTTCCCTGACGGCAGGCGACCTGATCTTCTCCATGCTGCTGATCTGTGGTCTGTACACCCTGTTCCTGGTGGCTGAACTGTTCCTGATGTTCAAGTTCGCGCGCCTTGGCCCAAGCAGCCTGAAAACCGGTCGCTATCACTACGAGCAGTCCACTGTGACTACTCAGCCGGCACGCTAAGACAGGAGTCATCAAATGATCGATTATGAAGTATTGCGTTTTATCTGGTGGCTGCTGGTTGGCGTTCTGCTGATCGGTTTCGCCGTCACGGATGGTTTCGACATGGGGGTGGGGATGCTCACCCGTTTCCTCGGTCGTAATGACACCGAGCGTCGAATCATGATTAACTCCATCGCCCCTCACTGGGACGGTAACCAGGTGTGGCTGATCACCGCAGGCGGCGCGCTGTTCGCTGCCTGGCCGATGGTCTACGCGGCTGCGTTCTCCGGCTTCTATGTGGCGATGATTCTGGTGCTGGCCTCTTTATTCTTCCGTCCGGTCGGTTTCGACTACCGTTCCAAGATTGAAGATACCCGCTGGCGCAACATGTGGGACTGGGGCATCTTCATTGGTAGCTTCGTTCCACCGCTGGTGATTGGCGTGGCATTCGGTAACCTGCTGCAGGGCGTACCGTTCCACCTCGATGAATACATGCGTCTTTACTACACCGGTAACTTCTTCCAGCTGCTGAATCCGTTTGGCCTGCTGGCCGGTGTGGTGAGCGTGGCGATGATCATCACTCAGGGCGCAACTTACCTGCAGATGCGTACTGTGGGTGAACTGCACCTGCGTTCCCGTGCTACTGCTCAGGTGGCGGCACTGGTGACCCTGGTTTGCTTCGCTCTGGCAGGCGTGTGGGTGGTGTACGGTATTGATGGCTACGTGGTGACGTCTGCGATTAACCACTCGGCACCGTCTAACCCGCTGACCAAAGAAGTGGCGCGTCAGGCTGGTGCATGGCTGGTGAACTTCAACAATACCCCTGCGCTGTGGGCGATCCCGGCTCTGGGCGTGCTGCTGCCGCTGCTGACCGTGCTGACGTCTCGTCTGGAGAAAGGTGCTCTGGCGTTCGTGTTCTCTTCACTGACGCTGGCGTGCATCATCCTGACGGCGGGTATTGCCATGTTCCCATTCGTCATGCCATCCAGCACCATGCTGAATGCTAGCCTGACCATGTGGGATGCAACCTCCAGCCATATGACGCTGAACTTAATGACTTACGTTGCTTGCGTGTTCGTTCCGATTGTTCTGGCATACACCATCTGGTGTTACTGGAAAATGTTCGGTCGTATCACCAAAGAACATATCGAAAGCAACACCCACTCTATGTACTAAGTAAGGAGCTGAATATGTGGTATTTCGCATGGATTTTAGGGACGCTTCTTGCCTGTGCTTTTGGTGTCATCACTGCCCTAGCGCTTGAGCACGTCGAAGCGACCAAAGCGGGTGAAGAAAAACACTGATGAATATTATCGCGAAGCTTTACGCGGTAATGGATAAGCGCCCGTTACGGGCGCTTTCTTTAGTGATGGCATTACTGCTGGCAGGCTGTATCTTCTGGGACCCGTCGCGCTTTGCGGCAAAGACCAGCGAGCTTGAGATCTGGCACGGCTTCCTCATCATGTGGGCAGTGTGTGCCGGGGTGATCCACGGCGTGGGCTTTCGTCCGAAAGCCGTTCACTGGCAGGGAATTTTTTGCCCGCTGATTGCCGATCTGGTGCTTCTCGCCGGTTTGATTTTCTTCTTCTTCTGAATAAGAAATGTCCGTTAACGTTATGGGCTTACCCGAGCCCATAAAAATTTACTCTCCGTTTACTTTCCCCCATTCCAAACCATCTTTCCCGCGCGTATAGTAGCGAAGTTTAAAAGCTCTAACTTTTGTTGCATTACTGGGATGTAAAGTGAATACAACGCTGTTTCGATGGCCGGTTCGTGTCTATTACGAAGATACCGATGCCGGTGGTGTGGTTTACCACGCCAGCTACGTTGCTTTTTATGAACGGGCACGCACAGAGATGCTGCGCCATCATCACTTTAGTCAACAGGTGCTGTTGGCTGAGCGAGTTGCCTTCGTGGTACGCAAGATGACGCTTGAGTATTTTGCGCCTGCCAGACTCGACGATATGCTCGAAGTCCAAACTGAAATTACATCAATGCGCGGGACCTCACTGGTTTTCACGCAGCGGATAGTCAACGCAGAGAACACCGTACTGAACTCAGCTGAAGTACTGATTGTTTGTGTTGATCCAACCATAATGAAGCCTCGTGCGCTTCCTAAGTCTATTGTCGCGGAGTTTAAGCAGTGACTGACATGAATATCCTTGATTTGTTCCTGAAGGCAAGCCTTCTGGTTAAACTTATCATGTTGATTTTGATTGGTTTTTCAATCGCATCCTGGGCCATCATTATCCAGAGAACGCGTATCCTCAATGCTGCTGGCCGTGAAGCGGAAGCATTTGAAGATAAGTTCTGGTCGGGTATTGAACTTTCTCGCCTGTATCAGGAGAGTCAGGGACGCCGTGAAAACCTGACCGGCTCCGAACAAATTTTCTATAGCGGATTCAAAGAGTTCGCTCGTCTGCATCGGGCAAACAATCATGCGCCGGAAGCCGTCGTGGAAGGGGCATCGCGTGCGATGCGTATCTCCATGAACCGCGAGCTGGAAAATCTTGAAACGCACATTCCTTTCCTCGGCACCGTGGGTTCTATCAGCCCGTATATCGGTCTGTTTGGTACCGTGTGGGGGATCATGCACGCCTTTATCGCGCTTGGCGCGGTGAAGCAGGCGACGTTGCAGATGGTTGCACCGGGTATCGCTGAAGCACTGATTGCGACCGCTATCGGTCTGTTTGCGGCAATTCCGGCGGTAATGGCTTACAACCGTCTGAACCAGCGCGTGAACAAACTGGAACTGAACTACGACAACTTTATGGAAGAGTTCACTGCGATTCTGCACCGTCAGGCGTTTACCAGCACCGAGAGCAACAAGGGGTAAACCATGGCCAGATCGCGTGGACGAGGTCGTCGCGAGCTCAAGTCCGAAATCAATATCGTGCCACTGCTGGACGTTCTGCTGGTACTGCTGCTGATCTTCATGGCAACAGCGCCCATCATTACCCAGAGTGTGGAAGTCGATCTACCGGATGCGACAGAATCACAGGCGGTGAGCACCAATGACGATCCTCCGGTTATCATTGAGGTTTCCGGCGTAGGGCAGTACAGCGTGGTGGTAGAAAAAGATCGTATGGATCAGCTGCCACCTGAGCAGGTTATTGCCGAAGCGCAGCGTCGCCTGGAGTCAAATCCGAAAACGGTCTTCTTAATCGGTGGCGCGAAAGACGTACCCTACGATGAAATTATTAAAGCGCTGAACTTGCTACATAGTGCGGGTGTTAAGTCAGTTGGCTTAATGACTCAACCTATTTGATCATCCGCGTAGTTTTTGGGAACCGATAGTGTCAAAGGCAACCGAACAGAACGACAAGCTTAAGCGAGCGATAATCGTCTCCGCAGTGCTGCACGTTATTCTTTTTGCAGCGCTGATCTGGAGTTCGTTCGACGAGCATATTGATGCATCAGCAGGCGGCGGTGGAGGGTCTTCCATTGACGCCGTAATGGTGGATCCCGGTGCGGTAGTGCAAAACTATAATCGCGAACAACAGCAGAAGGCGAGTGCCAAACGGGCTGAAGAGCAGCGTGAAAAACAGGCGCAACAGCAGGCGGAAGAGCTGCGTGAAAAGCAGGCCGCCGAGCAGGAGCGTTTGAAGCAGCTTGAGAAAGAACGTTTGCAGGCGCAGGAAGCCGCGAAAGCGCAGGCGGAACAGCAGAAGCAAGCCGAAGAGGCCGCGAAGAAAGCGCAGGAACAGCAAAAGCAGGCGGAAGAGGCGGCAGCAAAAGCCGCAGCGGATGCCAAAGCGCAGGCTGATGCCCAGGCAAAATTAGCGGCAGAAGCGGCGAAGAAAGCGGCTGCCGATGCCCAGAAGAAAGCTGAGGCCGAAGCCGCGAAGAAAGCCGCTGCGGATGCCCAGAAGAAAGCCGAAGCGGAAGCCGCGAAGAAAGCCGCTGCTGACGCACAGAAGAAAGCTGAAGCCGAAGCCGCGAAGAAAGCCGCTCAGGACGCAGAGAAGAAAGCGGCTGCCGAGGCTGCGAAGAAAGCCGCTGCGGCTGAGAAGGCTGCTGCCGAAAAAGCTGCCGCCGCTGAAAAAGCCGCTGCTGATAAAAAAGCTGCAGCTGAGAAGGCCGCTGCCGATAAGAAAGCAGCTGCTGAAAAAGCGGCTGCTAAAAAGGCTGCTGCCGCTGAGAAAGCCGCGGCCGCTGCAGGGGTTGACGATCTGCTGGGGGATTTAAGCTCCGGTAAGAATGCACCGAAAACGGGCGGTGGCGCGAAAGGAAACAACGCAGCGCCGACCGGAAGTGGTAACACTAAGAGTAACGGTGCGACAGGGGCTGAAATCAACGGCTATGCCGCGCAGATTAAATCGGCGATTGAAAGCCGGTTCTACGATGCGTCTTCCTATGCCGGTAAAACGTGTACGCTGCGTATAAAACTGGCTCCGGACGGCATGCTGCTTGATATTAAGTCTGAAGGTGGCGACCCGGCTTTATGTACTGCGGCTCTGGCTGCAGCGCGTCAGGCGAAGATGCCTAAACCGCCTTCTCAGGCAGTCTACGAAGTCTTCAAAAATGCGCCGCTGGACTTCAAACCTTAAGTTACATTTTCCCCGTGCAAACGGGGAAAAATAGACCAGGTTTAGTCACAGGGTTCTGGTAGTTTTGTCTATTTGAGTTTGTTAACATTCTGCTAAATTATCGTGGGTAAGGTTACCCGGATAAGGGAGATATGATGAAGCAGGCATTACGTGTAGCATTTAGTTTTTTAATGCTGTGGGCAGCAGTCCTGCACGCAGAAGTACGTATCGAGATCACCCAGGGGGTGGACTCGGCACGCCCAATCGGTGTTGTTCCGTTCCAGTGGGCCGGTCCTGGCGCTGCACCTGAAGATGCCGGTGGCATCGTGGCGGCTGACCTGCGTAACAGCGGTAAATTCAACCCGTTAGATCGTTCTCGTCTGCCGCAGCAGCCGGGCAGTGCGCAGGAAGTCCAGCCTGCTGCATGGTCTGCGCTGGGTATTGATGCCGTTGTGGTGGGGCAGGTTACGCCTAACCCGGACGGTTCTTACAACGTGGCCTGGCAGCTGGTGGATACCGGCGGTGCACCGGGTACCGTTCTGGCACAGAACTCTTACAAGGTCACTAAACAGTACCTGCGCTACGCGGCACACGCGGCCAGCGACGCGGTATTCGAAAAGCTGACCGGTATTAAAGGTGCGTTCCGTACCCGTATCGCATATGTGGTACAGACCAACGGCGGTCAGTTCCCGTACGAGCTGCGCGTCTCTGACTACGACGGTTACAACCAGTTCCTGGTGAAACGCTCTGCACAGCCGCTAATGTCTCCAGCCTGGTCTCCGGACGGTTCTAAGCTGGCCTATGTGACCTTCGAAAGTGGTCGTTCTGCGCTGGTTATCCAGACGCTGGCTAACGGTGCGGTGCGTCAGGTAGCGTCGTTCCCACGTCACAACGGTGCGCCTTCCTTCTCTCCAGATGGGTCTAAACTGGCGTTTGCGCTGTCTAAAACCGGTAGCCTGAACCTGTACGTGATGGACATTGGCTCCGGCCAGATCCGTCAGGTGACCGACGGTCGCAGCAACAATACTGAACCATCATGGTTCCCGGACAGCCAAAACCTGGCGTTTACCTCTGACCAGGCTGGCCGTCCACAAATCTATAAAGTGAACATCAACGGCGGTGCTCCGCAGCGTATCACCTGGGAAGGCTCTCAGAACCAGAACGCAGACGTGAGCAGCGACGGTAAATTCATGGTAATGGTCAGCTCCAACGGTGGGCAGCAGCACATTGCCAAACAAGATCTGGTAGCGGGTGGCGTTCAAGTTCTGTCGTCAACGTTCCTGGATGAAACGCCAAGTCTGGCACCTAACGGCACTATGGTAATCTACAGCTCTTCTCAGGGGATGGGATCTGTGCTGAATCTGGTTTCTACAGATGGGCGTTTCAAAGCGCGTATTCCGGCCACTGATGGACAGGTAAAATCACCTGCCTGGTCGCCGTATCTGTAAATAATAATTAATTGATTACTAAAGGAATCATAGAAATGCAACTGAACAAAGTGCTGAAGGGGCTGATGATCGCTCTGCCTGTAATGGCAATCGCAGCGTGTTCTTCTAACAAGAACGCCAGCAATGACCAGAGCGGCGAAGGCATGATGGGTGCCGGTACCGGTATGGACGCGAACGGCAATGGCAACATGTCTTCTGAAGAGCAAGCGCGTCTTCAGATGCAGCAGCTGCAGCAGAACAACATCGTTTACTTCGATCTGGATAAATACGACATCCGTTCTGACTTCGCTGCGATGCTGGATGCTCACGCTAACTTCCTGCGTAGCAACCCATCTTACAAAGTCACCGTAGAAGGTCACGCGGACGAACGTGGTACTCCAGAGTACAACATCTCCCTGGGTGAACGTCGTGCTAACGCCGTTAAGATGTACCTGCAGGGTAAAGGCGTTTCTGCTGACCAGATCTCCATCGTTTCTTACGGTAAAGAAAAACCTGCAGTACTGGGTCACGACGAAGCGGCTTACTCCAAAAACCGTCGTGCCGTACTGGTTTACTAAGAGAATTGCATGAGCAGTAACTTCAGACATCATCTGTTGAGTCTGTCGTTACTGGTTGGAATAGCGGCCCCCTGGGCCGCTTTTGCTCAGGCACCAATCAGTAGTGTCGGCTCAGGCTCGGTAGAAGACCGGGTCACTCAGCTCGAGCGTATTTCTAACGCTCACAGTCAGCTTTTAACCCAACTCCAGCAGCAACTTTCCGATAACCAAAACGATATTGACTCTCTCCGCGGTCAGATTCAGGAAAGTCAGTATCAGCTTAACCAGGTTGTGGAACGTCAGAAGCAAATTTTATTGCAGATAGATAGCCTCAGCAGTGGCGGTGCAGCAGCACAACCCGCAGCGGGCGATCAAAGCGGCGCGGCAACCTCAGCGCCTGCGCCGTCTGCTGATGCTTCAGCCTCAACAGGAGCGCCTGTACAGAGCGGTGACGCGAATACGGATTACAATGCGGCCATTGCCCTGGTGCAGGATAAATCTCGTCAGGATGACGCGCTCGCTGCGTTTCAGAACTTTATCAAGAAATACCCTGACTCAACCTATCAGCCAAATGCGAATTACTGGCTCGGTCAGTTGAATTACAACAAGGGTAAAAAGGACGATGCGGCGTTTTATTTTGCCTCCGTGGTAAAAAATTACCCGAAATCGCCGAAAGCGCCAGATGCGATGTTTAAGGTTGGCGTGATCATGCAGGACAAAGGCGACACGGCGAAAGCCAAAGCGGTTTATCAGCAGGTGGTCGCAAAATTCCCGGGCACCGAAGGTGCTAAGCAGGCGCAAAAACGCCTGAATTCGATGGGATGATTATCGCATGACCAGAAATCGCGTTATTTCTGGTCGTGCAGCATGATTACTAAGCAGTTAAGTGATCTTCATCGAAATTTTTGTTGCGCTGAATTCTTAAATCAGTAATATATGCCGCCGTTGCCACGGGATATCAAACAACGTGAAAGCAGCATAAAAGTGGGTCGTTAGCTCAGTTGGTAGAGCAGTTGACTTTTAATCAATTGGTCGCAGGTTCGAATCCTGCACGACCCACCACTAAGTCAGGTGGAATTAGTAGTAAAACGTGAAGGATAACGTTGCGTCAGCAACGGCCCGTAGGGCGAGGCGAAGCCGAGTCATCCTGCACGACCCACCACTTAACGCAGTTCCGGCAGTACAGAGTGGGTGATTAGCTCAGTTGGTAGAGCATCTCCTTTACACGGAGGGGGTCGGCGGTTCGAGCCCGTCATCACCCACCACTCGGGTCGTTAGCTCAGTTGGTAGAGCAGTTGACTTTTAATCAATTGGTCGCAGGTTCGAATCCTGCACGACCCACCAATGTAAAAAAGCGCCCTAAAGGCGCTTTTTTGCTATCTGCGATCTGGATGATTCGAACCTGCAGCAGGTTCGAGCCGAACGTAGTGAGGCACCGGAGCCGTTTACGGCGACGGCCCGAAGGGCGAGCGAAGCGAGTCATCCTGCACGACCCACCAGTGTAGAAAGGCGCCCTAAAGGCGCCTTTTTGCTATCTGCCGTACAACAAATGCTCCGCCCATCTATTCCCGGTGACTTTTCACTCCAGATTCGCTATCTTGTTTAGTATATAAAACACAATTGCCCTGCGTTTTGCTTTGTCAGGCAAAAGAAAGGCAATATTGTTAAGCCAGTAAAACGAGAAGCCATAATGAGCGTGATGTTCGATCCTGAAGCCGCAATCTATCCGTTTCCGCCAAAGCCTGTGCCATTAAGCCAGGATGAAAAACAATTCTACCGCGAGAAGATCAAACGGCTTCTCAAAGAGCGCGATGCGGTGATGGTGGCCCATTACTACACCGATCCGGAAATCCAGCAGCTGGCGGAAGAGACCGGGGGCTGTATTTCTGATTCACTGGAGATGGCCCGCTTCGGTGCAAAACATCCCGCTTCCACGCTGCTGGTTGCAGGCGTGCGCTTTATGGGCGAAACGGCAAAGATCCTCAGTCCGGAAAAAACCATTCTGATGCCGACGCTCAATGCGGAGTGTTCGCTCGATCTCGGCTGCCCGATTGACGAATTCACCGCCTTCTGCGACGCCCATCCTGACCGGACCGTGGTTGTTTACGCCAACACCTCTGCGGCGGTAAAAGCGCGCGCAGACTGGGTGGTCACGTCGAGCATCGCCGTTGAGCTGATTGAGCATCTGGACAGCCTGGGTGAGAAAATTATCTGGGCCCCGGACCGCCATCTTGGCAATTACGTTCAGAAGCAGACCGGCGCTGACGTTCTCTGCTGGCAGGGCGCCTGCATTGTGCACGACGAATTCAAGACCCAGGCGCTGTCCCGTATGAAGGCGCTTTATCCTGACGCGGCCATTCTTGTGCACCCTGAATCACCGCAGTCGATTGTTGATATGGCCGATGCGGTTGGCTCAACCAGCCAGCTTATCAACGCGGCCAGGATGCTGCCGCACAAGCAGCTCATCGTCGCGACCGATCGCGGTATCTTCTATAAGATGCAGCAGGCCGTACCGGAGAAAGAGCTGCTGGAAGCCCCAACGGCAGGTGAGGGCGCGACGTGCCGCAGCTGCGCGCATTGCCCGTGGATGGCGATGAACGGCCTGAAGGCCATTGCCGAAGGGCTCGAGACAGGCGGTGCAGCGCATGAAATTCATGTGGACGCCGCTCTGCGTGAAGGTGCGTTAATTCCGCTTAACCGCATGCTGGATTTTGCGGCTACACTACGTACTTAATTCAAAAACGCCCTGGGGAAAAGATGGATTTTTTTAGCACGCAAAACATTCTGGTTCATATACCGATTGGTGCAGGTGGCTATGACCTGTCATGGATTGAAGCCGTAGGCACGCTGGCGGGGTTGCTGTGTATCTGGCTGGCAAGCCTGGAGAAGATCAGCAACTACGCGTTCGGGCTGATTAACGTCACGCTGTTTGCGATTATCTTCTTCCAGATCCAGCTGTACGCCAGCCTGCTTTTACAGCTGTTTTTCTTCGCCGCCAATATTTACGGCTGGTACGCCTGGTCCCGGCAGAACAGCCAGCAGGAGGCTGAACTGCAGATCCGCTGGCTGCCCTTACCGAAAGCCATCGCCTGGTTTGTCGCCTGCATCTTCGCCATTGGTTTGATGACCGTCTACATCAACCCGGTGTTTGCGTTCCTGACCCGCGTTGCCGTTTCGGTCATGTCCGCGATTGGCCTCAACGTGACGATGCCGGAGCTTCAGCCGGATGCCTTCCCGTTCTGGGATTCCTGCATGATGGTGCTGTCGATCGCGGCGATGGTCCTGATGACCCGTAAATACGTTGAGAACTGGCTGCTGTGGGTCATCATCAACGTCATCAGCGTGGTGATTTTTGCCCTTCAGGGCGTCTATGCCATGTCGCTGGAGTATCTGCTGCTGACCTTCATTGCCCTGAACGGCAGCCGGATGTGGATCAAGAGCGCGCGTGAGCGTGGCTCACACGCGCTTTCAAGCTAGTGGTGATGATGTGAATGGTCGGGCTGCGCCTCGTTAAGGTGGCAGTCCGGCCCGCTACAGGGCTGATACTCCATCTGGATGGTGGCGTGACCTATCTCATAGTGATGTTCAAGAAAGTGCTGGATGCGTTCAAGCAGCGCGTCGTGGTCGTGGGGCGGGATGACCTGGACGTGCAGCGTCATGACAGGCTTCTCGCCTACCAGCCAGACGTGCACGTGATGAACGTTACGCACTTCCGGGACAGTACGGCGCAGGTTTCGTTTCAGCTCGTCAATGTCCACTGATGCCGGCGCTCCTTCCAGCAGTTCATTGACGCTCTCCTTCAGTAGCCGCCAGGCGCTGCGCAAGACCAGACACGATACCAGCACGGAGAGAATGGGGTCGACAGGCGTCCAGCCGGTATAGAGGATCACCAGCGCGGCGACAATCGCCCCGACTGAGCCGAGCAAATCCCCCAGCACATGCAGAGCCGCAGCGCGAACGTTGAGGTTCTTTTCCCCGCTGCCGCGATGCAAAATCCAGAACGCCAGAATATTTGCCAGCAACCCCGCCACGGCAATCACCATCATTGTCGTCCCGGCGATGGGCTGCGGGTGCCTGAAACGCTGTACGGCCTCCCAGACGATTAGAACAGTAATAACCACCAGCGCGATGGCGTTAACAAACGCGGCAAGGGTGGTCAGCCTCAGCCAGCCGAAGGTATGACGCGCGTTGGGCGGGCGGCGAGCAAACTGCACCGCCAGCAGGGCGAAAAGCAGCGCTGCGGCATCGGTCAGCATATGTCCGGCATCAGCCAGCAGCGCCAGCGAGCCGGAAACCAGGCCGCCAATGACCTCGATAACCATAAACGTGGCCGTAACGCCAAAGGCCAGCATAAGTCGTTTTGCATTGTCGTTGCCGGGAGAAGATGGGGGTGAGTGGGTGTGCGCCATGTCTGCTTTCCTGATTCGTTATTATTTTAGTGTAGCGTTTTTAACACGTTACTCCAAAAAGAAAGGAGAGCCTGGGCTCTCCTTTCGCATTTGAAGCATCAAGAATTACTGGGTTGTGCCATCAGTTTTGGTATTGGCGTCGTTACCCACTTTGTCGTTCGGATCGGGACATTTGCCGTCCTTGCACATCGAGTTCTTATGAACCTCATCCGAGCTCATGTTGTCATGATTCATGGTGTCGGAAGCACTACCGTTCGGATGCAGCATAGTGCCGCCGGTGTTGGTATTGCCGGTATTGATCTGGCTGTTATCGACATTATTCGGGGCGATATTCTGTTTCGCATCAGGCGCAACCTGGCCTGCCGCTGCTGCCGCATTGGCATCACCGTTGCTGTCTGAAGCCCCCGTTTCTGCGGCCAGGACGCTGCCGCTGGCAAGGGTGAGTGTGGCAGTCAGGAAGAGGGTAGTCAGTTTTGTCATTTTCATGATGGTGCTCCTGTTCTTGTCGTTACGCTGGATAACATTCTCCAACAGTGCATCTTTTTAGAGGCGAAAGATTCCGCCTTACGGACTTACGTCAGTAGGGAATCGCGTTTAAGCGTTTAAAAATGGTTGTTACAGTTAAAAAGCTTAGGTTAGATCTCATTTTTCGCTATTTTGTGGCGATTTTTAGGCAAATTCCAGGAATTATCTGCGTGAAGTGTAAAACCGTGTTTACACTTCCTGGTCGACAAGATAGATTGAAAGGATTGCTTTCATTACTAAAGATATGGCAGAGCTGGAAAGAAGATGAATTATCAGAACGACGATTTACGCATCAAAGAGATCAATGAGTTATTACCTCCTGTAGCACTCCTTGAGAAATTCCCCGCCACTGAAAATGCCGCAAATACGGTTTCTCATGCTCGTAAAGCGATCCACAAGATCCTGAAAGGTAATGACGATCGTCTTCTGGTGGTGATTGGCCCGTGCTCCATTCACGATCCTGCCGCTGCGAAAGAGTATGCGGCGCGTCTGCTCACCCTGCGTGAAGAGTTAAAGGATGAGCTGGAAATCGTCATGCGCGTCTATTTTGAAAAACCGCGCACGACCGTGGGCTGGAAAGGGCTGATTAACGATCCGCACATGGATAACAGCTTCCAGATCAACGACGGCCTGCGCATTGCGCGCAAGCTGCTGCTGGAGATCAACGACAGCGGCCTGCCTGCTGCCGGCGAGTTCCTGGATATGATTACGCCACAATACCTGGCAGACCTGATGAGCTGGGGCGCCATTGGTGCCCGTACCACTGAATCTCAGGTTCACCGCGAGCTGGCTTCCGGTCTCTCATGTCCGGTGGGCTTCAAAAACGGTACTGATGGCACCATCAAAGTGGCTATCGATGCCATCAACGCCGCGGGTGCGCCGCACTGCTTCCTGTCCGTGACCAAATGGGGTCACTCCGCCATCGTCAACACCAGCGGTAACGGTGATTGCCATATCATTCTGCGCGGCGGTAAAGAGCCAAACTACAGTGCAAATCACGTGGCAGAGGTGAAGGCCGGGCTGGAAAAAGCCGGGCTGCCACCGCAGGTGATGATCGACTTCAGCCACGCCAACTCCAGCAAGCAGTTCAAAAAGCAGATGGAAGTGGGGGCAGACGTCTGTCAGCAGATCGCTAACGGTGAGAAGGCGGTAATTGGGGTGATGATCGAAAGCCATCTGGTAGAAGGTAACCAGAACCTGGAAGGCAGCGAGCCGCTGGTGTATGGCAAAAGCGTCACCGATGCCTGCATTGGCTGGGACGATACCGATGCCATCCTGCGTCAGCTGGCGAATGCGGTAAAAGCGCGCCGCGGCTGAGTCCTCATGCACAAATAAAAAAGCGCGGAAGGCTCCGCGCTTTTTTTACGTCTGGCGAAAATTACTTCGCTTTACCCTGGTTCGCGACAGCCGCTGCTTTCGCTGCGATCTCGTCCGCGTTACCCAGGTAGTAATGTTTGATTGGCTTAAAGTTTTCGTCGAACTCATATACCAGCGGTACGCCAGTTGGGATGTTCAGTTCGAGGATCTCGTCTTCGCCCATGTTGTCCAGGTATTTCACCAGCGCGCGCAGGGAGTTACCGTGAGCAGCGATGATCACGCGCTCACCGCTTTTCAGGCGTGGCAGAATGGTTTCGTTCCAGTAAGGCACAACGCGGTCGATGGTCAGCGCCAGGCTCTCGGTAGTTGGCAGCTCAGCATCGGTCAGTTTCGCGTAGCGCGGGTCGTGGCCCGGATAGCGCTCGTCATCTTTGGTCAGCTCTGGTGGGGTGACCGCGAAGCCGCGACGCCACTGTTTAACCTGCTCGTCGCCGTATTTCTCAGCGGTTTCCGCTTTGTTCAGACCCTGCAGCGCACCGTAGTGACGCTCGTTCAGTTTCCAGGATTTCTCAACCGGCAGCCAGGCCTGATCCAGTTCGTCCAGCACGTTCCACAGGGTGTGGATGGCACGTTTCAGCACAGAGGTGTAAGCAAAATCAAAGCTGAAGCCTTCTTCCTTCAGCAGTTTACCTGCTGCTTTTGCTTCGCTTACGCCTTTCTCGGACAGATCAACGTCGTACCAACCGGTAAAGCGGTTTTCGTTGTTCCACTGGCTTTCGCCGTGACGCACCAGGACCAGCTTAGTAATAGCCATCTCTTACTCCTCAAGCATTTTTAGAATGATAACAATTCTCATTATATTGCTGTGGCCGTGCCAGCAGCAACGCTTAACCCTAACCATAGCGAAAATAGTCTCTGAGTGTAAGATGCTTGTGAATCCAGGGTTAGGATTTTGTCAGCGATCGGCGCTATTTTCAGCAAGACGCGCAGAAAAAAGCCCTCCGATGGGAGGGCTGGAAATCATTTCGGAATAAAATGGTATTCCGTCACGCTAATGTACTCTTCACCGGGGCGCAGCACGCAGTCCGGCTGCGGCCATTCAGGATGATTGGGGCTGTCCGGCAGGAACTCGCTCTCAAGCGCAAGTCCTTGCCAGTCGCTGTACTCATTGTGTTCGCGCGCCGTCGTGCCGCCGAGGTAGTTGCCCGAGTAGAATTGCAGGGCTGGGGCGGTGGTATACACCGTCATCTGCAGTTTCTCATCGCTGGACCAGACCTGTGCGGCAGGCTGCTTCACATCACCTTTGGCGTGCAGCAGGAACGCGTGATCGTAGCCTTTCACCTTGCGCTGATCGTCATCGCTCAGGAAATCCTGGGCGATAACTTTCGCGCTGCGGAAATCAAAGCTGGTCCCGCTCACCTCTTTCAGGCCCTGATACGGAATGCCCATCTCGTCAACCGGCAGATACGCGTCCGCCAGGATCTGCAGCTTGTGGTTACGCACGTCGCACTGGTTGCCGTCGAGATTGAAGTAGGCATGGTTAGTCAGGTTAACCGGACACGGCTTGTCGACCGTCGCACGGTATTCAATAGCGATACGGTTGTCGTCCGTCAGCGTAAAGCGCGCGGACGCGGTAAGGTTCCCCGGGAAGCCCTGATCGCCATCAAGGGAATCCAGCGAGAACAGCACTTCGCCGTCGTTTTGACGAACAATTTTCCAGCGGCGTTTATCAAACCCGTCCGGACCGCCGTGAAGCTGGTTCTCGCCCTGGCTTGGCAGCAGGGAGTACTGCACGCCGTCGAGCTCAAAACGGCTCTTCGCGATGCGGTTGGCATAGCGCCCGACGGACGCGCCCAGATAGGCAGACTGATGAACGTACTGCTCGGGTGAGGCGCAGCCCAGCAGGGTTTCGCGCACGCTGCCGTCCGGCATCGGTACGCGGGCAGAAAGCAGGGTCGCACCCCAGTCCATCAGCGTAACCACCATCCCCGCGCTGTTGCGCAGGGTTAACAGGCGATACGGCAGACCATCCGGTGCGAGGGTAGGTGTTTCGTTTAGCACTGTCCGGCTCCTTGTGATGCTTTACATACATAGAACGTTTCTTTGATGCCCGTTTGCGCTTCGTACTGCTTCGCCACGGCGTCCTGGACGGCAGGGACCAGCTCTTCCGGCACCAGCGCGACGATGCAGCCGCCAAAGCCGCCGCCCGTCATGCGCACGCCGCCTTTATCGCCAATAACCGCTTTGACGATGTCCACCAGGGTGTCGATCTGCGGCACGGTGATTTCAAAATCATCGCGCATGGAGGCGTGAGATTCCGCCATCAGCTCACCCATGCGCTTCAGGTCACCTTTCGCCAGCGCGGAGGCGGCTTCAACGGTACGGGCATTTTCGGTCAGCACGTGACGAACGCGTCTGGCGACGACAGGATCCAGCTCGTGCGCCACTTTGTTAAATTCATCGAGCGTCACGTCGCGCAGGGCAGGCTGCTGGAAGAAGCGCGCGCCGGTTTCGCACTGTTCGCGGCGGGTGTTGTACTCGCTGCCCACCAGCGTGCGTTTAAAGTTACTGTTGATAATCACGACGGCCGCGCTTTTTGGCAGGGGAACGGCTTTGGTACCAAGCGAGCGGCAGTCGATCAGTAAAGCATGCTCTTTTTTGCCCAGCGCGGAGATCAGCTGGTCCATGATGCCGCAGTTGCAGCCCACGAACTGGTTTTCCGCTTCCTGACCGTTCAGGGCAATTTGCGCCCCGTCCAGCGGCAGATGATACAGCTGCTGGAAGACGGTTCCCACGGCCACTTCGAGCGAGGCCGACGAGCTTAAGCCCGCGCCCTGCGGCACGTTGCCGCTGATGACTAAATCGGCGCCGCCGAAGTTCTTATTGCGCTTCTGCAGATGCTTCACCACGCCGCGCACGTAGTTAGACCACTGCTGGCTGTCGTGCGTCACAATCGGGGCATCAAGGGAAAAGTCGTCCGTCTCATTACCGTAATCCGCCGCAATGACGCGGACTTTACGGTCGTCGCGCTTCGCACAGCTGATAACCGTCTGGTAATCGATGGCGCACGGCAGCACGAAGCCATCGTTGTAGTCGGTGTGTTCACCGATCAGGTTGACGCGACCAGGCGCCTGAATTACGTGGGTGGCAGGGTAGCCAAATTTCTCAGCAAACAGGGATTGTGTTTTATCTTTCAGACTCATTTTTAGACTCCTGATTCGCGATAGTGGACGTCGCTGACGGCACGCAGACGCTCTGCCGCCTGTTCCGCCGTCAGGTCACGCTGGGTTTCCGCCAGCATTTCATAGCCCACCATAAATTTACGCACCGTTGCAGAGCGCAGCAGCGGCGGATAGAAATGGGCGTGCAGCTGCCAGTGCTGATTCTCTTCGCCGTTAAACGGCGCGCCGTGCCAGCCCATGGAGTACGGGAAGGAGCACTGGAACAGGTTGTCGTAACGGCTGGTCAGCTTTTTCAGCGCCAGCGCCAGATCGTCGCGCTGCGCGTCGCTGAGATCGGTAATGCGCTGAACGTGCGCTTTCGGCAGCAGCAGCGTCTCAAACGGCCAGGCGGCCCAGTAAGGCACGACCGCCAGCCAGTGTTCGGTTTCCACTACGGTACGGCTGCCGTCGGCCAGCTCGCGCTGGGTGTAGTCCACCAGCATGGGTGAGCCGTTTTCTGCGAAATAGTCCTTCTGCAGACGGTCTTCACGCTCGGCTTCGTTGGGCAGGAAGCTGTTCGCCCAGATCTGGCCGTGCGGATGCGGGTTAGAGCAGCCCATCGCCGCGCCTTTGTTTTCGAACACCTGCACCCACGGATAGCTCTGCCCCAGCTCAGCGGTTTGCGCCTGCCAGGTGCTGACCACCTCTTTCAGCGCGTCCACGCTCAGCTCCGGCAGCGTTTTGCTGTGATCGGGCGAGAAGCAGATCACGCGGCTGGTACCGCGCGCGCTTTCGCAGCGCATCAGCGGGTCGTGGCTCGCGGGGGCATCCGGGGTGTCGGTCATCAGGGCGGCAAAATCGTTGGTAAACACGAAGGTGCCTTTGTAGTCCGGGTTTTTATCCCCGGTCACGCGCGTGTTGCCCGGACAGAGGAAGCAATCCGGGTCGTGCTGCGGCAGGGTCTGTTTTGCAGGCGTCTCCTGCGCCCCCTGCCAGGGACGCTTGGCGCGATGCGGAGAGACCAAAATCCATTGCCCGCTTAGCGGGTTAAAACGACGATGCGGATGATCGACGGGATTAAACGAAGTCATGACGGATCCTTAGTCCGGATAACCCTGCGGGTGGCGTGACTGCCAGTGCCAGGTATCCTGTGCCATTTCATCAAGCGTGCGGGTGACACGCCAGTTAAGTTCTTTATCGGCCTTGGTGGCATCGGCCCAGTAAGCAGGCAGGTCGCCATCACGACGCGGAGCGAAGTGGTAGTTCACCGGCTTACCGCAGGCTTTGCTGAAGGCGTTAACCACGTCCAGCACGCTGCTGCCGACCCCGGCACCGAGGTTATAAATATGCACGCCCGGTTTGTCAGCCAGCTGCTGCATGGCTGCAACGTGGCCGTCTGCTAAATCCATCACGTGGATATAGTCACGCACGCCGGTGCCGTCTTCGGTCGGGTAGTCATTGCCAAAAATGGCCAGCGACTCGCGACGGCCTACCGCCACTTGGGCGATGTACGGCATCAGGTTGTTCGGGATACCCTGCGGATCTTCACCCATATCGCCAGACGGATGGGCGCCGACCGGGTTGAAGTAGCGCAGCAATGCGATGCTCCACTCCGGCTGGGCTTTTTGCAGGTCGGTCAGGATCTGCTCTACCATCAGCTTGCTTTTGCCGTACGGGCTTTGTGGCGTACCGGTCGGGAAGCTTTCAACGTAAGGAATTTTTGGCTGATCGCCATAGACGGTGGCGGAGGAGCTAAAGATAAAGTTTTTGACGTTTGCCGCGCGCATGGCGGAGATCAGACGCAGGGTACCGTTGACGTTGTTGTCGTAATACTCAAGCGGTTTCGCAACGGATTCACCGACCGCTTTCAGACCCGCGAAGTGGATCACCGCTTCGATGGCGTGGTCGTGAAGGATCTCGGTCATCAGCGCTTCGTTGCGGATGTCGCCTTCCACGAAAGTCGGCTGTTTACCGCCAAGACGTTCAATCACCGGCAGCACGCTGCGCTTACTATTGCACAGGTTGTCGAGGATGATCACATCGTGACCATTTTGCAGCAGCTGCACACAGGTATGACTTCCGATGTAACCGCTACCACCTGTTACCAGAACTCGCATAATTCGCTCCATTGGGCCTATGGTATGTAATAACCATAGCATAACAGAGACGCGAAAAGTGTGACATGGGATAAAATAGTGGAATCGTTTACACTCGTTTTCACACTCACTTTTTCGATGACGTAGAGCATTCTAGATCAAAGAGATAGCGATGTATTGATGCAAGTTATCTGAAAAGAGGAGGGCGGTGCCCTCCGCGGTTAATCTACGTTGCTGAGAAGGTAGCGATAACCCTCGCCGTCCGCGACAAACTCGAGGCGGTGGGTGATGCAGGAGGGGGCATCTTCGGCATGGTGTGAAACGAACAGCAGCTGCGTTTCACCTTCGCTAATCAGCACGTCCACAAAGCGGCGGACCAGCTGTCGGTTAAGCGGATCCAGCCCCTGCAGCGGCTCGTCGAGGATCAGGAGCGTAGGGTGTTTTACCAGCGCGCGAACGATCAGTGCCAGGCGCTGCTGCCCCCATGAAAGGCTATGAAACGGCGCGTCAGCCACCCGGTTATCCATCCCCAGAATATCCAGCCACCGCTGGGCCAGCTTGTGCTGTTTATCTGACACCGCCTGATAAATGCCGATGGAATCAAAATAGCCGGAAAGGATCACGTTGCGTACCGTGGTACTGACCCGGTAATCCAGATGCAGGCTGCTGCTAACGTAGCCAATGTGCTTTTTGATATCCCAGATGGTTTCGCCGCTGCCGCGACGGCGGCCAAACAGCGTCAGATCGTTACTGTAGCCCTGCGGGTGATCGCCGGTTATCAAGCTCAGTAGCGTGGATTTCCCCGCGCCGTTGGGACCGACAATCTGCCAGTGTTCGCCAGGATTAACCGTCCAACTGAGGTGATTCAGGATCGGTCGTTCGTCATAGGAGACTACGCCATCGCGCAGGACGATAAGCGGCTGCCGGGGATCGAGACCGTGGCGTGCTGCCGGCGCGTCGGGATCAGGCAGCGCAATGCCCGCCAGCTTTTCGCTGTGCGCAAGCTGGGCAATCAGCGCCTGTCGGAGCAGCGCGGATTTTTCTCCGGTTTCGATCAGGTTACAGTCTGCCAGCACGCCCGCGTTCTGCACGAAGTCAGGAATTTCATCAAAGCGGTTAAGCACCAGTACGATCGTATAGCCTTCCTGATTCAGAGAGCCCAGCAGGGCAGCCAGCTGGGCGCGGGAGTGGACATCCAGCCCGTCAAAGGGCTCATCCAGAATCAGCAGCTCCGGCTGGCTCATGAGCGCCTGGCACAGCAACGTTTTCCGCGTCTCGCCGGTAGAGAGGTACTTAAAGCGCCGGTTCAGCAGCGCGGAAATGCCAAACTGTTCCGCCAGATGCTGACAGCGGGCGGGATCTTTCACCTCATCCTGAATAATTTCCGCCGCCGTGCGGCCGGTATCTTCTTCGCCAGGACTGAGTAAATCGGTATTGTTGCGCTGCCACTCGTCGCTGACCAGCTTCTGCAGCTGTTCAAAGGACAGGCGCGTCAGGCGCGTGAAATCGCTCCGGCATTCGCCTTTGAGAAGGGTAAGCTCTCCGGCCAGCGCGCGGGCCAGCGCGGATTTACCGCTGCCGTTAGTGCCGACAAACGCCCAGCTTTCACCCGCGCGTATTGTCAGATCGGCAATCGTCAGCGTTCGGGTATCGCTAAGACGAAACGTACCTTGCGAAATATGCAATGATGACATGATGTATCCCATTTTTTGCAGCAATAGATATCAGGGATACGCACTGTCGTCACAATTGTCAATGCGCTCAGCACAATGTGGCGATAATCACCCGGTCCGCGTTGAAATATGCGGTGACGACAGCACCTTCTTCTAAATCGTTCGCCTCGCTGAGCGGGACCGTGGCGCAAAGCGCTTGTCCGTCTGCCAGGGGCATCAGCACTTCGCACTGCTCCTTGCCGCGTTCGATATGGCTGATGGTGCCCCGCAGCTGGTTATCAGCCGCCTTTGCCTTGTCCGGGTCGCGTGTGATATTGACCCAAGGTGCTTTCAGCAACACCAGCACCTCTTTACCTTCATCCAGGTCAAGCCGCTCTGCGCTCTGGGCCGTTATCGCCGCTTTCAGACGGGTGACACCATCGGCAAGCAAGATCTCAACATGCTGCTGTACCTGGAGATTATCGCGCGCCGTCACCGTACCAAACCACTGGTTGCGGGCGCTGGTCTGCAACGAGAAGCGGGAAATGGCTGCCAGCAAGCTGTCCAGCGGAACGTTGTCGTCGTCACTCAATACATCGAACGCTTTTTGCTGAATCTGGCCCAGGAGATCGTAGAGCTGAATCAGGCGCAGGCCGTAGCGTGTGACAACAGCACCTCCACCGCCTTTGCCCCCTGTGGCTCTGTCCACCAGCGGATGCTCGCTCAGGGTGTTCATGTCATTGATGGCATCCCAGGCGCTTTTATAGCTGATCCCGGCGTTCTTAGCGCCCTGGCTAATTGAGCCGGTTTGTTCTATCTGTTTAAGCAGGGCAATACGTCGGGGATCGGCGAAAAGCTTTTGCTGAAGTCGGAGAGTAAGAAGAATTTCGGCCTGCATAACAGTGTCCTGGCAAAAAGAATATTGTGACCCAAATGGTGCAGGGCGCAAAGGGCACCGCACAAAAGGGGATGTTTTTCTTACTTTTCAGGGTAGAATAGCCCATTCACAAAATCTGGAGAAAACCATGTTAGAGTTGTTGAAAAGTCTGGTATTCGCCGTGATCATGGTACCAGTAGTGATGGCCATCATCCTCGGTGCCATCTACGGCCTGGGTGAAGTGTTCAACATCTTTTCGAATATCGGTCACAGAGACCGTGCGAAAAAGCAGCATTAATTTCCCACAAAACGCCCGGCTTGCCCGGGCGTTTTGCTCTCAAGCTTTTCTTACTTTCGCCGATATTATTTAACGTAACACACCGTGTTACCCCTTGAGCGGTACGAATTACCGCTGGGATCTCCCTGACGATACCGTTATATTAATATGTATATAACGATACTCACAGGAGTTACAGATGGCACGTTCATGGGTACGCCTTTTCGCAGGGGCAACGTTGACGCTTTCACTTACCGGACACGCGCTGGCGGACGAAGGTAAAATCACGGTCTTTGCGGCAGCGTCGTTGACCAACGCGCTGCAGGATATTGCGGCGGCGTATAAAAAAGAGAAAAACGTCGAGGTAGTCTCCTCTTTTGCCTCTTCCTCTACGCTGGCACGGCAGATAGAAGCGGGCGCTCCGGCAGATCTGTTTATCTCTGCTGACCAGAAGTGGATGGACTACGCGGTGGAGAAGAAATCGATTGATGCGGCGACCCGCGAAACGCTGCTGGGCAATAGCCTGGTTGTGGTTGCACCGAAGGCCAGCGCGCAGGGTGAAATCACCATCAATAAAGAGACAAACTGGACCCGCCTGCTGAACGGTGGCCGTCTGGCGGTGGGTGACCCGGAACACGTTCCGGCCGGGATTTACGCCAAAGAAGCGCTGCAAAAGCTGGGCGCGTGGGAGACCCTGTCACCAAAACTGGCCCCGGCGGAAGATGTGCGCGGCGCGCTGGCGCTGGTGGAGCGTAACGAAGCTCCGCTGGGCATTGTGTATGGTTCCGATGCCGTTGCCAGCAAGGGTGTAAAAGTGGTTGGCACCTTCCCGGAAGACTCCCACAAGAAAGTGGAATATCCTGTGGCGATTGTTGATGGACATAAAAATGCGACCGTAACGGCCTTCCGCGATTATCTGAAGGGGCCGGAGGCGTCCGCAATCTTTAAACGTTATGGATTTACGACTCACTGATGATACTGACCGATCCTGAATGGCAGGCTGTTCTGCTGAGCCTTAAAGTCTCTTCCCTGGCGGTTGCGCTGAGTTTGCCCTTTGGGATCTTTTTTGCCTGGCTACTGGTTCGCTGTCGGTTCCCCGGCAAAGCGCTGCTCGACAGCGTCCTTCATCTTCCCCTGGTTTTACCGCCGGTGGTGGTCGGTTATCTGCTGCTGATTTCGATGGGGCGACGCGGTTTTATCGGCGAAAAGCTCTACGACTGGTTCGGAATCACCTTTGCCTTTAGCTGGCGCGGTGCGGTACTGGCGGCGGCGGTGATGTCATTCCCGCTGATGGTCAGAGCGATCCGCCTCGCGCTGGAAGGCGTGGATATGAAGCTCGAACAGGCAGCCCGCACGCTTGGTGCTGGGCGCTGGCGCGTCTTTTTTACCATCACGCTTCCGCTTACGCTGCCGGGCATCATTGTTGGGACGGTGCTGGCGTTCGCCCGCTCGCTGGGCGAGTTTGGTGCAACCATCACCTTTGTGTCGAACATTCCCGGCGAGACGCGGACCATCCCATCGGCCATGTATACCCTGATTCAGACGCCAGGGGGAGAGAGTGCCGCAGCGCGGCTGTGCATCATCTCTATCGTATTAGCCCTGGTTTCGCTGCTGGTTTCTGAATGGCTGGCACGGCTAAGCCGCGAACGGATGGGGAAATAACGATGCTGGAACTGAATTTCACCCAGACGCTGGGAAACCATACTCTGACGCTTAACGAGACGCTGCCTGCAAGCGGCATCACCGCCGTCTTCGGCGTGTCGGGCGCGGGTAAAACGTCTCTGATTAACGCCATCAGCGGCCTGACGCGCCCGCAGTCAGGGCGCATTGTCCTGAACAACCGCGTCCTGAATGACGTGGAGAACAAGATTTACCTTTCGCCGGATAAGCGCCGCATTGGCTATGTTTTTCAGGACGCGCGCTTATTCCCGCACTACAGCGTGCGCGGCAACCTGCGCTACGGCATGGCGAAAAGCATGGCCGGGCAGTTTGATAAGCTGGTGACGCTTTTAGGCATTGAACCCCTGCTCGACAGGCTGCCGTCCTCGCTCTCCGGTGGGGAGAAACAGCGTGTGGCTATAGGCCGCGCGTTGCTGACCGCCCCCGAACTGCTGCTGCTCGACGAGCCGCTGGCCTCGCTGGATATACCGCGCAAGCGCGAGCTTTTGCCTTACCTGCAGCGTCTGACCCGCGAAATTAATATTCCGATGCTCTACGTCAGTCATTCGCTGGATGAGATCCTCCATCTGGCCGACAAAGTGCTGGTGCTGGAAGAGGGCAGCGTGAAGGCCTTCGGCAACCTGGAAGAGGTGTGGGGCAGTAGCGTGATGCACCCCTGGTTACCCAGGGAACAGCAGAGCAGCATCCTGAAGGTGAGCGTTCTGGAGCATCATCCGCACTACGCGATGACCGCCCTGGCGCTGGGCGACCAGCATCTTTGGGTCAATAAGATCGACAAACCGTTGCAGTCCGCGCTGCGGATCCGCATCCAGGCGTCGGACGTCTCGCTGGTGCTGCAGCCGCCGCTGCAAACCAGTATTCGAAATATTCTGCGCGCCAAAGTGGCGGAATGTTTTGATGATAACGGGCAGGTAGAGGTGAAGCTCGACGTGGGCAGCAGGACGCTCTGGGCGCGCATCAGCCCGTGGGCCAGGGATGAGTTAGCAATCAAGCCCGGCCTGTGGCTTTACGCGCAAATCAAGAGCGTTTCGATCACCGCCTGATTACAGCAGGTGGGTATAGATGTACTGCGCGATGCTGTCGGTGGTGTTGTCGCCAATCACCACGTTAGCGCGCGCTTTTACCGCGTCGTCGGCATTGCCCATCGCCACGCCCGTACCGACGGCTTCCAGCATGCTGATGTCGTTGTAGTTATCGCCGAAGGCGATCGCGTCCTGCATTGACCAGCCCTGCGATTCCACGTACTGCTTCAGGCGCTTGCCTTTGCTGTTACCCTTGCGGGCAATATCCACCTGATCGTGCCAGGACCATTCGCACTCCAGCCCCAGCGTGTCCTCGACGTGTTTCGCGAAGGTATTCAGTTTGGTGGTGTCTTCATCCGTCAGGGCAAACTTCCAGATAGCCTCAACGTCCTGGGCCGCCTGACGCAGAGAGGAAACCTGGGTAAAGACCGGACGCTGCGCTTCTGGCAGGGACAACGCCCAGTTACTGGTGCGTACCACATGGCCGGTTGGGCGCTCGTACACCATCGCGTTATCCACATACATCAGGCCGTGAACGTTATGCTCATCCAGCAGATCGATCAGCTGCAGCGCCTGGGGAACCGGCAGCGGGTCGGAGGCTAAAACCTTTTTTGCCTGATAATCATACAAATAAGTGCCATTACAACAAATTGCAGGTGTATCCAGCGCCAGTGCCTGATAAAAAGGGTGAATGGCAACGTGATGTCGACCCGTTACGATAAGGAGTTGATATCCCACTTCCTGCGCGCGTTTAAGCGCTTCAAGGGAGGAGGGGAGCAGGGTTTTCTGAGGGGTAAGTAATGTTCCGTCTAAATCCAGTGCAATCACACGCGAGGTCATTTGTTCTTCCGGGTTAATGTTGAATTTTAGGTCTCAGGGGATGTTACACCGAGAGTAAATCGCTGCAAAATTCCTGGCTAAAATTCAGCATTCACCGTTAAAAATAATCACTTTCACGTGCAGTGAGGAGAGGAGTATTCATGAAACAAACCGTTTATACCGCCAGTCCTGAAAGTCAGCAGATCCACGTCTGGCGCTTGAATGCAGAAGGTTCGCTCACGCTGGTTCAGGTTGTTGACGTGCCGGGCCAGGTGCAACCGATGGTCGTCAGCCCGGATAAACGTTTCTTATACGTGGGTGTGCGCCCGGAGTTTCGCGTGCTGGCCTACCGCATCTCTCCTGACGACGGCGCGCTGACCTACACCGCTGAAGCGCCACTGCCGGGCAGCCCAACCCACATCTCGACCGATCGTAAAGGCCGCTTCATTTTTAGCGGTTCTTACAATGCCGGTTGCGTCAGCGTGACCCGTCTTGACGATGGTATTCCGGTAGAAACTGTCGACGTGGTGGAAGGGCTGGAAGGCTGCCATTCGGCGAATATCTCCCCGGACAACCGCACGCTGTGGGTGCCTGCGCTGAAGCAGGATCGAATCTGCCTGTTCACCCTGAGCGACGATGGTCACCTGGTGGCGCAGAATCCTGCTGAAGTCACCACCGTTGAGGGCGCAGGTCCTCGCCATATGGTATTCCACCCGAACCAGCAGTATGCCTACGTCGTTAACGAACTGAACAGCTCGGTGGACGTATGGGAGCTGAAAGATCCAAACGGCCAGATTGAGTGCGTGCAGACGCTGGATATGATGCCATCTGACTTCTCTGACACTCGCTGGGCGGCAGATATTCACATCACACCGGATGGTCGTCATCTCTACGCCTGCGACCGCACCTCCAGCCTGATAACCGTCTTCAGCGTCTCCGAAGATGGCAGCGTGCTGGCTATTGAGGGCTTCCAGCCAACGGAAACCCAGCCGCGCGGCTTTAATATCGATCACAGCGGTAAATACCTGATTGCGGCGGGGCAGAAATCCCATCACATCGCGCTGTATGAAATCAAAGGCGAGCAGGGCCTGCTGGAAGAGAAAGGACGCTACGCTGTAGGCCAGGGGCCAATGTGGGTGGTGGTTAACGCGCACTAAGCGGCTTAAAACAAAAAACCTCGCGAATGCGAGGTTTTTTTATGCCCGGTGGTAGCCGGGTGAGCACATCAAAACGTAACCAACAGGGCCATCATAATGTCGACTCAAGGCGATGTAAATTCATCGTCAACGAACAAAGGAAAACACGGAATGATCAGTGAATAGTATATAAATAATAATCAGTCACTTAAGTGCTTTTGCTTTAGAAATTCCTAAATTGGTTTTAACTGTTTTTATGTACAGTGGTGATTTGATATCATTCTGTGCGTTGGTTCGATGTGTTGCAGTTCCGCAATTCAGGATCCTTTTTAAGTCCTGGCTGTCGGGTGGTGCCGACGGTGCCTAAACTGCGGAGCACATCAAAACATAACCAACACACCTCTGTTGACAGGCAGCGGAAAGGTAAACCAGAGGAGAAGTGCTCTATACCAAAGGAGTGGCGTATGAGCGGTGTGGAATGGGCAATTCTGTTCCTGCAACTCATGGTTGCGATTATGCAACTATTGGATGCGTATCTTAAGTTTGGAGCCTGACGCATTCAGTCGCAGTAAAAAGGGGGATTAAACTCCCCCTTTTACTCTCATCTCGTTACTGCTTCGGCTCAGCAACCACGTTGCTGCCCAGACCGCGGTTGTTGTATTCCCACATGCGGTTGAAGTTCGCGTCGTTCAGGTTGCGCTGCACGTTTCCTTTATCGTCCACCGCACCGGTGTTGCCGGAGAACGGACGTTTGGAGACAGCCGCATCAGCCCACGGCTTCGCCACGTTAAAGCCTTCGTTGATCACGCTGTCGCGAATAACGACCTGGCCGTTGGTCGCAGAGTCCACGTCCAGGGAGCGGCCCAGCTGCGCCACGCCGTCACCGGCCGCGTTAAAGCGGCTGTTCACGGCCAGGAAGCCGTAAAACAGGTTAGACTGGGTTGCCGGAGCAAACACATAGCCTTCCTGCTGGGTACGGGAATTCACCACGCGGAAATCGGTGTTATCAAACACCACCGCGCCGCGACCGGACACCAGATCCACGTCACCTTCAACGTAGCTGTTGGTCACCAGCGTACGGGTCAGACGGTTGTTCTGCAGCGTGTTCTGTACGCCGCTGTTGGTCACGAAGAAGGTGTTCTGACGGCCCAGAATATTGACGTTGTTAATCTGCACCTTATCGCCGTCGCTACGCAGCGCCACGGCCTGATGGTTACCGGCATCCACGCTGTCACCCAGGGTATTCTGAATGGTCAGGTTCTGCAGCTGCAGACCGTTGTTTTGAGACCAAAATACCGCTGAGCACATCACGCCAACGGTGGCGGAACGCTTGCTCTGGCAGTTATCAAACATATACCACGCCGGTTTGCCCGGCATATATTTGCCTGCCGGGTTCACCAGGTGACGCCAGGCGGTGCTGTCGATTTCGGAATCAATCGCCAGGCCAATTTTTACGTCGATGGCTTTTTCACCCAGACCGTAAATCGTAATGCTGCCAGGAGCCGCCGGAACATACACGGTGCCTTCGTATTCACCCGGCAGGATCGCGATGTACTGGCGAGACGCGCTGTGTTTAGTGATTGCCGCGTCAACCGCTGCCTGGATAGAGGTATGCGTTACGCCCTGCGCGCCAGCCGGGCCAACAACGAAGTCAGGCTGTTTAGGCAGGTTAATAGAAGACGGTGTCCACGGCGCGGCGTTAGGATCCATCGCCGAGAAGTAATGGGCGCGGTCGAAATTCTTCGCTTCATCCGCGGACAAAATCGGGCGGGAGGCGGTACCGGGCGCTACCTGCTCAGAAGGACGCTGATCCGGTGGTGTAGAACTGCATGCGGATAATGTCACGCCAAAGGCGAGCGCTAACGCCAGACGGGAAATCCTGGAAATGTTCAAGGTGAAGCTCCTGGGTATGCAAGTCTTTACGGGATAGACGAAATAGCCTGCTTTTTTATACTAAGTTGAGCGAAACGGGAAGATAAAAAGGGTAAAAGTTGCATTTTTTGCCCGGAGGTGACGGGAAAGTCATCACAAATAAATAACATTTTCCCTTAAGGCGGTTGACAGCAGACGATGGATGCAAATAAATGTCTATACAACCCATGACAAGTGGAATGCCCATGCAGCTTCAACCTGACGATGTTATATGGCGAAATGCGCGCCTGGCAACAATGGTTCCCGATACATCCGCGCCTTATGGCCTGAAAGAGCAGCACGCGCTGGTCGTGCGCGGCCAAACTATCCTTGGCGTGCTTCCTGAATCTGACCTTCCTTCCGGACACCGTCACGTCATCGATCTTGAGGGACGTCTGGTCACGCCTGGCCTGATTGACTGCCATACCCATCTGGTATTTGGCGGCGACCGCGCGGCGGAGTGGGAACAGCGTCTGAACGGCGTCTCTTACCAGACCATCAGCGCTCAGGGGGGCGGGATTAACGCCACCGTGACGGCAACGCGCAGCAGTTCCCTGGAAACCCTGCTGAAACTTGCGCAGCAGCGGCTCCAGCGTCTGATGAATGAAGGTGTAACGACCGTTGAAATCAAATCGGGATACGGACTCAACGCCGAGGCCGAAGAGAAGATGCTGCAGGTTGCCCGCCAGCTGAGCCTCGATAATCCGATCGATATCAGCCCAACGCTGCTGGCGGCCCATGCGGTGCCGGCAGAATATCGACAGGATCCGGATGCGTACCTCGCGCTGGTTTGCGAGCAGATCCTGCCCACGCTGTGGCAAAAAGAGTTGTTTGAAGCAGTAGACGTGTTTTGTGAAAACGTCGGCTTTACCCCGTCGCAAACCGAGCGCCTCTTCCAGGCCGCTGCCGCGCTCGGTATCCCGGTGAAAGGGCATGTTGAACAGCTGTCGAATCAGGGCGGAGCTGCGCTGGTCAGCCAATATAACGGACTGTCGGCCGATCATATCGAATATCTCGACGACGCGGGCGTTCAGGCGATGGCGCAAAGCGGTACGGTTGCGGTACTGCTCCCCGGCGCGTTCTATTTTCTGCAGGAGCGCCAGCGTCCGCCGGTTGATCAGCTCAGAAAACGTGGTGTGCCGATGGCCGTCGCCACCGACTATAACCCCGGCACCAGCCCGTTTGCCAGCCTGCACCTGGCGATGAATATGGCCTGCGTCCAGTTTGGCCTGACGCCCGAAGAGGCCTGGGCTGGCGTCACGCGGCATGCGGCGCAGGCGCTGGGCCGCGGCGCAACGCACGGGCAGTTGCAGTCGGAGTTTGTCGCTGATTTTATCGTCTGGGATGCTCACCATCCTGTAGAGATGGTCTACGAGCCGGGACGCAATCCGCTGTATCAACGTATTTTCCGTGGGGAGGCAGTATGAAGTTATGGCGGCCCGTCGCCGAAACGGTCTGGCAGGGGCGAGACGACAGCGCCGAAGCCAGCAATGCAACGCGCATTTTCCAGACGATACAACAGCAGGCGCAGTTCACGCCGCTTTCATCCGGCATCGCGCTGATAGGCTTTGAATGCGATGCAGGGGTTAAACGCAATCAGGGCAGGCCCGGCGCCGCGCAGGCCCCTGATATTCTGCGCAAAGCGCTGGCGAATATGGCAAGCCATCAGGGACACGAACGGCTGGCGGATATGGGCTCGGTGTACGTTGAAAGCGATGAGCTTGAACCCGCGCAGCGGGCGTTAAGCGATGCCGTGATGGCCTGCCAGCAGTCCGGGATGCGCACGCTGGTGTTTGGCGGTGGGCATGAAACCGCCTGGGCGCATGGACGGGGTGTTCTGGATGCGTTCCCCGGCGAGCGCGTGGCGGTGATAAACCTGGATGCGCATCTCGACCTGCGCAAGGCCGACCGGGCGACGTCCGGTACGCCGTTTCGTCAGCTGGCTCAATACTGCGATGAATACGGGCGCGAGTTTCGCTACGCCTGCTTTGGCGTCAGCCGCGCGGCGAACACCCAGGCACTGTGGGATGAGGCCGAACGCCTGAACGTCACGCTGGTGGAGGATCTTCATTTCAGACGCGAGGCATTATCGGCGCTGGAAAAGGTGCTGGCGCAGGCAGATCGTGTCTATCTGACGATCGATCTGGACGTCCTGCCTGCGGGCGAAATGCCTGCCGTTTCCGCCCCTGCGGCGTTAGGCGTCCCGGCAATGGATCTTATGCCGGTTATTGAACAAATCTGCCGCAGCGGTAAGCTGCAGGCCGCCGATCTGGTAGAGTTTAACCCGCAGTACGATCGGGACGGGCAGGGCGCAAAGCTCGCCGCCCGTCTGGCCTGGCAAATTGCTCACTGGTGGGCATAACACTATTAAAGGAGTCACGATGTTTTCACGCTCACCCCTGCCGCAACCGAGCCCGCCCGCGCCTTTCTATGAAAAGGTGAAACAGGCGATCAGCGAAAAGATTGCTACCGGCGTCTGGCGCCCGCACGATCGCATTCCGTCGGAGGCCGAGCTGGTGGCGCAGTTCGGTTTTAGCCGGATGACCGTCAACCGGGCGCTGCGCGAGCTCACCGACGAAGGACTTCTGGTGCGCCTGCAGGGCGTGGGGACGTTCGTGGCGGAACCGAAAGGGCAGTCCGCCCTGTTTGAAATCCGCAGCATTGCCGATGAGATAACCTCGCGTAATCATCAGCACCGCTGCGAAGTGCTGGTGCTGGAAGAGACTCAGGCCAGCGCCGAGCAGGCCGTTGAGCTAAATGTCAAAGAGGGTAGCCGCATCTTCCACTCTGTGATGGTGCATTTTGAAAACGACATTCCGGTGCAGATTGAAGATCGCTGCGTCAACGCAGAGCGGATACCGGAATACCTGAACCAGGATTACACCCACACCACGCCGCACGCGTATCTCTCGCTCGTTGCACCGCTCACGGAAGGGGAGCACATTGTGGAGGCCGTACGCGCGACGCCGCAGGAGTGCGAGCTGTTGCGCATTAAAGAACACGATCCGTGCCTGCTGATCCGCCGTCGTACCTGGTCATCATCGCATATCGTGTCGCATGCCCGACTGCTTTTCCCGGGGAACCGTTACCGGCTGCAGGGCCACTTTATGTCATAAGTTTTATAAGCGTGATCGCTAACGCAATATAACAAAATTGTATCTTTTTTGTTAAATCCGACCTTGTGTGTGCTTGTCTATACAAGTATATCTAAATGCATCATCTGTCCCTTATGAGGAGCACACAATGTCGTCAGGTAAATACCGCCAGCAGGACGTCCGCGCCGCGCGCGGCACCACGCTTACTGCCAAAAGCTGGCTCACCGAAGCCCCGCTGCGCATGTTGATGAACAACCTTGATCCTGAGGTGGCGGAAAACCCCCACGAACTGGTGGTCTACGGCGGCATAGGCCGCGCCGCACGCAACTGGGAATGCTATGACGCAATTGTAAAATCCCTGACCGAACTCGAACACGACGAAACCCTGCTGGTGCAGTCCGGCAAGCCGGTTGGCGTATTTAAAACCCATAAGAACGCGCCGCGCGTGCTGATCGCCAACTCTAACCTCGTGCCGCACTGGGCCACCTGGGAACACTTCAACGAGCTGGACGCGAAAGGGCTGGCGATGTATGGCCAGATGACCGCCGGGAGCTGGATCTACATCGGCAGCCAGGGGATTGTGCAGGGCACCTACGAAACCTTCGTGGAAGCGGGGCGCCAGCACTATAACGGCTCGCTGAAGGGCCGCTGGGTGCTTACCGCCGGTCTGGGCGGGATGGGTGGCGCGCAGCCGCTGGCCGCCACGCTGGCCGGCGCGTGCTCGCTGAACATTGAATGCCAGCAGAGCCGCATTGATTTCCGTCTGCGTACCCGCTACGTCGACGAACAGGCCGAGAATCTTGATGACGCGCTGGCGCGCATCAAAAAATACACGTCCGAAGGCAAAGCGGTGTCGATTGCCCTGTGCGGCAACGCGGCGGATATTCTGCCGGAGCTGGTTGCCCGCGGCGTGCGTCCGGATCTCGTTACCGACCAGACCAGCGCCCATGACCCGCTGCACGGTTACCTGCCAAAAGGCTGGACGTGGGAAGACTACCAGCAAAAAGCGGAAACCGACCCTGAAGGCACGGTACTGGCGGCTAAGCGTTCGATGGCGGAACACGTCTCCGCGATGCTGGCCTTCAGCCAGTTGGGCATTCCAACCTTTGACTACGGCAACAACATCCGCCAGATGGCGAAAGAGATGGGCGTGAATAACGCCTTCGACTTCCCCGGCTTCGTGCCTGCCTATATCCGTCCGCTGTTCTGCCGCGGCATCGGCCCGTTCCGCTGGGTGGCCTTGTCCGGCGATCCGCAGGATATCTACAAAACTGACGCTAAAGTGAAGGAGATCGTCGCAGACGACGAACACCTGCACCACTGGCTGGATATGGCTCGCGAACGCATCAGCTTCCAGGGCTTGCCGGCGCGCATCTGCTGGGTAGGGCTGGAGTGGCGGCAAAAGCTGGGTCTGGCCTTCAACGAAATGGTGCGCAGCGGTGAAGTCTCCGCGCCTATCGTCATTGGCCGCGACCATCTGGACTCCGGCTCCGTCGCCAGCCCAAACCGTGAAACCGAAGCCATGCGCGACGGATCTGACGCGGTCTCCGACTGGCCATTGCTTAATGCCCTGCTGAATACCGCCAGCGGCGCCACCTGGGTCTCGCTGCACCACGGCGGCGGCGTCGGGATGGGCTTCTCCCAGCACTCAGGGATGGTCATCGTCTGTGATGGAACCGATGAAGCGGCCGCGCGCATCGCCCGTGTGCTGCACAACGACCCGGCAACCGGCGTGATGCGTCACGCGGATGCGGGTTACGAGATTGCCATTGACTGTGCCAAAGAGCAGGGACTGAACCTGCCGATGATCCCTGCCACACAAGGAAAGCATGCATGAACGCGTTAACTCTCACTCCCGGCTCGCTGACGCTCAAACAGCTGCGTAACGTCTGGCGCCAGCCGGTCACCCTTTCACTTGATGAAAGCGCCCACGCCGCGATAAACGACAGCGTCGCCTGCGTAGAAGCGATTGTTGCCGAAGGGCGCACCGCCTACGGGATTAACACCGGCTTTGGCCTGCTGGCGCAGACCCGCATCGCCACGCACGATCTGGAAAACTTACAGCGTTCGCTGGTGCTGTCGCACGCGGCAGGCGTCGGCCAGCCGCTGGATGATGAGATTGTCCGTCTGATGATGGTGCTCAAAATCAACAGCCTGGCGCGCGGTTTCTCGGGCATTCGCCTGAGCGTGATCCAGGCGCTGATGGCCCTGGTGAATGCAGAAGTCTATCCGTGGATCCCGGCAAAAGGTTCCGTCGGTGCCTCCGGCGATCTCGCCCCGCTGGCGCACATGTCGCTGCTGCTGCTGGGTGAGGGCAAAGCGCGCTGGCAGGGCGAGTGGCTCCCTGCGAAAGAAGCGCTGGCAAAAGCCGGCTTAACGCCAATCACCCTCGCGGCAAAAGAGGGGCTGGCGCTGCTCAACGGCACGCAGGCGTCGACGGCCTTTGCGCTGCGCGGCCTGTTTGAAGCGGAAGATCTCTTTGCCTCGGCGGTGGTGTGCGGTGCGCTGACCACCGAAGCCGTGCTTGGCTCGCGTCGCCCGTTCGATGCCCGTATCCACGAGGTGCGCGGCCAGCGCGGGCAGATTGATGCCGCTGCGATGTACCGTCACGTGCTTACCGACACCAGCGAGATCGCGGATTCACATCATAACTGTGAAAAAGTGCAGGATCCGTATTCCCTGCGCTGTCAGCCGCAGGTGATGGGGGCGTGCCTGACGCAGCTGCGCCAGGCGGCAGAGGTGCTGCTGGTGGAGGCCAATGCGGTCTCCGACAACCCGCTGGTATTCGCCGAGGAAAACGAGGTGGTCTCCGGGGGCAACTTCCACGCCGAGCCGGTGGCGATGGCGGCGGATAATATCGCGCTGGCGATTGCCGAAGTCGGCGCGTTGTCCGAGCGCCGTATCGCGCTGATGATGGATAAACACATGTCCCAACTGCCACCGTTTCTGGTGCGTAACGGCGGGGTTAACTCAGGCTTTATGATCGCTCAGGTGACGGCCGCAGCGCTGGCAAGCGAGAACAAAGCGCTGTCGCACCCGCACAGCGTGGACAGCCTGCCAACCTCGGCGAACCAGGAAGATCACGTGTCGATGGCCCCGGCGGCCGGGCGTCGTCTGTGGGAGATGGCCTCCAACACCCGCGGCGTGCTGGCGGTGGAGTGGCTGGCGGCGTGTCAGGGTATCGATCTGCGCGAAGGGCTTAAATCCAGCCCGCTGCTGGAGCAGGCGCGCCATGTGCTGCGCGAGCACGTCACGCATTACGATGATGACCGCTTCTTTGCGCCGGATATTGATAAGGCGATGCAGCTTCTGGAAGAGGGACGCCTTGTAGGACTGCTACCTTCGGTGCTGTGATTTTTTTGCCCGGTGGCGCTGCGCTTACCGGGCCTACGAATGCGAAATCCAGGCCGGGTAAGGCGTAGCCGCCACCCGGCTTTTTTCAGGAATACATCGCCGTAATCGACGCGCTCCCCAGGGAATGGAAATGCACGTTAAACCCGACCATCGCGCCGCTCGCGCCTTCATCGACCTCAATCTTCTCCACATCCAGCGCGTGCACCGTGAAGATATAGCGGTGGGTTTCCCCTTTTGGCGGCGCCGCGCCGCCGTAGCCCGCTTTACCAAAGTCAGTGCGCGTCTGAATGGCACCTTCAGGCAGGGCAACCAGGTCTGAACCGGAACCCTGCGGCAGCACGCGCGTGTCGGCGGGCAGGTTCGCCACAACCCAGTGCCACCAGCCCGAGCCGGTCGGCGCGTCCGGGTCGTAGCAGGTCACGACAAAGCTTTTGGTTCCTGCAGGAACGTCGTCCCACGCCAGGTGCGGGGAGATATTATCCCCCTGATAGCCCATGCCGTTGAAAACGTGGCGTTCCGGGAGTTTTTCACCGTCGCGCAGATCTTTACTGATGATTTTCATACGGTTTATCCTCGTTATTCACTCGTTCAGGAAGTGTAACGCATGGAATTAAATCGCGAAATGCGCGGGAATGTTAACGGCTGTTACGACCGCGTCGGTTAATTTACGCAGCTGCTCCGGCGTAATGCTGTACGGCGGCATCAGGTAGATAAGCTTGCCGAAAGGCCGCACCCAGACGCCCTGCTCAACGAAGAAGCGCTGCAGCGCCGCCATGTTCACCGGGCGGGTGGTTTCAATCACCCCGATGGCACCCAGCACGCGCACGTCCGCCACAAAATTCGCCCCCGAGGCGGCGCTCAGCTCTCCTTTCAGCTGTGCCTCAATCGCCGCGACCTGCGTCTGCCACTCGCCGCTCTCCAGAATGGCGAGGCTTTCGCTTGCCACGGCGCAGGCCAGTGGGTTGCCCATAAACGTCGGGCCGTGCATAAAGCAGCCCGCCTCGCCGTCGCTGATGGTGTCGGCAACCTGACGAGTGGTGAGGGTGGCGGAGAGCGTCATGGTGCCGCCGGTCAGCGCTTTGCCGAGGCACAGAATATCCGGGGCGATACCCGCGTGTTCGCAGGCAAACAGCTTGCCGGTGCGGCCAAAGCCGGTGGCAATTTCGTCGGCAATCAGCAGAATGCCCTCGCGGTCGCACATCTTGCGGATGCGCCTCAGCCATTCCGGATGGTACATCCGCATTCCGCCCGCGCCCTGCACGATCGGTTCGAGAATAACGGCGGCGATTTCATGGCGATGTGCCGCCATCAGCCGCGCGAAGCCCACCATGTCCATCTCGTTCCATTCGCCGTCGAAGCGGCTTTGCGGCGCAGGGGCAAACAGGTTTTCCGGCAGATACCCCTTCCACAGGCTGTGCATGGAGTTATCCGGATCGCAGACCGACATCGCCCCGAAGGTATCCCCGTGATAGCCGTTGCGGAAGGTGAGGAACCGCTGGCGCGTTTCGCCCTTCGCATGCCAGTACTGCAGCGCCATCTTCATCGCCACTTCCACCGCCACCGAGCCGGAATCGGCCAGGAAAACGCACTCCAGCGATTCAGGCGTCATCGCCACCAGGCGACGGCATAAATCCACCGCGGGCTGATGGGTGATCCCGCCAAACATCACGTGCGACATCTGGTCAATCTGGGCCTTCATCGCCGCGTTCAGGCGCGGATGGTTGTATCCGTGAATGGCCGCCCACCAGGAGGACATTCCGTCAACCAGCCGCTCGCCGCTGGCGAGATGCAGCTCGCAGCCGTGGGCAGAGGCCACCGGATAGACGGGAAGGGGGCGGGTAGTGGAGGTGTAAGGGTGCCAGATATGCTGCTTGTCGAAGGCGAGATCGTCCTGGGTCATAATCGACTTGTAAACCATTTTGAAAAGTTTTAGGTTTACGAGTATAAACCGAACCGAAAATTAACAAAACCCTTTGGAGAAGCCCAATGGCTCACCACGCACGCTGGACGATGTCGCAAGTTACTGAATTATTCAACAAACCTTTCCTTGAGCTGATGTTTGAAGCGCAACAGGTGCATCGTCAGCACTTCGATCCGCGTCATGTTCAGGTCAGCACGCTACTGTCGATCAAGACCGGCGCCTGCCCCGAAGACTGCAAATATTGCCCGCAGAGCGCGCGCTACAAAACCGGTCTCGAATCCGAGCGTCTGATGGAAGTGGAGCAGGTGCTCGACTCCGCGCGCAAGGCCAAAAACGCGGGCTCAACCCGCTTCTGCATGGGCGCGGCGTGGAAGAACCCGCACGATCGCGATATGCCCTATCTGGAGCAGATGGTGAAGGGCGTGAAGGAGATGGGCCTCGAAGCCTGTATGACGCTCGGTACGCTGAACGAGGAGCAGGCGCAGCGCCTCTCTGCCGCGGGGCTGGACTACTACAACCACAACCTTGATACCTCGCCGGAGTTTTACGGCAACATCATCACCACGCGCACCTATCAGGAGCGCCTGGACACGCTGGACAAAGTGCGTGGTGCAGGGATCAAGGTCTGCTCCGGCGGCATCGTGGGCTTAGGCGAAACGGTGAAAGACCGCGCGGGCCTGCTGCTGCAGCTGGCGAACCTGCCCACCCCGCCGGAAAGCGTGCCCATCAACATGCTGGTGAAGGTCAAGGGCACGCCGCTGGCGGATAACGAGGATGTGGATGCGTTTGATTTTATTCGCACCATCGCGGTGGCGCGCATCATGATGCCAACGTCTTACGTTCGCCTCTCTGCGGGCCGCGAGCAGATGAACGAGCAGACTCAGGCGATGTGCTTTATGGCCGGCGCCAACTCCATCTTCTACGGCTGCAAGCTGCTGACCACGCCGAACCCGGAAGAGGACAAAGACGTCCAGCTGTTCCGCAAGCTGGGGCTGAACCCGCACCAGACCGAGGTGCTGACGGGCGATAACGAGCAACAGCAGCAGCTGGAGCAGCAGATTCTCAACGCCGATACCGACCAGTTCTACAACGCGGCAGCCGTATGACCTGGCAGGCACGGATTAATGCCGCGCTGGAAGAACGCCGGGCGGCAGAGGCGTTTCGCGTTCGCAGAGTGGTGGAAAACGGCGCGGGCCGTTTTCTGACCCGCGAGGGACGGCAGTTTTGTAATTTTTCCAGCAATGACTATCTCGGGCTGAGCCAGCATCCGGCCATCGTCCGCGCCTGGCAGCAGGGCGCGGAGCGGTTTGGCGTGGGCAGCGGTGGCTCGGGGCACGTCAGCGGATACACCACGGCGCATCAGGCGCTGGAGGAAGAGCTGGCCGACTGGCTGGGCTATCCGCGCGCGCTGCTGTTTATCTCCGGCTTTGCCGCCAATCAGGCGGTCATCACGGCCATGATGGGGAAAGAGGACCGCATTGTCGCCGACCGTTTAAGCCACGCCTCCCTGCTGGAAGCGGCAAACTTAAGTCCCGCCCAGCTGCGGCGTTTTGCCCATAACGATGCGTCACAGCTCGCCTCGCTGCTGGACAAACCCTGCGACGGGCAACAGCTGGCAGTCACGGAAGGGGTGTTCAGCATGGACGGCGACAGTGCGCCGCTTGCCGCGCTTCACGAGGCCGCAAAGCGGCAAAAGGCCTGGCTGCTGATCGATGATGCTCACGGTACTGGGGTGATGGGCGATGAAGGACGCGGCAGCGCCCATCAACAAAACGTGAAGCCGGAACTGCTGGTGGTTACCTTCGGCAAAGGCTTTGGCGTCAGCGGCGCCGCCGTGCTGTGCAGCGAATCTGTCGCCGACTATCTGCTGCAGTTTGCCCGTCACCTCATCTACAGCACCAGCATGCCCCCGGCGCAGGCCGTGGCGCTGTCGGCGTCGCTGGCGGTGATCCGTAGCGCAGAAGGGGATGAACGCCGTCAGCAACTGGCAGAGCACATCTCCTGCTTCCGTCAGGGACTGGCGGCGCTTCCCTTCCAGAGTCCCGATTCGCAGAGCGCCATCCAGCCCGTGATTGTCGGCGAAAACGGCCGCGCGCTGGCGCTGGCCCAGGCGCTGCGCGAGCGGGGGATGTGGGTAACGGCCATTCGTCCGCCAACCGTTCCGCCGGGCACCGCGCGTCTGCGCTTAACCCTGACGGCGGCGCATGAGGCGCAGGATATCCAGACGCTGCTGGAGGCGCTTCATGATGCCGGTGAATAAGCAGGCCGTTGCGGCGGCATTTGGCCGGGCCGCGCGGAGCTATTCGCAGCACGATGAACTCCAGCGCCAGAGCGCGCAGGGGCTTCTGGCCGCGCTTGGCGAGAACCGCTTCCCGCAGGTGCTGGACGCCGGCTGTGGTCCCGGCAGCAACAGCCGCTACTGGCGCGAGGCGGGGAGCGAGGTGACGGCCATCGACCTGTCGCCCGCCATGCTGGACGAGGCGCGCCAGCAGCAGGCGGCGCACCACTATGTAGTGGCGGATATCGAGGCGATCCCGCTGGCGGACGCGCAGTTCGATCTGGTCTGGAGCCATCTGGCGGTGCAGTGGTGCAGCAGCCTGCCGCAGGCGTTACGCGAGCTTTATCGCGTCGCACGACCGGGCGGAAAGGTGGCCTTTACCACCTTGCTGGAAAGTTCGCTGCCGGAGCTGAATCAGGCGTGGAAAGCGGTGGATGAGCAGCCGCACGCGAACCGCTTTTTATCGTATGAGCAGGTGACGCAGGCGCTGGCAGGCTGGCGCTGTCGCAGCACGGTGCAAACCATCACGCTTAATTTTAGCGACGCGTTCAGCGCCATGCGCTCTCTGAAGGGTATCGGCGCCACGCACCTGCACGCCGGGCGGGAGAAAAAACCGCTGACCCGGGGGCAGCTGCAACGCCTGGAGCTGGCCTGGCCGCAGCAGCGGGGCCTTTTCCCGCTCTCTTATCAACTTTTTCATGGGATTATCGAACGTGACTGAACGTTATTTTGTTACCGGCACGGATACGGAAGTGGGCAAAACGGTTGCCAGCGCTGCGCTGCTGCAGGCGGCACGACTGCTCGGAAAAAACACCGCCGGATATAAGCCCGTGGCTTCCGGCAGCGAGATGACGGCGGAAGGGTTACGCAACACCGACGCGCTGGCGCTCCAGCGTAACAGTAGCCTTGAGCTTGCCTATTCGGCGGTGAATCCCTATACCTTTGCCGAGCCGACGTCGCCGCACATTATCAGCGCTGACGAAGGCCGTCCGATTGATTTCGCCGTGCTGTCTGCCGGATTACGGACGCTGGAAAGCCAGGCCGACTGGGTGCTGGTGGAAGGCGCGGGAGGCTGGTTTACGCCACTTTCGGACACGCAGACCTTTGCTGACTGGGTGCAGGCCGAGCGGCTTCCGGTCATTCTGGTCGTCGGCGTGAAGCTGGGCTGCATCAATCACGCCATGCTGACGGCGCAGGCCGTTCAGCAGGCAGGGCTGACGCTGGCAGGCTGGATAGCCAACGACGTGGTTGCGCCGGGCAGGCGGCATGAGGAGTATCTGGCGACCCTCAAGCGCGTGCTCCCGGCACCGTTCCTCGGGGAAATCCCCTGGATTGCTGGCGATGCTGAGCAGGCCGAAACCGGGCGTTATCTCGACCTCAGCGTCTTGCTTCCCGCGACATCCAGTGGGCGATAAGCTCATCGTTCAGCTCGCTAACGTGGCCCTGAGCCACGTTACGCCCGCGATAAAGCATGCAAAACCGATCCGCCACCCGGCGGATAAACGACAGCTGCTGCTCCGCCAACAGCACCGTCATGCCTAACTCCCGGTTTAAGCGCACCAGCAGCTGCGCCAGCTTCTGGGCAAATCCGTGTCCTGCCCCATGCGTAGGCTCATCCAGAATCAGCATCCGCGGACGGTTGACCAGTGCATTCGCCAGGGCAAGCTGATACTGATCCTCTGGCGAAAGGGCATTGCCCCGCGTCTGACGTCGCGCGTAGAGTTCCGGGAACAGATCGTATACGTCGCTTTTCGCCGCCGGGTCGGGTTTCCCCATCGCCCGCATGGCAATATGCAGATTCTCCTCAATCGTCAGTTGAGAGAAAATACGCCTGTCCTGCGGCACATAGCCTATTCCCGGCTCTGAACGTTGTTTCGGTGCCGGGCTGAGCAAATCACGCGGCGGTGCGCCCGCTTCATGCCAGATAATCGTGCCGCTTTCGACGGGGATGTTTCCGGTAATGCAGTTCATCAGGGTGGTTTTGCCCATCCCCGGCAGGCCTATGACGCCTGTACACATCCCTTGCGGAAAATCCAAATCCACGTTCCATAGCGTATGTTGGCTTCCGTAAAACTGATTCACTGCACGCAGACTCAACATCTTTCTCTCCTTAAAAATGCGTAGGGATAGGCCTGACGTGAAGCTGCAAAACGCTTGCCAGAAACCTGAAATCGATTAAAAAAACGACTTTTTTAGGAATAAGCCACAGGAGAGCAGGGTAAAAACGCGTGGCTTGCACATCGACGGTGCCGGGAATGATGAGTTGTGGTGCAGGACGAAAAATGGCTGAAATGTGAGCAGGATCGCATCTGTTGGTTATGAATGACTCAACTGTTTATCGTCAAAAAAGAGCTATAAAAATTTTTTGTTGCCGCCTCGTGGGAAAATCCGGGAATTTGCTGAGCGGCGGTCTACACGGGCTGGAAGCAGTTATCCACTATTCCTGTGGATAACCATGTGCATTAGAGTTAGAAAACACGCGATAAGCGAGAGAAGACGCGGCTTTCGCCCAAATTGACGCGAAACGCGGCTTTAGAAAATATCGTTTAAAATTTAATTGCTTAGATAAAAGCAATTACCGTAATGAAAGTGTCACTCGTTGCCATAAAACTATCATTACCTGGCTTGACAAATGTTAAAAAAGAAAAAGTTCTGGGGATAACCCAACCTGGCTGGTTTTTTATCTCGTCAGAGCCTAAATTTTGTCCGCTAACGCGCTAATGACTCCGCCGCTACGCTAAATATCCTGACACGCTACTGGTTTTTCATCCAGTGTTTTTTACTGGCATTCCTGGCAACAACGAGTAAAATTACTCACCTGCCGCTTATAACGTCATCAGGTCGTCGCCCATGAGTAAACCGTTCAAACTGAATTCTGCTTTCCGCCCCTCTGGCGATCAGCCTGAGGCGATCCGTCGTCTTAAAGAGGGGCTGGAAGACGGGCTGGCGCACCAGACGCTGCTGGGGGTAACCGGCTCGGGCAAAACGTTTACTGTCGCCAACGTGATCGCTGACCTGCAGCGCCCCACGATGGTGCTTGCACCCAATAAAACCCTCGCGGCACAGCTTTACGGCGAGATGAAAGAGTTCTTCCCAGAAAACGCGGTGGAGTATTTTGTCTCCTACTACGATTACTACCAGCCGGAAGCCTATGTGCCGAGCTCTGATACCTTCATCGAGAAAGATGCTTCGGTGAACGAACACATCGAACAGATGCGACTTTCGGCGACCAAGGCGCTGCTTGAGCGTCGCGATGTGGTTGTGGTCGCGTCTGTTTCGGCGATTTACGGCCTGGGCGATCCGGATCTCTATCTGAAGATGATGCTGCACCTGACGCAGGGGATGATCATCGATCAGCGCGCAATTTTGCGCCGTCTGGCCGAACTGCAGTACACCCGTAATGACCAGGCCTTCCAGCGCGGGACGTTCCGCGTACGTGGTGAGGTGATCGACATCTTCCCGGCGGAATCGGACGATATGGCGCTGCGCGTCGAGCTGTTTGACGAAGAGGTCGAGCGTTTGTCACTGTTCGACCCGCTGACCGGCCACGTTGAGTCGGTGATACAGCGTTTTACCATCTACCCTAAAACGCACTACGTGACGCCACGAGAGCGTATCGTGCAGGCGATGGAAGAGATCAAAGAGGAGCTTGCAGAGCGCCGTAAGGTGCTTCTGGCTAACAATAAGCTGCTGGAAGAGCAGCGCCTGAGCCAGCGCACCCAGTTCGATCTGGAGATGATGAACGAGCTGGGCTACTGCTCGGGTATCGAAAACTACTCACGCTTCCTCTCCGGGCGCGGGCCGGGCGAGCCACCGCCGACGCTGTTTGACTACCTTCCGGCCGACGGTCTGCTGGTGATCGACGAATCCCACGTCACGATCCCGCAGATCGGCGGGATGTACCGCGGTGACCGCGCGCGTAAAGAGACGCTGGTGGAGTACGGCTTCCGCCTGCCGTCAGCGCTGGATAACCGTCCGATGAAGTTTGAAGAGTTTGAGGCGCTGGCGCCGCAGACCATCTACGTGTCGGCCACGCCGGGCAACTACGAGCTGGAAAAATCCGGCGATGAGGTGATCGATCAGGTGGTCCGTCCGACAGGGCTGCTGGACCCGATTATCGAAGTGCGCCCGGTGGCGACCCAGGTGGACGATCTGCTCTCTGAGATCCGCGCCCGTTCCGCCATCAACGAGCGCGTGCTGGTGACGACGCTCACCAAGCGCATGGCGGAAGACCTGACCGAGTATCTTGAAGAACACGGTGAGAAGGTGCGCTATCTGCACTCGGATATCGACACCGTGGAGCGCATGGAGATTATCCGCGATCTGCGTCTGGGCGAGTTTGACGTGCTGGTGGGGATCAACCTGTTGCGAGAAGGTCTGGATATGCCGGAAGTTTCGCTGGTGGCGATTCTGGACGCCGATAAAGAGGGCTTCCTGCGCTCTGAACGCTCCCTGATCCAGACCATTGGCCGCGCCGCGCGTAACGTCAACGGGAAAGCGATTCTGTACGGCGACAAAATCACCCCGTCGATGGCGAAAGCGATTGGCGAAACGGAACGCCGACGCGAGAAGCAGCAGCGCTACAACGAAGAGCACGGCATTACGCCGCAGGGGTTGAACAAGAAGGTGGTGGATATTCTGGCACTGGGTCAGAACATTGCGAAGACCAAAGCGAAAGGCCGCGGCAAGGGGCGTTCAGTGGTGGAAGAAGATACCGTCGTACTGACGCCGAAGGCACTGCAGCAGAAAATCCACGAGCTGGAAGGGCAGATGATGCAGCACGCCCAGAACCTGGAGTTCGAAGAGGCGGCACAGATCCGCGACCAGCTGCATCAGCTGCGGGATCTGTTTATCGCGGCATCATAGGTAAAGCGGCGTGTAATCCCCCTCTCCCCGTGGGAGAGGGCTGGGGTGAGGGCATCAGGCCGCACAAAGCGAACCTAACCCAACGCCTGAATCGCTTTCTCCAGCGCCTCGCGCAGCAGGTGGCGGTCGTGACGATATTTAATATCGCTGGCTTCCAGCGGCTCCTGCACCACCACGCGATCGCCAATCCCTGTCACATCCACTTTTGGCCCAACCACGACACCGTCGATAATTTTCTTACCGACGTACTGCTCCATCAGGTCCAGCTTGTCCGCCAGCGACAGGCTCGCCGCTGCCGGACTCAGCTCACGGCCCAGGTTACCGATATAGACCATCGGGGCAGGAGTGCGACGCAGCGCCTGCGCCAGCTCTTTTACCAGCAGAATGGGCATCAGGCTGGTATAAAAACTGCCTGGACCGATCAGGATAAGATCCGCTTCACCAATGGCCTCCACCGCTTCCCGCGTGGCGGGTACGCTCGGATAGGTCATTAACTCCGTTGGCGGCAGGAGGAGCTGGTCAATATTCACCTCGCCGTAAACTTCATGCCCTTCGGCATCGATTGCCATCAAGTCAACCGGTTGTTCAGACATGGGGATCAGGAATGCGTCCACCTTGAGCAGATTACGGATTAAGTTGATGGCTTCCAGAGGCCGTACGCTCAGGTGATCCAGCGCCTTTAACATCAGATTTCCGAGGTTATGCCCGGAAAGTTCGCCATTGCCGCCAAAACGGTACTCAAACATCGCCGACGCGACGCTCGGCTCGGTAATTAACTGGTTCAGGCAGTTGCGCATATCTCCCCAGGCAATGCCGCCTTCAGCCCGCCTGATCCGCCCGGTTGAGCCGCCGTTGTCGGTGGTTGTCACTATCCCTGTCAGCCGTGAGCCCAGTGACGACAAAGAGGACATGACGCGGCCCAGGCCGTGGCCTCCGCCAAGAGCGACCACTCGGTCAAGATCCGCAAAAGTGCGATTGCGCATACGTATTCCTTATCACGTTCGATCGCGTAACAGTAACCTAACTACCCCCAAAAGACGATGCCTCACCCAATGCAAAATGACGTATATCAATGCGAAAATGCGGTTTTTAGGTATTCTGTAGCGAAAATGCAGGACTGAATCGCTATATACGTAATTATATAGCGAAAAGCGACAATGGCGGAGTGTCGATTTCCACGCTACTATCGCCATAACCACGTTTTCAAAACTGAAAACATACACTCTAGCCCTGGCGCCTGTGTCGAATGATATGGCGCCCTGGCCGTGGCGGATTTGCCACCAGGGTACAGAAAGAAATGACTGTGCCTCCCGATCTGGAAAGGTGTACATGGCTTCACAACTTACTGATGCTTTCGCGCGTAAGTTTTACTACTTGCGTCTGTCGATTACCGATGTGTGCAACTTCCGTTGCACCTACTGCCTGCCCGCTGGCTACAAGCCGGGCAGCGTCACCAATAATGGCTTTCTCTCCGTGGATGAAGTGCGCCGCGTCACGCGTGCGTTCTCTGAGCTCGGTACCGAAAAAGTCCGTCTGACCGGTGGCGAACCCTCCCTGCGCCGCGATTTCCCCGACATCATTGCCGCCGTTCGCGAAAACGAACGCATCCGCCAGATCGCGGTGACCACCAACGGTTATCGCATGGCGCGTGACGTGGCCAACTGGCGCGACGCTGGCCTAACCGCGATCAACGTCAGCGTGGACAGCCTTGATGCCCGGCAGTTTCACGCCATTACCGGTCAGGACAAGTTCCGCCAGGTGATGGACGGCATCGATGCGGCGTTTACCGCCGGGTTCGAAAAGGTCAAAGTCAACACGGTGCTGATGCGCGACGTAAACCACCATCAGCTGGACACCTTCCTGGCGTGGATTAAATCCCGTCCCATTCAACTGCGTTTTATCGAGCTGATGGAAACGGGCGAGGGCAGCGAGCTATTCCGCCGCCATCACATCTCCGGCATGGTGTTGCGCGACGAGTTGCTGAAACGCGGCTGGATCCACCAGATCCGCCAGCGCAGCGACGGCCCGGCACAGGTCTTCTGTCACCCGGATTACGAAGGCGAGATTGGGCTTATCATGCCCTATGAAAAAGACTTCTGCGCCAGCTGTAACCGCCTGCGCGTATCGTCGGTCGGCAAACTCCATCTCTGCCTGTTTGGCGACGGTGGCGTGGATCTTCGCGATCTGCTGGAAGACGATGCGCAGCAGGGCGCACTTCAAGCACGCATTTCCGAGGCGCTGACGCACAAAAAACAGACCCACTTCCTGCATCAGGGCAATACCGGCATTACTCAGAACCTGTCCTACATCGGCGGGTAATCAGTCTTTAGAAGGAACCAGAAGATGAGTCAGGTCAGCGCAGAATTTATCCCGACACGCATTGCTATTCTTACCGTTTCTGACCGCCGTGGAGAAGAGGATGATACCTCCGGCCACTGGCTGCGTGAGGCGGCCCATGACGCGGGGCATACCATCGTCGATAAAGCGATTGTGAAAGAGAACCGCTACGCCATTCGCGCGCAGGTCTCTCAGTGGATCGCCAGTGCTGAGGTGCAGGTGGTGCTGATCACCGGCGGCACCGGCTTTACCGCGGGCGATCAGGCCCCCGAGGCGCTGATCCCGCTGTTTGACCGCGAGGTAGAAGGCTTCGGCGAAGTGTTCCGCATGCTCTCCTTTGAAGAGATTGGCACCTCCACGCTGCAGTCGCGCGCGGTGGCCGGCGTGGCAAACAACACGCTGATTTTCGCCATGCCGGGCTCGACCAAAGCCTGCCGCACCGCATGGGAAAATATTATTGCCCCGCAGCTGGATGCCCGTACCCGTCCGTGTAATTTTCATCCCCATTTGAAGAAGTAAACTATGTCACAACTGACCCACATTAACGCCGCTGGCGAAGCGCATATGGTGGATGTCTCCGCCAAGGCCGAAACGGTGCGCGAGGCGCGTGCTGAGGCATTCGTCACCATGCTGCCGGAGACGCTGGCGATGATTATCGACGGCAGTCACCATAAGGGCGACGTCTTTGCCACCGCCCGCATCGCCGGTATTCAGGCTGCAAAACGGACCTGGGACCTCATCCCGCTCTGCCATCCGTTGATGCTAAGCAAGGTGGAAGTGAACCTGCAGGCGCAGCCGGAGCACAACCGCGTGCGTATTGAGTCCCTCTGCCGCTTAACCGGCAAAACCGGCGTGGAGATGGAAGCCCTGACGGCGGCCTCCGTCGCCGCGCTGACCATCTACGACATGTGCAAAGCGGTGCAGAAAGATATGGTGATTGGCCCGGTTCGTCTGCTGGCGAAAAGCGGCGGCAAATCCGGTGATTTTAAGGTGGACAGCCATGATTAAGGTGCTCTTTTTCGCCCAGGTGCGTGAGCTGGTCAATACCGACAGCCTGACGCTGGACGCCTCTTTTGAAAACGTCGCCGCCCTGCGCGCGCACCTGGCGGCACAAAGCGACCGCTGGGCGCTGGCGCTCGACGAAGGCAAGCTGCTGGCGGCCGTTAACCAGACGCTGGTGGAGTTCACCCACCCGCTGACTGAAGGGGATGAAGTGGCCTTCTTCCCGCCGGTCACAGGGGGCTAAGATGGCTGAAACCCGAATTCTGGTCGGTCCCGAGCGCTTTAACGTCGGTACAGAATATGACTGGCTGGCGGAGCGCGATGAAGACGGCGCGGTCGTTACGTTCACCGGTAAAGTGCGTAACCACAATCTCGGCGACAGCGTAAAAGCGCTGACGCTGGAGCACTATCCGGGCATGACGGAAAAATCGCTGGCGGCAATTGTGGATGAAGCGCGAGGCCGCTGGCCGCTCGGGCGGGTCACGGTGATCCACCGCATCGGCGAGATGTGGCCCGGCGAAGAGATTGTCTTTGTCGGCGTGACCAGCGCGCACCGCGGCAGCGCCTTTGCGGCAGGGGAGTTCATTATGGATTACCTCAAAACCAAAGCGCCGTTCTGGAAGCGCGAAGCCACGCCGGAAGGCGACCGCTGGGTGGAATCTCGCGACAGCGATAAACAGGCCGCCAGCCGTTGGTAGTCGGTTTACGTGGATGTGTTACTCTTAATGTGTGTGTCTCTTCTTAACCTTAATCAGGAGTGAATCATGGACCGATTTCCGCGTTCCGATTCAATAGTACAGCAGACCCGTAGCGGGCTGCAGACGTATATGGCGCAGGTGTACGGCTGGATGACGGTCGGCCTGCTGCTTACCGCGTTTATCGCGTGGTATGCGGCGAACACGCCTGAGCTGATGATGTTTATCTTCTCCAGCAAAATCACCTTCTTTGGGCTGATTATCGCACAGCTGGCGCTGGTGTTTGTGCTTTCCGGCCTGGTGCAGAAACTCAGTGCCGGAATGGCGACCACGCTGTTTATGCTCTATTCGGCGCTGACCGGGCTGACGCTCTCCAGCATTTTCATCGTCTACACCTACTCCTCCATCGCCAGCACCTTCGTGGTGACCGGCGGGATGTTCGGCGTGATGAGCCTTTACGGTTACACCACCAAACGTGACCTTAGCGGCTTAGGTAATATGCTGTTTATGGGGCTGATCGGGATTGTGCTGGCATCGCTGGTGAACCTGTGGCTGAAGAGCGACGCGCTGATGTGGGCCGTGACCTATATCGGTGTAGTAGTCTTTGTCGGGCTGACGGCCTATGACACTCAGAAGCTGAAAAACATCGGCGAGCAGATCGACGTGCGCGACAGTTCAAACCTGCGCAAATACTCGATTCTGGGCGCGCTGACGCTGTATCTGGACTTCATCAACCTGTTCCTGATGCTGCTGCGGATTTTCGGCAACCGTCGCTGAGGTTGTTTTGCCGGGTGGCGGTGCGGTCTGGTGCCCTCACCCTGACCCTCTCCCACGGGAGAGGGAACAAACGCTTAAAACGGCAACAAAGTTGCCGTTTTGCTTTTATTTCGCCATTGCCTTCTCATTTTTCGCCCGTAACTTTTTCGCCCGGCTCTCCAGCACCAGATAACAGACCGTTGCCAGCGCCAGCGGCAGGAAGTAATAGAGCATGCGGTAGGCGAGCAGGGCGGCAATAATCGTCCCCTGTGAAACATGTTCTCCGGCCAGCAGCGCGATAAACACCGCCTCCAGCACACCAATTCCCGCCGGAATATGCACGATAACCCCGGCGATACTGCTCACCAGCAGCACGCCCAGCACGAAGAAGTAGTTCACGTCCTCGCCAATCAACAGCCAGATGATCGCCCCCATCGCCATCCAGTTGGCGCTGGATACCGCCATCTGCAGCACCGCGAACTTCCACGACGGCAGTACCAGTTTCTGCCCTTTAATGGTCATATGGCGGCGTCTGGCAAAGGCGCAGGCCCACAGATACACGGCGATGATCAGCAGTAGCACGATGCCGAGAATGCGCAGCGTCGCTTCATCGATATACCAGTGCGCGGGCAGCTGCACCACGCCGATGGTGAAAATCACCCCGCCCAGCAGAATGTACCCCAGCCAGTTGGTGGTGATACTCAGCGAGAAAATGCGGGTGATGGTGCCACCCGGCAATCCGAGACGCGAGTACAGGCGATAGCGCATGCCGATGCCGCCCACCCAGGTGCTCAGCGTCAGGTTGAAGGCGTAGCAGATAAACGACACCAGCATCACCTGACGTTTAGCCAGCTTGTGGCCGCAGTAGGCACGACCGAGCAGATCATAGCAGCCGTACATCAGGTAGCTGACGATAACCAGCCCTACGGCACCGAGCAACACCAGCCGGTTATAGTTGCGGATAACCTTCCACACCTCTTCCCAGTCCACTTTCTGCGCGTAGACCACCAGCAGTACCGCGACCGCAATAAAAAATACCCAGGTGAGGATTTTTTTCGCCAGCCGCCAGCGAGGATGAGATTTTGACATCAGGGTTTGCCTCCATCTTCCGCTTCAACGCGGTCCTGGGTTTCCATTTCAGGCTGTACCGGCGGGTCAACCTGCGCCAGCTTTGGCGTATGCGCCGGCAGCCAGCCGACCATCGCCGGGAAGTGGCGCAGGAAGTGGAACACCACCACGCCGATGCCAACGTTCCACCAGCTCCGTTTCGGCACCATGGACTCATCCACCCGTACGCAGTCCTTATGGATAAGTCCCTGAAGGTTATCCCGCAGGGTCTGGTTAAACTGACGGTCGTGGATGATCAGGTTCGCTTCCAGGTTAAGCGACAGGCTCAGCGGATCGAGGTTACTGGAGCCGACGGTTGCCCAGTGGTCATCCATGACGGCCACTTTGCCGTGCAGCGGGCGGCGGCGGTATTCATATATCTGCACGCCGCTTTTCACCAGGTAGCGGTAGAGCAGGCGCGCGCCCACCTTCACAATCGGCATATCCGGCTCGCCCTGCACAATCAGTTTAACGCTCACGCCGCGTCGGGCCGCGTTGCGCATGGCGTGCAGAATACGGTAGCCGGGGAAGAAATAGGCGTTGGCGATAATCACTTCGCGCTTCGCATTGGCCAGCATCTTCAGGTAATGACGTTCAATATCGTCCCGATGCTCCTCGTTGTCCCGCCAGACAAACAGCGCCTGCGCTTCGCCGGGCTTGCGGTTCTCTTCCGGGCGATGACGGCGTCGCCACCAGCGGCGAGCGGCCTCTTTACCGGGCAAGTTTTCCAGCACGAACAGCTGGATGTCCTGAACCACCGGTCCCTCAATGCGGATCGCGTAGTCCTGCTTGGCCTCCGGGCCGTAATCCGACATATGCTCGGCGGAGTAGTTAATGCCGCCCACGAACGCCACCGTTTCGTCCACTACGACGATTTTGCGGTGCATGCGGCGGAACAGGTTGGTGCGCATGCCGAACAGACGCGGACCGGGATCGTAGTAGCGGAACACCACGCCGGCGGCGGTGAGCTCGTTAACAAATTCATCGCTAAGATCCGGCGAGCCATATCCATCGAGCAGCACCTCGATTTTTATCCCGCGCCGGGCGGCATGCAGCAGTACGCTGTGCAGCTGCCTGCCAACGTCGTCTTCAAACCAGATAAACGTTTCAAGGTAGACTTTCTGCTGTGCGTGGCTAATCGCCTCAAAAACCGCCGGATAGAAGTTATCGCCGTTTTCCAGCAGCGTAATACGGTTACCTTCCTGCCAGGTGCATTTCATAAGTGGATCTCCGCGCTCAGCGGGGCATGGTCGGAAAGATGTCGCCAGTTCAGTAACGCCAGCGCCGTCGGGCTGCTGGCATGCGCATTTTTCACGTAGATGCGGTCCAGGCGCAGCAGGGGGAAGCGCACCGGAAACGTCCGTGCGGGACGACCATGTGCCCTGGTGAAAATTTCCTCCAGTCCCGCTTTGACCTTCAGCGGATGGTTGGCGCGCTGCCGCCAGTCGTTAAAATCCCCGGCGACCACCACGGGTTCGCCTTCCGGCAGCGCATTGGTCCAGTCCGCCAGCATCTGCAGCTGCGCCTGGCGGTGGGCTTCACGCAGTCCGAGGTGAACGCAGCCCACGTGAACCGGAACGTCAAGTTCTGGCGGCGTGATGCGGCAGTAAAGCAGCCCGCGCTTTTCGCTCTCCCCGACGGAAACGTCCCGGTTCTCATAATGTTCTATAGGAAAACGCGACAGCACCGCATTACCGTGATGGCCTTCCGGATAGACCGCGTTGCGGCCGTAAGCGTAATCGCTCCACATGGTGTCGGCCAGGAATTCATAGTGCGGCGTATCGGGCCAGTTTTCGAAATGCATGGGGTGTACCTCGTGCGCGCCCATCACCTCCTGCAGGCAGACAATGTCCGCGCTGACGGTGCGTACCGCGTCGCGCAGCTCCGGTAAAATGAAGCGGCGGTTAAATGCTGTGAAGCCCTTATGAATGTTTATCGTCAGCACCTTAAGCGAGAAATGCTGCGTTTTTTTGCTCATAAACACCTTCCTGGGTGACTATCCCGATGAAAATAAAGTGTAGTCGGCGTCACAAAAAGATGCGGCGTTACGGAATTTTCCGTAAAGTGCGGTAGTCTGATTAAGCAGAGAAAAATCCTTCAGGAGAGAAGCCATGAAGTGGCAACAACGTGTTCGTGTCGCAACGGGTTTGAGTTGCTGGCAGATAATGTTGCATTTACTGGTCGTGGCCGTACTGGTGATGGGCTTAATGAGCGGCACGCTGGTGCGTGTTGGCTTAGGGCTATGCGTCCTCTATGGCGTCACCGTGCTGTCGATGCTGTTCTTACAGCGCCACCATGACGCGCGCTGGCGCGAGGTGGGTGATGTGCTCGAAGAGCTCACCACCACCTGGTACTTTGGTGCCGCGATGATCGTGCTGTGGCTGCTTTCACGCGTGCTGCAAAACAACCTGCTGCTGGCCCTCGCGGGTCTGGCAATCCTTGCAGGGCCAGCGGTAGTGTCGCTGCTCACTAAAGAGAAAAAGCTACGCAATGTTGCGTCTAAACATCGCATAGGCCACTGACCCCGTCGTGGCCGCTATGACCAGTAGCGGCCACAAACTTCCCCACACAATGTCCAGACTCGCATCCTTCAGATAGATCTGCTTGGTGATATCCGTAAAGTGTCGAATCGGGTTTATCCACGTTAAATCCTGCAGCCACACCGGCATGTTCTCGACGGGCGACACGTACCCGGAGAGCAGAATCGCCGGCATCATAAAGACGAATACCCCGATAAACGCCTGCTGCTGCGTGGAGCAGAGCGCTGAAATCAGCAGCCCAAACCCCACCAGCGACAGCCCGTAAATCACCATCGTGAAGTAAAACAGCGCCAGCGATCCGGCGAACGGGATCTCGTAGGCCCAAATTCCCACTCCCAGCACGATGGTGGCCTGGAAGGTGGCGACGATCAGCGCCGGCACCGCTTTGCCGACGAAAATCTGCCAGGTGGCGAGCGGGGAAACCAGCAGCTGATCCAGCGTGCCCTGTTCGCGCTCGCGGGCCACGGACAGAGAGGTCACGATCATCACCCCGATGGTGGTGATCATGGCGATCAGCGACGGCACCACAAACCACTTGTAGTCCAGATTCGGGTTGTACCAGTTGCGCACCACCAGTTCGCTGTTATTGGGCTTCGGTTTGCCCTCCATCAGCTCCTGCTGATACTCCTTCACTATCTGCTGCAGGTAGTTGGCCGCTATCTGGGCGCTGTTGGAGTTGCGCCCGTCGAGGATCAGCTGCATCGGCGCGGTCTGGAAGGTATCCAGATTGCGAGAGAAATCCGCCGGGAAACGCACCAGCAGCAGCGCTTTTTGCGTGTCGATAGTGGGCTGGATCTCCTGCGGGCTTTTCAGCAGCAGGATGTGGGTAAAGGCCTTCGCCCGGGCAAAACGCTGCGTCAGCTCGACGGCGTGTTTGCCGTTGTCTTCATTATAAATGGCAATGGTGGCGTTAGTTACCTCAAGGGTGGCGGCAAACGGGAACAATAAAACCTGAAGCAGCACCGGCAGCACCAGAATGGCGCGGGTTTGCGGCTCGCGCAGCAGGGACTGCAGCTCTTTGCGGATCAATGTCCATAAGCGGTGAAACATGTGCGCTCCTTAATCCAGTCGCCGTTTGGTTTTCAGCCACGTCAACCCGATAAACATCACCGCCGACGCCAGCAAAAACAGGGTATTGATAATCAGCACCACCGGAATATTCCCAGCCAGGAACAGGCTCTGCAGCGTGCTCACGAAGTAGCGCGCCGGAATGATGTAGGTCACAGCGCGGATCACCGCCGGCATGCTGTCTATCTGGAAGATAAAACCGGAGAGCATAATCGATGGCAGGAAGGCGGCGTTGAGCGCCACCTGCGCGGCGTTAAACTGGTTGCGGGTGACGGTGGAGATGAGCAGCCCCATCCCCAGCGTGCTGAGTAAAAACAGGCTGGTGATAAAGAACAGCACCACCAGCGAGCCGCGATACGGCACGCCAAGAATAAAGACCGCGACCAGCATGCAGAGCAGCATCGCCAGCATGCCGAGGAAGTAGTAGGGGATGAGCTTGCACAGCAGCAGCTCAACCCGCGTCACCTCGGTGGAGAGCAGCGCCTCCATAGTGCCGCGCTCCCACTCGCGGGCGATGACCAGCGAGGTGAGGATCGCGCCAATCACCGTCATAATGATGGTCACCGCCCCCGGAATAATAAAGTGCTGGCTGATGGCGGCGGGGTTAAACCAGTAGCGCGTCTGCACATCGATGAGCGGTTCAAACGTCTCGCCCCGGTCTTCGGCGCGCTGCATCTGCCAGAGCTGCCAGATCCCCTCCGCATAGCCCTGCACGAAGTTGGCGGTGTTCGGCTCGCTGCCGTCGGTAATCACCTGAATCGGCGCATCGGCACCCGGGCGCGCCATGTTGGCAGCGAAATCCACCGGGATGACGATCAGGCCGCGAATTTTCCCGGCCTGCATTTTCTGGATCAGTTCCTGCCGGTTGTCGCTGACGGTAGCGTCAATGTAGGGTGAGCCGGTCATGGCATGGGTGAAGTCCAGCGCCTCTTCGCTCTGCTGCTCCAGCAAAATCCCGACCCGCAGCTTGCTGGAGTCGAGGTTAATGCCGTAGCCAAAGATAAACAGCAGCAGCAGGGGGATCACCACCGCAATCAGCCAACTGCTGGGATCGCGCACGATCTGCCGCGTCTCTTTGATGCACAGGGCGCGCACCCGGCGCCAGGAAAGGACGTTACTGCGCATGAGCATTCTCCTTATCCCAGTCGTGGATGAGGGTGATAAACGCCTGCTCCATGGTCGGGTCTGGCTGTGCGTCGTCGGCGGCCTGCGCTTTCAGGTCGTCCGGCGTGCCGTGGGCAATCAGCTTGCCGCGATAGACCAGCCCGATGCGGTCACAGTATTCCGCCTCATCCATAAAGTGGGTGGTGACCATCACGGTCACGCCTTTTTCCACCATGCTGTTGATATGCAGCCAGAACTCGCGGCGGGTGAGGGGATCCACGCCTGACGTGGGTTCATCAAGAAACAGGATATCCGGCTCGTGCATCAGCGAGCAGGCCAGCGCCAGCCGCTGCTTAAAGCCGAGCGGCAGCTCGTCGGTGGCGTGGGACGCAATATTCGTTAACCCGAAGGCGTCGCTCATGCGGCGGATTTTTTCATTCTGCGCCCGCCCGCGCAGGCCGTACACGCCGGAGAAAAAGCGCAGATTCTGCTCGACCGTCAGGTTGCCGTACAGGGAGAACTTCTGCGCCATATAGCCGAGATGCTGGCGCGCTTTGCCGGAACTGACCTTGAGATCCATGTCCAGCACCAGCGCCTTGCCGGACGTCGGGACCAGCAGGCCGCACATCATCTTAAAGGTGGTCGATTTTCCCGCGCCGTTCGGCCCGAGCAGGCCAAATATCTCGCCGCGCTTCACCGCAAAGTTGACGTTGTCGGTGGCGGCGAAATCGCCGAATTTTTTGGTGAGCGATTTCGCTTCAATAACCGTTTCGCCCGGCGTGCCTTCCACCGTGTGCAGGATTGCGCCAAGGGGCGATTCCGATGTGCCTGCACCGCCCAGAAGATCGATAAACGCATCTTCAAAGCGCGGGGCGGTCTCGTCCATTTCAATCTCAGGCATGCCCGGCGCACGGCGAATATCGTCGACGGTGGCCTCTTTTTTGAGGATCACGCGTACCGAGCGGCCCTGAATCATCCCGTCACTCACCTGCGGCAGCTTCAGCACCCGCTGCAGCAGCCTGCGGTTGGACTCCTGCGGGCTGTGCAGCAGAAAACTGCGCCCGGCCATGGTGTGCGTCAGCTCGGTCGGTTCGCCCTGATAGAGCAGTTCGCCTTCGTTCATCAGCAGCACGTCCCGGCACTGCTCGGCCTCGTCGAGGTAGGAGGTGCTCCAGAGGATCAGCATTCCGTCGCCCGCCAGCTCGTGCACCATCTGCCACAGCTCGCGGCGGGAAATCGGGTCTACACCGACGCCGGGTTCATCGAGCAACAGCACATTTGGTTCGCCCACCAGCGTACAGGCCAGCCCCAGTTTCTGCTTCATCCCGCCGGAAAGCTTGCCCGCCAGCCGGTCGGTGAACGGGCCGAGGGAGGTAAATTCGAGCAGTCGGGCGAAGGTTTTCTGCCGGGTTTCACCGGTGACGCTGCGCAGGTCAGCGTACAGATTGAGGTTCTCCATCACCGTCAGATCTTCGTACAGGCCAAACTTCTGCGGCATATAGCCGAGCATGGCGTGGAGCGCGCCGTCGTCCTTTATCGGGTCAAGGCCAAGCACGCTGGCCGAGCCTTCATCCGGCTTCAGCAGCCCCGCCAGCATCCGCATCAGCGTGGTTTTGCCCGCGCCGTCCGGGCCCACCAGTCCGGTCACGTAGCCTTTCTGAATGGTGCAGTTCAGCGGCGCGACCGCCGGTTTATCCATTCCGGGGAAGCGTTTGACCAGATTATTGAGCTGGATAACCGCATCATTCATGTCGTTCCCCGTCGTTTAAGGTCACGGTAACAGGCATGCCCTGACGCAGCGCGTCGTCCGCGTCGGTGACGATGATGCGCAGGCGGTACACGAGGTCGGTACGCAGATCCGGCGTTTCTACCGTTTTCGGCGTGAATTCGGCGGTAGGGGAGACAAAGCCCACTTTGCCGTGATACGGCTTGTCCGGGCGACCGTCGGTATAGAGCAGCAGCTCGCGGCCCGGCTGCATCTGGCCGAGATTCGGCTCATCAATGTAGGCCCGCACCCATACCGGACGGGTTAAGGACAGCGTCAAGACGGTGCTGCCCGCGCTGAGCATGCTGCCCGGCTCTACCGCGCGGGTCATCAGCGTGCCGTCAGACGGGGCGGTTAAGATAGTGTCGTGCAGATCCAGCTCCGCCTGAGCCAGCTGCGCCTGCGCCTGCTCGAGGCTAGCCTTCGCCTGGGCGATGTCCTGCTCGCGGTTACCGGAGCGGTACTGGCTTAATTTATCCTGCGCGGATTTCAGCGTCGCCTGCGCCTGGTCGCGGGATGACCGCGCGTTTTCCAGATCGTTGGCGGAAATGGTGCGGCTTTTCCACAGCCCCTGCTGGCGGTTATAGAAGTTCTGCGCGTAGTCGTAGGCGGCTTTGGCCTGCTTAACGGCGGCAGCGGCCTGGGCAATCTCCTCATCGCGATAGCCCGCCAGCATCAGGTCATACTGCGCCTGGGCGACGGAGACGCCGGCTTTTGCCTGCATCAGCGCGTTCTCAAAGGGGGCTTTGTCCAGCACGCCCAGCGTCTGCCCGGCTTTGATGGCATCGCCTTCGTCAACGCTCAGCGAGGCGAGACGTCCGCCGACGCGGAAGCTCATATTCACCGTGCGAATATCCACGTTACCGTACAGCGTCAGGCCCCGATCCTGCTGGCTCTGATACCACAGCCAGCCACCGATTCCCGCGGCAAGCAAAACAACAACCACCAGAACGATGGTGACAGGTTTTTTCATCACTTCAGGCTCCTTTGCGTTAAGCCTTGCAGGATCAGATCGAGATGACAGGTGATGACCTGGCTAATCTGCGCGGCTTTATCCTCATCGAATTGTGCCCAGCCCGTGCGTAACAGGATGGTTTCACGCCCCAGACGGAAGGCGAGAATTTCGCCCAGCAGGGCGTGGGTATGCAAAATGGTGTCGGTATCGCTGGCGTCCCGCCCGGTGTAGGCGGCAATCAGCCGGGTCAGATGGGTGTGCATCGGGGCAATCACCTGATCGTGTACCAGCTGATAAGCGGCAGTGGGGGAGAGCTGCTCGCGGGAGATAAATTTGCTCAGGTTGAGCGTATCGTCGTGCGTCAGCAGGCGGATCATATTGTGGCAGGCATTGAGAATAAGTTGCCTGATAGCGGTACGATCCGGCGTCGGCTGGCTCAGCAGCGCGCAGGCCTCCTCAACGTGTGGGCGAAAATTGTTGCCGATAAAATCGGCAATCCACTGGGCGCAGGCGAGGTATAAATCCTCTTTTGAGCCAAAATAGTAGGTAATGGCCGCAATGTTTTGCCCGGCCTGGGCGGCGATATCCCGCGTGGTGGCATGCAGGCCATACTCGCCAAACTGCGCCAGCGCGGCGGCGATAAGCTGGCTTTTGGCCTGTTCACCTTTGGTTGTCGTCGGTGTCGTATTCATGTTGGCATTAAAAATTAATCAATCGATTGATTAAAATTATACCTAAATCGCTAAATCGTCGAGGGATACGACAGGGATATTTTATGCGCCACGTCACAAAAGCTGCTACACTCCGCACCTTCGCGACATTGTGGTTTTTGTCCTTCTATTCGTGATATCTCCCTGAAAACTACACCTGTGATGGTCGGGGCGGTTCGGAGTTTTTATGTCTTTTGATTCCCTTGGCCTGAACCCGGAAATTCTGCGCGCGATCGCAGAGCTGGGCTACGTTGAGCCAACCCCTATCCAGCAGCAGGCTATTCCGGCCGTGCTTCAGGGCCGTGACCTGATGGCCAGCGCCCAGACCGGCACCGGTAAAACCGCGGGCTTTACCCTGCCGCTGTTAGAGCTGCTGGTAAAAAACCAGCCGCACGCCAAAGGCCGTCGTCCGGTGCGCGCGCTGATCCTCACCCCAACCCGCGAGCTGGCAGCCCAGATTGGCGAGAACGTGCGTGAGTACAGCCGCTATCTCAACATTCGCTCGCTGGTGGTTTTCGGTGGCGTGAGCATTAACCCGCAGATGATGAAGCTGCGCGGCGGCGTGGACGTGCTGGTGGCAACGCCGGGCCGTCTGCTGGATCTGGAACACCAGAACGCGGTGAAGCTCGACAGCATTGAAATTCTGGTGCTGGACGAAGCCGACCGCATGCTCGATATGGGCTTCATTCATGATATTCGTCGGGTGCTGGCGAAGCTGCCGCCGCGTCGCCAGAACCTGCTCTTCTCCGCGACCTTCTCCGATGAGATCAAGGCGCTGGCGGAAAAGCTGCTGCATAACCCGCTGGAAGTGGAAGTGGCGCGCCGCAACACCGCTTCCGAGCAGGTGACGCAGCACGTTCACTTTGTGGATAAAAAGCGCAAGCGGGAGCTGCTCTCCCAGATGATCGGTCAGGGCAACTGGCAGCAGGTGCTGGTCTTTACCCGCACCAAGCACGGTGCCAACCACCTGGCGGAACAGCTGAATAAAGACGGCATCCGCAGCGCGGCGATCCACGGTAACAAGAGCCAGGGCGCGCGTACCCGCGCGCTGGCGGACTTCAAGTCCGGCGACATCCGCGTGCTGGTGGCGACCGACATCGCTGCCCGTGGCCTCGATATTGAAGAGCTGCCGCACGTGGTGAACTACGAGCTGCCAAACGTGCCGGAAGATTACGTTCACCGTATCGGTCGTACCGGCCGTGCGACAGCAACAGGTGAGGCGCTCTCTCTGGTCTGCGTGGACGAGCACAAGCTGCTGCGCGACATCGAACGCCTGCTGAAGAAAGAGATCCCGCGCATCGAAACCCCGGGCTATGAAGTGGACCCGTCCATCAAAGCCGAGCCGATTCAGAACGGTCGTCAGGGTGGTGGTCGCGGTCAGGGCGGCGGTGGTCGCGGCCAGCAGCCGCGTCGTGCTGAAGGTGGCGCGCCGAAGTCATCCGGCAAACCGCCTCGTCGTAATAACGACGGCAAGCCGGCCGGTGAAAGCCCGTGGCGCAGCGGCGAAGGGAAACCGGCAGGCGAGGGGCAGCGCCGACGCCGCCCGCGCAAGCCTGCTAACCCGCAGTAATCTGGAAGCCCGGTCGTAAAGCCGGGCTTTTCTTTTTGCGACGGCGAAGAGAAAGTGCCACAATAGTGGCTGTTTATACAGTATTTCAGGTTTTCCAATGGCTTTAACCGCGGCGCTGAAAGCGCAAATAGGCGCCTGGTATAAGGCGCTTCAGCAGCAGATCCCCGATTTTATCCCCCGAGCGCCGCAGCGGCAGATGATTGCCGACGTGGCAAAAACGCTCGCCGGGGACGACGGGCGACATCTGGCGATTGAAGCCCCGACCGGCGTTGGGAAAACCCTGTCGTATCTCATTCCCGGCATCGCCATCGCGCGGGAAGAGGACAAAACGCTGGTGGTCAGCACTGCGAACGTGGCCTTGCAGGATCAGATCTTCAGCAAAGATTTGCCGCTGCTGCGCAAAATTATCCCCGACCTGCGGTTTACCGCCGCCTTTGGCCGCGGGCGGTATGTCTGCCCGCGTAACCTGGCGGCACTGGCCAGCAGCGAACCGAATCAGCAGGACCTGCTCGCCTTTCTGGATGACGAGCTGACGCCAAACAACAAAGCCGAGCAGGAGCAGTGCGCAAAGCTGAAAGCCGAGCTCGACGGCTATAAGTGGGACGGCCTGCGGGATCACACCAGCCTGGCGATTAGCGACGACCTGTGGCGCAGGCTCAGTACCGATAAAGCAAGCTGCCTGAACCGCAACTGTCACTACTACCGGGAATGCCCGTTCTTCGTCGCCCGGCGCGAGATCCAGGAGGCGGAGGTGGTTGTCGCCAACCACGCGCTGGTGATGGCGGCGCTGGAGAGCGAAGCGGTGCTGCCGGAGCCGAAAAACCTGTTGCTGGTGCTCGACGAAGGCCACCACCTGCCTGACGTGGCGCGGGACGCGCTGGAGATGAGCGCGGAAATCACCGCTCCGTGGTTCCGACTTCAGCTGGATCTGTTCTGCAAACTGGTGGCGACCTGCATGGAGCAGTTTCGCCCGAAAACCACGCCGCCGCTGGCGGTCCCTGAGCGGCTGAGCGACCACTGCGAAGAGGTTTACAGCCTTATCTCGTCTCTGAATAACATCCTCAATCTTTATCTTCCGGCAGCCCAGGAGGCAGAACACCGCTTCGCGATGGGGGAGCTGCCGGAAGAGGTGATGGAGATCTGCCAGCAGCTGGCGAAGCATCTCGAAAAGCTGCGCGGGCTGGCGGAGATGTTCCTGAACGACCTCAGCGAGAAAACTGGCTCGCACGACGTGGTGCGGCTGCACCGCATTCTGCTGCAAATGAACCGCGCGCTGGGGATGTTTGAGGCGCAGAGCAAGCTCTGGCGGCTGGCCTCGATGGCGCAGGCGTCGGGCGCGCCGGTCACCAAATGGGCCACCCGGGAAATGCGGGACGGGCAGGTGCATCTCTTTTTCCACTGCGTGGGCATCCGCGTGGCCGATCAGCTGGAAAAGCTGATCTGGCGCAGCGTGCCGCACGTGGTGGTGACCTCCGCGACCCTGCGCTCTCTGAACAGCTTTTCACGGTTGCAGGAGATGAGCGGCCTGAAGGAGAAAGCGGGCGATCGTTTTGTGGCGCTGGACTCGCCGTTCAACCACTGCGAGCAGGGCAAGCTGGTCATTCCACGCATGAAATACGAGCCGCTTATCGACAACGAAGAGCTGCACATTGCGGAGATGGCGGCCTACTTCCGCGAGCAGGTCGAAAGTAAAAAATATCCCGGCATGCTGGTGCTGTTTGCCAGCGGGCGGGCGATGCAGCGCTTCCTGGAGCACGTCACCGACCTGCGTTTACTCCTGCTGGTGCAGGGCGACCAGCCCCGTTACCGGCTGGTGGAAACGCACCGCAAACGTATTGATAACGGCGAGCGCAGCGTGCTGGTGGGGCTACAGTCCTTTGCCGAAGGGCTGGATTTGAAGGGGGATTACCTGACGCAGGTGCATATCCATAAGATCGCCTTTCCGCCTATCGACAGCCCGGTGGTGATCACCGAGGGCGAGTGGCTGAAAAGCCTCAACCGCTATCCGTTTGAGGTGCAGAGCCTGCCTGCGGCGTCGTTTAACCTGATTCAGCAGGTGGGGCGTCTTATTCGTAGCCACGGCTGCTGGGGTGAGGTAGTGATTTACGACAAGCGTTTGCTCACCAAAAACTACGGTCAGCGGCTGCTGAACGCACTGCCGATCTTTCCGATTGAGCAGCCGGAGGTGCCTGAAGTAAAAAAACGCCCGGCAAAACTGGCCGCCGGGCGCAGGAAAAGCATCCGTGCTAAGGGGCGTGGTCCTACTGGTAAGTAAAGGTCACCTGAATCACGCTGCTGAACGTGCCTGCAGAGACGGGCATAGACGTGGCGTAATAGCGGGCGGAGAGCGGAAACGTGGCCGTGTGGTCAGCCGGGTTAATCGGCACGTTAAACGCCGCCTGCGGGGCGATCAGGATCTTGTCCTGTCGGTCGGCCAGCTCCAGCGCCAGCCCCTTCGCGCTGCCGGTGTTGGCGAATTTGGTCGGGTGCACGCTGTCTGCCTGGCCGTAGAAATAGGCCGTGGCAAGCGCCAGCGTGGCGGGACAGTGCGATACCGAGAGCGAAAAATCTTTCCATTCGCCGGTATCCCCTACATCTTTAAAATTACCTGATACTGCCTGGCCTAAATCTACCGTCAGGTTGCGGCTGGCGCTGTCAATGACGCAGGTGTTGGCGTAAATATTCCCCGTCATCTGGATCTGAATATCATCGGCGTGGGCCTGGGCTATCAGGCCCAGCGCCAGCATCAGAGCTGTCTTTTTCATGAGCGTCACTTATAAGCGAGGGTAACGGTGGCGACGGTGTTGGCCGGGCCTGGCGTCACGACGTTGCTGGTTTGTTCGTAGCGAACCTCAAACGGGATCGCCAGCGTCTGGTTGGCGATTGCCTGTCTTTGGGTGTTCACGTAGGTATCAAAGGTGGCGAGATGGTCGTCAAACAGCATTCTGACCCCGACGCCGGTAGCCATGCCGGGCTGCCGGGTGAGTTTGATCACCCCTTCGAACGCGGTTTCGTAGCCGTTCGAACTGGTGACCTTCACCTCAGGCTGCACGTTGCTGTTGCAGTTCACCGTCACGTCAAAGTTTTGCGCCGGGCTGGATAGCATCCCCACGCTGACAAAATCGCTGACCGGAAAGTCGCCCAGATTGATGGTCAGGTTTTTTGGGGAGACGGAGCAGGTGACGTTCTGGAAGTTAACGTTTCCTGCGTAGGCGATAACATTGGGTGAACCAATGCCGTCGTTGCCATATACGCCAATACCGAACTCTGTTTGCGCCTGAAGCAGCGTGCCGGACTGTACCGCATCACTGGTTTTAACCAGCTCAAGCGTGACGTTAAAATCAAAGGACTGAGATCCATCGGTCGATACATAGCCGATGGGCGTACTGCGGGAATCGCAGGCGACCTTTCCCCCGCCTGAAATGCGCTGGCCCTGGTCGTTCCTTAAGGCAATGCCGACTCCAGGCACGCCTGTGTCATAAACGCCGGTCAACCCGGGTATCTCCGAACCACTTCCGTAATAGCAGGAGATGATTTCCATCCCGCTTTCGTAAGGATGGTTGCAGTTACCCGCGACGTGCACAGTCTGCTCCGTACCGGGAATGGTAGCGCCTACTGCCAGCGTCGTCGGGACCGAAATGGTGGCAACGTTGATCATTTTCGGCATATCGGGCGTAGTGCAGTCAGCCTTCGCATGCGGCATAAATAATGCCGCGGTGCCCAGAATCAGTAAGAAAAAGCACTGTTTTATCATTTGCATAGTCGTTAGCCTGAACGGTGAATCAGTGACACTGCGCGGCAGCGTTAATGATGCTGGTTTTCTCTTTCTCATCCGTTAGCGCATAGTCAGCGATGCAGTGCTCGCTCGCGTCCTGTCCCCAGGAAACGGCGAGATGCCCCTGCTGCGGCAGACCCGAAAGATAGGTCTGGCCGTCATTACCCACAATAAACTCGCTGTCCTTATCCTCTGTGGTGACCGTCGCGCCGAACGGCAGCGGTTTGCCGTTGTGCGTCAGCGTCATCAGCACGCGGTTGCCCACGCGGGTGTTAAAGCTGGCGCGCACCACGGCCCCGCGAGTTGGGGTGACGACCTGCGCGGCGTGGGTGACGTCGGCATTGTCCGGCAGCGTTTCGGTATCCAGCGCAATGGTGTTGTGGCGATACGCGGTCACATACGGGACAACGGTGTAGCCGCGGAAGTCGGTTTCAACGCCGGTCTGATTAGTGATATGCGTCCCGTGCGTGCCCGGCGCTTTCACCAGCGCGATGGTCTCACCGAGCGGCTGGCTCAGGGTGATGCCGTTCGCATGGGCAACCACGCCGCCCTGCAGGCCGACGTTCACGGTCTGCTGATATTTGTCCTGGCTGACGCCGCCGCTCAGTTCACCGTACGTTGCTTTGTAATCGGCGTTGAGGCTGGTGGAGTTGCCGCTGCCGGTACTGCTCACCCCCTCCTGAATATTCCAGTTGAGGTTATCTTCTTTCAGCGCCGTACCGTTCAGACCGATATTCTGCGTGGTGCCATCTTTGGTGTTGTTCAGGTTGTAGGTGGCCCAGGTGTTATGCATCCAGTGGTCCAGCGGCACCGAGACGCTCAGCGCGAACTGGTTGTCGTTCGTCACCTCATTGCCGACTTCGTCGCTGTCGCGGGTGTTTTTGTTCATGCTATAGCTGAGGCTGTAGCTCATGCCGTGCCAGCTGTTGTTGTAGCTGACGCTCACCGATGTCATGTCCTGGCTCTGGGTCCAGTAGGTCTCTTTCACCAGGCTCAGGGTTACGGAACCCCAGCCTTCCGGCAGCGTCTGGTCGACGGTGGCTTCGGTACGGGCGCGGCGCTGCTGCGGTTCAGACCAGTCGTCAGAGCGGGTATACGACTCCATGGTGTCTTCCAGGGTGTAAAACCCTTTGCTGTTATAGCGGTAGCCGGCCAGCGAGAAGTTGGTGCCTGACTGGGCGATATCTTTGCTGTAGCGCACGCGCCACGACTGGCCTTTGCTGGCCTGCTGTTTTTTCAGCAGGGCTTTGGAGCGAGTGACGTCAATGGAGAAGGCGCCTAAATCGCCCATGTTTTTCCCGACGCCCACCGCCTGAGACTGATAATGGCTGCTCTGCTGAACGCCGCCGTAGGCGGTGATACCGTAGGGTAAACCGTAGATGGCGCTGCCCTGGGCAAACGGGGTCTTTTCGACATCGTTGTCATAGGAACGATAACGCCCGGCGGTCACGCTGTAGCGCAGGTTTTTTTCACGCTGCAAGACCGGCACGGAGGCAAACGGCACGACAAAATGGCTTTCGCTGCCGTCGGTCTCTTTCACGGTAACCTGCAGGTCGCCGCTGCTGCCGGTGGGGTAGAGATCGTTAATTTCGAAGGCGCCCGGCGCGACCGTGTTCTGATAAATGACGTAGCCGTTCTGGCGAACCACCACCAGCGCGTTGCTGTGGGCCGTGCCGCGAATAATCGGCGCGTAGCCTTTCTCGCTGTCCGGCAGCATGTCGCTGTCGGATTTCAGCTCCACCCCGGTGTAGGGAACGCTGTCAAACACGTCGGCAGGGGATGAGCTCTGGCCGACGGTGATGTCGCTTTTCATTGCCACGATATCGCGTTGCGCATAGGTATAAACGGAGGTGAATTTCTGCTCCTCCTCATGGCCCGTGGTGCTGCGATTCCAGGTGGAATAGTTGCGAATGCGCCATGCGCCAACGTTCAGGCCTGGGCGCAGGTTTACGTACTGGCTGCTGTTATCCTGCTCACCGTGCTGTCGCGCGCGGCTGTGGCTGGCATTGGCGCTGTAATTAAGCAGGCCCGCAGTGATCCCTTCGTCAAACTCTTTCGGGTCAATGTAACCGCGAGGCACCTGGCCCAGCGCCGTTTGAGGGATGCTCATCAGCAGCTGCTGGTTGCGAACGCGAAAGGTGGCGGATGCCGAAGGAATGACATGTAAATCAGCACACTGGCCTTTGGCCATCAGCTGCGGAAACTTTTTGGTTTTGATGCCGAGGCTTTTTAATTCCTCAAGGCTAAAGCAAGGCTGCAGCGTGCTGTTGCCCTGCGAATCTTTCTGAAGCGTAAAGGTCACGTTGCGGGTATCAATTTTATTATTATTGATAAATACCGCGACCTCATATTTCCCCGGCGCCTGACCTGGTCCTTTTTCATAGATGGACAAATCGGTTTTACCCTGCTGGGGATTATCAATATCCAGCAGGGCAGGGTTAAAATAATCATCAGCCATAACCTGCTGCGCAAAGATCGCCATTGCCAGGCCACAGAGAATGACCAGCAATGAAGACAATCGGCAGGTGAACGGCTTTTTATGGCTGTACATAATTATTTTATTACCGGGAAAAAAATTAATGAACGGATTTCGACCAGGTATGGCTGATGCTGCCGTAGTCGGTAATAATGGAATACGTCACGTCCGCACCCCCGACATTACCCGGTAAGGCAAAATGCGTTTCCGTTTTCGGAACAGCCCAGGTGGCTTTCGCGACTTTATGACCATTCAGCGTAACGGTCTGGAAATTCATATAGAACGGCGTGGGGTTATTCACCACCAGATCGTTCCCTTCACGGCGCCATTCAAGTTTATCCGCCACATCTTCTGGTCTGCCTTTTACCGTAGACGGGCGATACAGTAATTTGATTCGAGTATTAATGGCGATTTGCAGCGTATTTACCCCCTCAACGTGTTTTGAGGAAGGGATTGCTTTAATGTTCAACCAGTACAGGGATTCCCTGTCTTCCGGTAAATTTCCGCCCGTACGCACCACGCGCAGAACGTTATCTTCGTGCGCATCCAGACGGAAAAGCGGCGGGGTGATCAGGAACGGGGCTTTGGCCAGGTTTTTACCGCCGGAATCAACCCAGGACTGCACCAGATAATCCGTCGCATCTGGATTTGAAAGACCAAGAGAAGATTCCTTTTTATCTCCCTGATAGACCAGTCGGGTGCCGTTAATAATGACCCCAGCATGTGAAGCAGTTGCTACCAGTAAAAGTGTGCTCAGTAAATAACCGTGGCGCATAAAGATTTCTCAATGAATAGAGAAGATATTAATGCTCGCGAAAGCATTAATATCCCCGGATTGATAAGATCAGTTATAAATAACGGTGAAGGTTGAAACGGAGTTAGCGGGGCCTGCGGTAATTGCCGGGCCGGTTTGGATATAGCGTGCGCCGAACTCCAGATCGTTAACCGCCGTGCCGGAGGTTAACTGATACTGCTGAGACGGCGTATATAGGCTGACAGGCTGCTGCGAGGCATCCACCAGCTGAATCGCCACCCCTGTCGCCGCATCGGTATCTGGCGTTAAGGCAAGTGTTGAATTGTTATTCGCATCCGGTGTTCCGCCAAAGTTAATGGCGGCGGAGGTGACCGTGTCAGGACAATTCGTTAATTGAATATCAAACTTCGTTAAGGTGCTGGTAGAGCCTGCACCGGTAAATACCGTTTTAGACACTTTGCCCAGCTGTACATTTAATGGATTACTTAATCCATTTACGACCTGACAGGCAGAATCGATAATTTCGCCGGTGAAGTTTATTTGTCCTTCACCGTTCGTTGCCGCAAACGTGGATGCAGAACATCCCACCGCTGCGGCGATGATTAAACCTAAAGCAACCTTGTTCATAGCAAATCCTGATATGTTTCGGGTGAGAGCGTTGCCTGGACGTTTTCACCGTTGACCCTTAATGACTTTCCGCTGGTTATTTAATCAAAAAATGTATGAATACGAATCTTCTATAGAAATCACAAATAATTGAAAAAAAGCTTGTGTTTATTTTTTGCTATTAAAACAGAAGGTTGTCTTAAGGGATAAAAAACTAACGGATAGCCATTCATCAGGGCTATAGTGTTAACAAGATAGGCTGTCAGGAGGAATGTCGTGGATTATCGCAAAATTATCAAAGAGGTAGGACGTGGGAAAAACCACGCCCGCGACCTGGACCATGAAACCGCTCGCGCGCTTTACACCCGTATGCTCAACGGCGAGGTACCGGACCTGGAGATGGGCGGCATCCTGATTGCGCTGCGTATCAAAGGCGAAGGCGAAGCGGAGATGCGTGGTTTCTACGAGGCGATGCAGGCGCAAACGCTGCGCTTAACGCCGCCGGTGGCAAAACCGATGCCGATTGTGATCCCGAGCTATAACGGGGCGCGCAAGCAGGCAAACCTGACGCCGCTGCTGGCGATATTGTTACATAAGCTGGGGTTCCCGGTGGTGGTACATGGGGTCAGCGAAGATCCCACGCGCGTACTGACAGAAACCATCTTTGAACTGCTGGGCATTGAACCGACCCTCCATGCCGGCCAGGCGCAGGCAAAGCTGGAGGGGAACCAGCCGGTCTATATTCCCGTTCGTGCGCTCTGCCCGCCTTTGGAAAAGCAGCTGGACATGCGCTGGCGCATGGGCGTGCGTAACAGTGCGCACACCCTGGCGAAGCTGGCAACGCCGTTTGCTGAGGATGCCGCACTGCGCCTTTCCAGTGTTTCTCATCCGGAGTACGTGACGCGCGTCGGTCAGTTCTTTGCCGAAATCGGTGGACGCGCACTGCTGATGCACGGAACAGAAGGGGAGGTGTACGCCAATCCGCAGCGTTGCCCACAGCTGATGCTGATCGATTCTGCCGGTACGCGCGTTGTGCTTGAACGCGGGGAAGAAAACAGCGATGTGATTCTGCCGGAGTCAAAAGATCCGCAGGTTACCGCGCACTGGATTACGCAGTGCCTGGCCGGAAATGTGCCGGTCCCACAGTCGATCAAATTGCAAATGGCCTGCTGCTTGCTGGCGACAGGGGAGGTAGAGACGGTGGAAGCGGGGTTACAGCGGGTGGCACAGTCGTTTTAAGCAAAAAAAAAGCCCGTCCAGTGGCGGACGGGCAAGCAAGGGTAACAAACAACAGGGTCAATGAGGGTTGGAGCAGCTCACCAGAGGGTTTGGCGAGGGTACAGCATTCATTTCAGGCGATTATTTGTAGATAACCGCAGTACCGCTCAGCTTGTTATTGGTGTTAGCGGAGGTGATGGTGTATCCGCTTGCACCGGCAGCAGCGGCTTTCTCAGCCAGCTTGGCTTCCAGGCCGTCCAGCGTGGTCGCGCCTTCTGCACTTACCACACCGATTTTATTCATGCTCTGGGCCTGAGTGGATGAAACAGGCTCTACGGCGAATGCGCCAAAAGACAGAGCGGACAGGGCAACAGCAGCTACAGCATATTTGATGGTTTTCATATTTAATCTCTCGCAGGTGTTTTCTGTTAAGGGGACGATGTTCCGTCGATGTGATAAGTATCACGTTTTTTCCTGAGGGATAAAATCGAAGAGAATTGACGTGGTCAGTCAAAAAAATTGAATGAAAAATAACTTATTGAATATTAATAAATTCAAACCAGCGCTTTACACTTCTTGTGGATGCGCTTTACAGAAGAAGGATGAAGGGCACATTTTGCTACGCGGTTCGCTAAAAACCGTGAGCGTAAAGGTAAGTGCAGGCAGGGTTAACTTAGGTAAAGGAGAGTCAGCGTAACTGGCTATCTTTCGATCCTCTGCGATTATAACCTGAATATGAGGCATTTTTTGAATCTTTATCCTGCTGGCAGGTAATACATAACCTTACTCCTGGAATGGCTTTACGCCGCGCCTCAGGGATCGGCTCTCCGCATTCTTCGCACTCCTTCAAACTTTCGCCGCGCGGAATCTCACCGCGAGCGCGCGCAACCGCATCTTCAATGGTACTGTTGATCTGTTCGTTAACGGCGTCGTCATTCGCCCAACCGGAAGCCATGGCATCCTCCTGAAATCGGTTTAAACCCTGCTTTTAATATGGGGTTAAAAAATGAACAATCAAGATAAAGCGGAAATGAACTGCATCCGGCAGGCAGATGCAGTCTTGTTGTGGAGGAAAAAAATTATTTATAGATGGTTGCTGTGCCGTACATATGGTTATCTCCGCCAGCGGAGTTCACGACAAAGCCTTTCGCACCTTCCTGGCGGGCTTTTTCGGCCAGTTTATTCTGCAGATCGTCCAGGTTACTTGCGCGACTTACCGAGACGGTGCCCGCCGGACGCAGCTGGCTAGTATCGGTACTTTCATTCAGTGACTGAACGGCCATCGCAGAAAATGAAGCCGTTGCCAGGGCGCCGGCGATAACAGCAAGGGTCAGGTACTTTTTCATAATCACATCCTCATGAGGAAACAACAGGTGATTCCCTTTAAGTTTAGAAGCCTGACGAGTGTGACTTAGCGCAAATATTTGATGATGATCTGCTTATTTTTTGAACGATAAAAACTGACAATTCGCTGACAGATCATAGACGTAGAGGTGTTTGATTTACGGTGTTTTTTTAAGCGCCGCAGAGAAAGATTTACCGCTGGGCCAGCACAGGGTATCTTACGCCGCTGTTTAAAGGAGAACGCCATGACTTCCCAAAAGCCGGGATTGCACCCACGAAATCGCCACCGCAGCCGCTACGACATGAACGCCCTGTGCCAGAGCTGCCCTGCGCTGCAGGACTATATTGTCCAGACCCCAGCGGGTGAGCCGACCGTCAACTTTGCCGATCCGCAGGCGGTGAAAACGCTGAACAAAGCCCTGCTGGCGCATTTTTACGGTGTGGCTCACTGGGATATTCCGGAAGGCTTTCTCTGCCCCCCTGTGCCGGGCCGCGCTGATTACGTTCATCACCTTGCCGATCTGCTTGCCGAAGATCGTGACGGCGCTGTACCGCAGCAGGCTTCCATTCTGGATATAGGCACCGGGGCAAACCTGATTTACCCGCTGATTGGCGTACATGAATATCACTGGCGCTTTACCGGGAGCGAAATCGGCGCCGAGGCCTTTGCCAGCGCGCAGGCGATTATCAGCGCGAACCCTGGCCTGAGCCGTTCCATTCGTCTGCGTCGTCAGAAAGAGGCGGCTTCCATCTTCAACGGCATTATTCATAAAAACGAAAGCTATGACGCTACGATGTGCAACCCGCCGTTTCATGATTCGGCGGCAGCGGCTCGCGAGGGCAGCGAACGTAAACGCCGCAACCTCGGTCAGGCGGAAGACGCCGCGCTGAACTTCGGCGGGCAGCAGCAGGAGCTGTGGTGCGAGGGCGGTGAAGTTGCCTTCATCCTGCGCATGATTGCGGAAAGCCAACAGTTTGGCCGTCAGGTGAAGTGGTTCACGACGCTGGTTTCCCGCGGGGATAACCTGCCGCCGCTCTACCGTGCGCTGAGCGAAGCGGGTGCCGTAAAAGTAGTGAAAAAAGAGATGGCGCAGGGCCAGAAGCAGAGCCGCTTTATCGCCTGGTCGTTTATGGACGATAACAAACGTCGCAAATAGTATCCCGCCGTAGGCCGGGTAGGGCAAAGCCGCCACCCGGCTCGGTTACAGCGTCGGCTCCTGCGGAGGGAGCGGCGAGGCGGGCGGCGACAATACCTGATACGTCTGCACCGGCGTTCGCACGTTCGCCAGATCGAAGTGCTTTTTCACCATGCTGTCGAGGGCAAAGCGCACCGTCCACTGCTTCAGCGGCTGGGTGGTGAACGACACGCGCAGGGTGAACGCCGTGTTGGTCAGCCCAACGATGCCGGCAAACGATGGCTCGCCAATCACCAGCCCGCGAATATCCTCCATTTCCATCAGTTCACTGACCGCATCCCGCAGCGCCTGCTTCGCTTTGTCGGCATCTTCATGACGATCCACATCGTAGTTGGCCACAACGGAGCCAATGCCGCGCACAAAGTTGGCGAAGGTAGTGATCGATGACCAGGGAATGATGTGATATGCCCCGGTATCCTGACGCACGCCTACCGAGCGAATCGACATCCTCTCCACGGTACCGGTCAGCGGCCCGATGGTCACCAGATCCCCTGTGTTCATCCCGTTCTCAAACTGGATAAAGATGCCGGTAATAATATCCTTCACCAGCGTTTGCGAGCCGAAGGAGATCGCCAGCCCCAGCGCGCCTGCACCCGCCAGCAGCGGGGCGATATTCACGCCGATTTCCGATAGCACAATCATGATGGTGATGGTGCTGATGATCACCGCCAGCGCGTTGCGGAACAGCGTCAGCAATGTGCGGGCCCGTGCGCTGGGCAGGGGCCTGCCGTGAATATCCGACACCAGACGGTTCTCGATAAGGCTCGCCAGCAGCGTCCAGCCGACGGCGGAGAAGAACAGAATCAGCGCGATACGAATTAAAATATCGACGGTCTTCTCGCCTGCGCCGTTATGTAGCCAGTTCCAGAAATCAAACAGGCTCCACGCATTCAGCAGCAGCATGATCGCCACGCAGACGGTCAGAATGCGCGCCACCTTAAGCGATACCGACATCCAGCCGTTCACCCGTTTTTGCAGTTCCGGGTAATTACGCTGCACCTGCGGCGACAGGGTGATGGTTTTCGAGATCCAGCGGGACAACAGCCCGGACACAAACGCCGCGATGCCGATAATCGCCAGGCTTTTAAACGTCGCCCCCATCATAAATTTCAGGCTGTTTCCCGGGTCGAACAGCGAGAAGAAGCACAGCACAATAAAATACGCGCTTGCCAGCCAGTGCCACACCAGCGCGAAGGCGCGGATAAACAGACTGAAGAAAGAGAGGGAACGGTCGGCCAGATGCAGCAGACTCTCGGTGATCGCCCTTTTATTGTGAAAGATAAGGTACAGAGACCAGACGGTTATACAGAGCATAATCAGCACGTTCGCCAGCGCGCCAAACTGCACGTTGACCTGGTTGGAGATAATCGGCACGGCAACCAGCAGGCCGTATCCTATCAGCCCGCTGAGCACGCTTAGCCGCACGGCCCAGTATTTCGCGCTGTCGTCGTTGATGTTGAAAGGGCGAAGTTCAGGCACGCGCGGGCAAAAGATGACGCGCAGCACCGCTTTAAAAAATTCGATGAGCGCAAACGCATTCAGGAAGAGCGCCTGCTGGAAGGCAATGGTTTTGTTGCCCGTATTGAGGCGGTCCGCCAGCACCTGACCGACAAACAGCGTCAGGGCCAGCAGCAGTAAATCGATGATAAACGCCCCGGTAATCATGGCCGGGAGGTGCAGCCAGCTGCTTTTATGCTGATTTTTTTTCCGTCCCCAGTGGCCCATCTTCCGGTAGAGCGGCCAGGCGCACAGGCGCAGTAGCCAGTAAAAAATGAATACGGCACCCGCCAGAATCGCAAACTGCGTGGCGGCTGCGGTGAAGGTGTGGGGATTAAAAGGTTTATGCGAGGTGCCAACAAGATTTCGATAGAGCTGGGCAAAACGCGACGACAGGGCTTCCCCGTAGCGGCGGCTGATGTCGGTGACGTTTTCCAGTACCGTCTTTTCCTCTTCGATCTGCGGTGGCGTAATGGTCGGAACCGGATCCTGAGGCGGCGTGGCGGCCACCTTCCTCAACTGATCGATCAGCTCCTGCCGGGAGGTGTCATTCTCAAGGACGTCGGCAAGTGCGCTATAGGCCGCTTTTTTTTGTTCTGCATCCGGCTCCGGAGGCGGCGTATTTTGCTGAGTAGCAGTTGCTCCGGTGGTGACGCCGGGGATTGCCACGGCGAGCGATGGCGTACTAAACAGGCTTATCAACAGCAGCAGGATCCACGGCACGGCGTCCTCCGACAAAAATATCGTGCAAAATGATAAGTATAGAGGGCGATAGGCGGAGGGGAGTTTTTGGGAACAATCTGGCGTAAAAAAGCCGGGCAAGCCCGGCTCGGTATGTAGCGAGGGATCAGGAGACGTGCTGCAGGAACTCCTGCAGACGCTGGCTAGGCGGATTCGCGATCAATTCCTGCGGGTTACCGTCTTCGGCGATGCGGCCTTTATCAATAAAGATCAGGCGGGAAGCCACTTTCTCAGCAAAGCCGATTTCGTGGGTCACGATCACCATCGTCATCCCTTCTTCCGCCAGATCCTGCATGACTTTCAACACCTCGTGGCGCAGTTCCGGGTCGAGTGCGGACGTCGGCTCATCAAACAGCATCATCTTCGGTTTCACCGCCAGCGCGCGCGCAATCGCCACGCGCTGCTGCTGGCCACCGGAGAGCTCGGAAGGGTAGTGGTGCGCACGCTCCGCCAGGCCAACCTTCGCCAGCAGATCTTTTGCCAGCGCTTCCGCCGCCGCTTTGTTGGCACCGCGCACGCGCAGTGGGCCAAACATCACGTTTTCCAGCGCCGTCAGGTGCGGGAACAGGTAGAACTGCTGGAACACCATGCCCGCTTCCTGACGAATCAGACGCTCGTCCACTTTCGGGTCGTTTACCTTCAGACCGTCAACGATCAGATCGCCGCTGGTGATCTCTTCCAGCTTGTTGATGCAGCGCAGCAGGGTCGATTTACCGGAACCGGAAGGCCCGATAATCACCACCACTTCACCCTGCTTGATATTCAGATCGATATTGTGCAGCACCTGGGTTGGGCCAAAGTGCTTGGAGACGTTTTTAAATTCAATCACAGGATTTTCATCCTTCTTTCAAGACGGCGCAGAACGAAGCTCAGTACCAGCGTAATGATCAGATAAACAACGGCGACCGCACTCCAGATTTCCAGCGCGCGGAAGTTGCCCGCAATGATTTCCTGGCCCTGACGGGTCAGTTCGGCCACGCCGATAACGATGAACAGCGATGTATCTTTAATGCTGATGATCCACTGGTTACCCAGCGGCGGCAGCATGCGGCGCAGCGCCAGCGGGAGAATAACGTGACGGATCGTTTCGCGACGAGAAAGACCTAATGCCAGACCGGCTTCGCTGAAACCTTTATGAATCGACAGCACCGCCCCGCGGGTGATTTCCGCGATGTAGGCGCCCGAGTTGATCATAATGGTCACGACGGCCGCGCTGAACGGATCGATGCGCAGGTCGGTGAAGGCCATTGGCAGGGCGAAGTAGATAAACATGACCTGCACGACAATCGGGGTGCCGCGGATCACTTCGATGAAAACCAGTGCGATGTGGTTTGCAATCCAGCCACCGTAGGTGCGGGCGAAACCGGCGACAAGACCGATAATCAACCCACCTACCAGACCCAGGACCGAAATCCACAGGGTCATTTTAGCGCCTTCAAGCAAGAGTGGAATGGCAGGCCAGATGGCGCTCCAGTCAAACTGCATGATGTATTCCTGTATACCGTGGTGAAAAACGAAAAATGTAGGCCCGGCAAGCGTGAGCGCCGCCGGGCGCTATAAACCTGAATTCAGGTAAAATTATTTAGGCTCAGTACCGAACCATTTTTTATAGATTTCGTTGTAGGTGCCGTTCTCTTTCAGCGTTTTCAGCGCGCCGTTAACTTTCGTGCGCAGATCGTCGCTGCCTTTCGGAAACGCGATACCGTACTGCTGAGCTTCCAGAGAGTCGCCCACGGCTTTGAACTTGCCGTTACCAGCAGTTTTAATGAAGTACAGGATGTTCGGCGTGTCGTGCAGAACAGCGTCAGCACGGTTGGTGCCGAGTTCCATATACGCGTTGTCAATGTTCGGGAACTGGCGCAGGTCTTTGGTTTTGATGTTCGCTTTCGCGTAATCCACGGAACCGGTGCCGCTCTTCACTGCCACCACTTTACCGTCGAGGTCTTTCACGCTTTTTACGTCGTTATTATCCGCTTTGATCATCACCAGCAGGCCGCTTTTGTAGTAGCCGTCAGAGAAGTCGATCGCTTTTTTACGTTCTTCGGTAATGGTGATGCCCGCCAGCGCCAGATCGACGTTTTTGGTTTGCAGCGCCGGGATGATGCCGCTGAAGTCCATCGGCTTCAGGGTGTAGTCCAGTTTGAGTTCCTTGGCGATAGCGGCCCACAGATCAACATCAAAACCAACGTATTTGTCACCCTGTTTGAATTCAAACGGAACGAACGCCGTGTCGGTCGCCACAACCAGTTTGTCGGCAGCCTGAGAGGACACCGCAAAAGCCAGGGTAAGTGCAGCCAGTGAAACTTTTAATACAGACTTCATAGCATTTCCTTTTATATCCACGGGGCGATCCCCTGCGAGAACGACTGGCACAATGAAAAAATCGTGCCAACTTTACAAGCTGTTGTTTTACAAAGGGGATGAAATCATACATTGCACAAAAAGCGTGGCAATGATGTCGTGTTGCACCAGCATGGAGCACCATTTTGGTGCGCTTCGTTTGGGTCAACTGACGGGGAGATATTAAGCGTAAATTCTGACGAAAAAACAATCTTCCATTAACGGTTGTGTGAGGTGATTATTACAATTTATTCACTTTTGCACCGTCTCAGGCAAAAACTGTGCACCATAAATGTGCAAAACCCTCACCAGAGGCGAGGGTTTGACAGGAAAGTCTTATGGATTACTCGATGTTAGATTCGATAAACCACAGGAACTGATCCAGGTCGCGGGACGCGGCGGTGAAGATGTCTGCGGTATCTTCATCTTTGGCTTCGCTAATCGCTTTGCGCACGTCATTGGCCACAATCGCGTAGCGGTCCGCCAGCTCTTTCAGGTGATCCTGAACGGTGTGGATATCCAGCGGGTAGCTTTTCAGCGGCGTTTTGCTGTTGATCACCTGCGTGGTACCAAGCGCAACACCACCTAGCTGAACGGCACGTTCAGCCATCGTATCGAGGTGTGTCACCAGTGCTGTGCGGAAGCCATCCAGCATTTCATGGACGGCAATAAAGTTTGCACCGCGCATATTCCAGTGGGCCTGTTTGGTGATCAGCGAAAGATCGATGAACTGGATCACCTGGCGATTCAGCAACTCAATGGTCGCTTTTTTGTCGCTATCCGATACATCGTTACGGGTATAAAGCAGATTAGACGCTTTCGTTTTCACCAGTTTAGCGGTACTCATAATCTCATATCCTCTTGATGTTTATGTCCCAGGTAATTACGGAACTAAGTATAGCACCGGATTTTTTCTCTGCGGTCTGGCTGTGCCTATCGGTTTAATAGTAAGAAGGAGGTTGATAATTTAACTTATTGAAATTAAAAGGTAATTTTGGAATTGATACAGATCAATCTTAATTCGCCTCGAGGGGAATGGGTGGGGAAGGATATTTCGGTTATATGACAAACTATGTAAGAAATTATAACGGATGGCATTCTGGCCTTTATTCTGCATGGCCATGAAGCCATGCAGAATATATGGCATTAGCCGATGTCGATTTTCTCAACTTTAGGTTCAGGGCGCATGGTGAGCGTTGACCCCATTGACGCCGCGATAATTGAGCATAGCGCCAGCGTCTGGGTTAACGTCAGCGTTTCGCCCAGGAACACCATCCCGGAGATCGCCGCAAGGGCGGGCTCCATGCTCATCAGAGTGCCAAATATGCGCGTCGGCAGACGCGTCAGGGCAATCATCTCCAGAGAATAGGGGAGAGCCGTTGAAAGAATAGCGACCGCCAGCCCGATTGGCATGACTGACCATTGCCAGATAGACTCCGTGGCCTGCGCCATACCGATCGGCACAAAAACGATAGCCGCAATCACGGAACCCAGGGCGACCGTTGCCGGGCCATGCTCTTCACCCGCTCGCTGCCCGGTGAGTATATAGACAGCCCAGCAGGCTCCTGCTCCCAGCGCCAGCGCTGCGCCCGTGAGATCAATCTCAGAGACATTCTGGCCGAGCGGCAGCAGGAACCATAAGCCCAGAACGGCCAGCACGACCCAGATAAAATCCACCGGACGACGTGACGAGAAAAGCGCGACCGCCAGCGGGCCGGTAAACTCCAGCGCGACGGCAATCCCCAGCGGGATGGTCTGGATAGAGAGGTAGAACATATAGTTCATTGCCCCGAGGGACAGACCATAAAAAAGCAGGGGAAGACGTTGCTCTTTTTTGAAGCGCAGACGCCAGGGTTTGAAAATGACGACCAGTATCGCCGTTCCCAGCACGATACGCAGGGCTGTTACCCCGGGCGCACCCACCAGTGGAAAAAGCGATTTTGCCAGCGAAGCACCGCTTTGGATGGACAACATGGCAATAAGTATGACGGCTACCGGCAACCAGACCGACGACGTGCGGGATAACCCAGGCATCCTTTCTCCTGTCAGCTAATGTCAAGTGGAGTAAAGGTTGCAGTGTAAAGGAAATATACAGCTACGGTTGAGACTAGGTTGAAAAAAAAGACCCGTGAAATCCGTAAAATGGTTAAGCGCTGGTGGATTTATCACCTGAAAGATTAGGAATAATCTGGATGAATGTAACGGCGCAGACGCGCAATATGGGCGTTTAGTAGGAAAAATCGCATGTGATTTGAAAGAGTTAGCTGAGGTTGGAAACGTTCTGTTACAGGAAAGGCCTCATTAGACATCACGAATCACAAAGAGTTTCGCAAATTTTTTTGATATATTTAAAACTTACGGACTTACTTGAAGCACATTTGAGGTGGTTATGAAAAAAATTGCATGTCTTTCAGCACTGGCCGCTGTACTGGCTGTTTCCGCAGGTACCGCTGTAGCTGCTACTTCTACTGTAACTGGTGGTTACGCTCAGAGCGATATGCAGGGCGTGATGAACAAAACCAACGGTTTCAACCTGAAGTATCGTTACGAGCAGGATAACAACCCGCTGGGCGTGATCGGTTCTTTCACCTACACCGAGAAAGATCGTACTGAAAACGGCGCATACAATAAAGGTCAGTACTACGGTATCACTGCTGGTCCAGCTTACCGTCTGAACGACTGGGCGAGCATCTACGGTGTTGTAGGTGTTGGCTACGGTAAATTCCAGCAGACCGAAAACCAGGGTCTGAACCGCACTGCAAGCAACAGCGACTACGGCTTCTCCTATGGCGCAGGCCTGCAGTTCAACCCAATCCAGGACGTGGCTCTGGACTTCTCCTATGAGCAGAGCCGTATCCGCAACGTTGACGTTGGCACCTGGATCGCGGGCGTAGGTTACCGCTTCTAATCACTTCGGTGAGCTAATAAAAAATCCGCCCAATGTGGCGGATTTTTTTTTTAGCTTTTTCCCTCTCCATGTGGGAGAGGGTCAGGGGGAGGGCATCAGACCGCACGAGATCGCACAGCTTACTTACTCTTAATATCAAAAATATCGGTACCCAGATGGTTATAGTCAACTTTCTGTAACTTGAAGTTGGTAACGTACACTGGGGGCGCTTTCTTGTTGGAGATAAACGGGTAATCATTTTTTATTTCTTTGGCCTTAATCCCCGTCCACTGCGAGAAGAACTGCAGGAAATCATTCGCCGAGCGCCGCGCTTTGATAACGCGATGCGTTTTATCATCGCTCGACAGCACCATAAACGGCACCTGGAAATTTTGCTGGAACTGGTCGTCGTGCGCCAGATACTGCACTTCTTTGCCACGCTCTTTAAACGCCAGCCCGTGATCCGAGAAATAGACCACAGAGAAGCTTTCGCCCGTATTGCGCAGCTGATCGTAAAGCTTGCTGAGCAGCTCGTCGGTTTGCGTCATGGTATAGAGATAGCAAGAGGTCTCTTTCGACTGCACAAACTCCGCGTATTTACCGCCAGTGCGATCGCAGGCCTGCGGGTGCGATCCCATCAGGTGCAGAACAATCAGCTGCGGCTGGGTGCGCGGGGTAGCAAAGACCTGCGCCGTCATCTTCAGCAGCGCCTCGTCTTTGGTGTTTTTGTCGGCTTCAAAATCGCCGCTCTTCAGGAACTGCACTTCGTCAGCACGCTTAGCAATACTGGCGATGGCGGTGTCGTATTCGCCAATTTGCCCCTGATTGGAGAACCACCAGGTCTGAAAACCGGCGCGGTTGGCCAGCGTGACGAAATTATCCTGAAACTGAGGTTTGCCATCCACCACGCGGTTCAGCGTCAGGCCGAGCGATTTCTGCGTCGAGCCGCTGGCCGCCACATAATCGGTAAACAGGGTGCCGTTGACAGAGCTGGCAAACGGTGTGTTATTCCAGTGCCCGCCGAATGCGCCCAGCGCGTCGCGACGTGCGCTCTCGCCAATCACCACCACATAGGTATGGTATTTCGGCTTAACCGCCAGCACGTTCCAGGTGTCTTTCATATTGGAAAGTTCAGCCATGCGCGCCTGCTCGTCGAGAACCTCTTTATTGTTCACGACGACGTCTTTAACGAAACGGAACACCGGATAGCCCGTATCTTTTAGCTTGAACACGCCGCCCCAGGCCAGGTTTTGCACCGGCGCAACGAAAAACGTCCCCACGCTAAACGCCAGGCACAGAGACTCCATTTTTCCCCATGATCTCTTCGAGTCTGCTTTGCGACGAACCGCGATGACGCCAAGCGCAAAGATAAAAAGGCCGACGACGTAGCTGTACCACGGGAAGATCGTCAGGATCTCCGTCGACTCTTCCATATTGGTGGAGTGCAGCGCCAGCAGGGTGTTGAAGTTTGGCGCGCCGTAGGCCTGGCCAAACGGGAAATACATCGCAGCAATCAGCGAACAGACCCCTACCAACGCTTTTTGCGCGCGCGGGGCCGCTCGCCACAGCACATGCAGGATGCAGGTGAAAGCCACTGCATAAAGCAGGCTGAAGGGATAGCCGAGCGCAAAGTTAATCAGCAGCGACTGCAAAAAGTAAAATCCCGTCCACGGGCTTAAGGCCCGGCTGCGGGTAACGATGGTATCTATCAGGGTTACATTCATAGGTCACTATCACAAAAACGCCATGTGCTCACCCTGGCGCCAAGGGTCAAAGCCTGCCGGACAGTGCGTGGAAAGGGAATGAGAGGTCCGCTTCAGCGAGCCGCAAATTGTGCAGGGCTGCAAGAAGATAGTGCGAGCGTGAATTAAGGTCAACAGTTGCTAAACAGATGTTTTGCGAAGGGGGCTACAAATCCGCAAAAATTATCGGGAATTGGTCAGTTTACAGCGGAAGTGTGACAGAAAAATGAAGCGGCGTACCGCAACGCCGCTTAGTGGGAAGGTTTGTCGTCCTGATGCGGTTTGTTGTTAAACATATCGCACAGCATGTTCAACAGCATTAAGCGCACTTTAAAAGGAGAGTGGGTAAACACGGTCATGCACCTCTTGAATTCGTTCATGAGACCTCCTGATGTTTGATCCCTTCGATCCGTGAAGGGTGACTGCATTACATACAGATATAGCACAGGCTATATTGTATAGCTATGGCTATTTCGTTAATTTTTTGTGCTTGTGGAGGGATGGTTTACAATGTGCGCTCTCGATACCGGGCGCTGGAAGCGTCACCCCAATGAGGAAGTACAATGAACCGTCGCGCAGGTAAGCCAGCCATTAAAAAAACGACGCAACTGGTGAATGTTGAAGAACATGTCGAAGGTTTTCGCCAGGTCCGTGAAGCGCACCGGCGTGAACTGATTGATGATTATGTTGAACTGATTTCCGATCTGATCCGCGAGGTTGGGGAAGCGCGTCAGGTCGATATGGCCGCCAGGCTCGGGGTTTCGCAGCCGACGGTCGCTAAAATGTTAAAACGTCTGGCCTCGGTAGGCCTGATCGAAATGATCCCCTGGCGCGGCGTGTTTCTGACGCCGGAAGGGGAGAAGCTTGCGCAGGAGAGCCGCGAGCGCCATCAGCTTGTCGAGAACTTTTTGCTGGTGCTGGGCGTCAGCCCGGAAATTGCCCGTCGGGATGCGGAAGGAATGGAGCACCACGTTAGCGAAGAGACGCTGGTAAAGTTTCGCGAATTTACCCTTAAATATGGTCCCTCCGCTGAATGAAAATCCCTGGACTGCAGGCCCTCTCACGCGATCGTTTCTTCCATCTCTTATTAATCATTGGCGCCGGGTTAAGCCTGTTTGTGCCGTTTGCGCCACAGGCCTGGTCTGCGGCGATTGACTGGCGCACCATCATCACCCTGAGCGGGTTAATGATGCTGACCAAAGGGGTCGAGCTGAGCGGCTATTTTGACGTCCTGGGGCGTAAAATGGTGCGCCGTTTTGCCACCGAGCGCAGGCTGGCCCTGTTTATGGTCTTCTCCGCCGCGGTGCTGTCGACGTTTCTGACCAATGATGTGGCGCTGTTTATCATCGTGCCCCTCACGCTCACCCTGCGTAAGCTTTGCGAGATCCCGGTCAGCAGACTGATCATCTTTGAAGCGCTCGCCGTTAACGCCGGTTCTCTGTTGACGCCCATCGGCAACCCGCAAAATATTCTTCTCTGGGGACGTTCCGGTCTGTCATTCGCCGCCTTTACCTGGCAGATGGCGCCTCTGGCGCTGGTGATGATGCTGTCGCTGCTGGCGGTCTGCTGGTTCGCGTTTCCGGATAAAAAGCTGCAATACCATAGCGGGACCACGGGCCCGCAGTGGCAGCCGCGGCTGGTCTGGAGCTGCCTCGGGCTGTATATCGTCTTTCTGTTCGCCCTGGAGCTGAGGTATGAGCTGGCTGGCGTCCTGCTCGTCGCCGCGGGCTTTGTCGTGCTGGCGCGGCGCGTGCTGGTGAGCGTGGACTGGACGCTGCTGCTGGTCTTTATGGCGATGTTCATCGACGTGCATCTGCTTATTCAGCTTCCGGTGCTGCAAAACGTTCTGCACAGCGTCAGCACGCTGTCGCAGCCGGGGCTGTGGCTGACGGCGATTGGCCTGTCGCAGTTTATCAGCAACGTGCCTGCCACCATTCTGCTGCTCAACTACGTTCCGCCGGATACGCTGCTGGCCTGGGCGGTGAACATCGGTGGGTTTGGGCTGCTGCCCGGCTCGCTGGCAAACCTGATCGCCCTGCGCATGGCCAACGACCGTCGCATCTGGTGGCGCTTCCACCTCTGGTCGATCCCGATGCTGCTCTGGGCTGCGGCGATCGGTTTCGGACTATTCCTTCTCATATAGTGCGCAATTTGTCAGTTTTTCCTGGCAAATGTATAGCAACGTCCTAGCTTTAGTGAACGGCATAGTGTGATGCCGCTCACTGACAGGACCGTTGCTGAATTATGGCAGAAGAACAAAATCCACCTGCTGACGAGCAGGATAAAAACAATAACGAGCGTAAACGCCCGGGCAAAAAACCGTTAATTATCCTTGGCATCGTGGTCATCGTGATGGTGATCGTGGCGCTGGTCTGGTGGTTTTTAACCCGCAACGAAGAGACGACCGACGACGCCTTTACCGACGGCGACGTGGTGACGATTGCCCCTAAAACGGCGGGCTACGTTACCGAGCTTCGCGTACGGGATAACCAGCGCGTGAAGAAAGGGGACGTGCTGGTGGTGATCGATCCGCGTGATACCACCGCCCAGCGCGATCAGGCTCAGGCTCAGCTTGGGCTGGCTATCGCGCAGCTGCATCAGGCCCAGGCGCAGCTGGCGCTCTCAAAAGTGCAGTATCCCGCCCAGCGTGACGAAGCCAAAGCGCAGGTGCTGAAAGCGCAGGCCGATCTGGCGAACGCGCAGGCAGAGTACCGGCGCCAGCGCGGCGTCGACCCGCGCGCGACCACCCAGCAAAGTATTGATTCTGCGAACGCTCAGCTGCGCAGTGCCCAGGCTGGCCTTGCCAGCGCACAGGCGCAGCTGGAAGTGGCGGAGCAGGTACAGCTGCAAATCCGCCAACAGGAGACCAACGTCGAAGCCCGCGAGCGTCAGGTCGAACAGGCCAAAGCGCAGCTGGAAACCGCGAATCTGAACCTCTCTTACACCGAAGTCCGCGCCCCGTTCGACGGCTTTGTCACCAAACGCAACGTGCAGCCCGGCACGCTGGTTCAGGCGGGCACCGCGCTGTTCTCGCTGGTCTCCCCGAACGTGTGGGTGGTGGCGAACTTTAAAGAGTCCCAGCTTGAGCGCATGAAGCCCGGCGATAAGGTCAGCGTCTCCGTGGATGCCTGGCCGGATATGGAGCTTGAAGGCCATATCGACAGCATCCAGCAGGGCAGCGGCTCGCGCTTCTCCGCCTTCCCGTCGGAAAACGCCACCGGTAACTTCGTGAAGATTGTTCAGCGCGTACCGGTAAAAATCGTCATTGATAAAGGTCTGGATCCGAACAAGCCGCTGCCGCTGGGGCTGTCGGTTGAACCGAAGGTCACCGTGGAATGACGGATCATAGCCACGATAACTGGAAGCCCGCCAGTAACCCGTGGGCGGTGGCGATTGTCGTCACCCTGGCGGTGTTCATGGAAATTCTGGACACCACCATCGTCAACGTCGCGCTGCCGCACGTGGCGGGGTCGCTCTCGGCCAGCTACGACGAATCCACCTGGGTACTGACAAGCTACCTGGTGGCGAACGGCATCGTGCTGCCCATCTCGGCGTTCCTGAGCCGGCTGTTTGGCCGCAAGCAGTTCTTCCTCATTTGCATCGTGATGTTCACCATCTGCTCGTTTCTGTGCGGCATCGCCACCGAGCTGTGGCAAATCATCCTGTTCCGCGTGATGCAGGGCTTCTTTGGCGGCGGGCTACAGCCCACCCAGCAGTCGGTGCTGCTCGACTACTTCAAGCCGGAGGACAGGGGCAAAGCGTTTGGGCTTTCCTCCATTGCGATTATCGTCGCGCCGGTGCTCGGCCCGACGCTGGGGGGCTGGATCACCGACAACTACTCCTGGCGCTGGGTGTTCTTTATCAACATCCCGGTGGGGATTGTGACGGTGCTGGCGATCTACCAGCTGCTGGAAGATCCGCCGTGGGAGAGCAAATCAAAAGAGAAGCTGACCATCGACTGGACGGGGATCGGCCTGATCGCCCTCGGTCTCGGTTGTTTGCAGGTGATGCTCGACCGGGGCGAGGATGACGACTGGTTCTACTCGAACTTTATCCGCACCTTCGCGGTGCTGACGCTGGTCGGCATTATCGGCGCAATCTACTGGCTGATGTATGCCAAAAAGCCGGTGGTGGATCTGCACTGCATGAAGGACCGCAACTTCGCGATCTCCAGCCTGCTGATGGCGGGGATGGCGATGATCCTCTACGGCAGCTCGGTGGTGATCCCGCAGCTGGCGCAGCAGGATCTGGGCTATACCGCCACCTGGTCCGGGCTGGTGCTCTCGCCCGGCGCGGTGCTGATCGTGCTGACCATCCCGCTGGTGCTGAAGCTGATGCCGGTGGTGCAGACGCGCTGGATCATCGCCTTTGGCTTTACCTGCCTGGCGGTGTCGTTCTTCTGGTCGCGCACGCTGACGCCGGATATTGACTTCGAAACCCTGGTGCTGTTCCGCAGCGCCCAGTCGATTGGTCTGGGGTTCCTGTTTGTGCCGCTCACCACCATCGCCTTCATCTCGATACCGAGACGGCTCAACGCCGATGCGGCGGCGCTGTTTACCATGTTCCGCAACGTGGCGGGGTCCATCGGGATTTCTCTCTCGACGGCGGCCATCACCGAGCGCGCGCAGGCGCACAGCGCGCACCTTGCCTACCACGCCTCGCCGTTTAACGAGCAGTTCCAGCTGGCGATTCGCGAAAGCGCCCAGGCGATCCAGAACTTCACCACCCAGGTGGGCGATCCGACCGGGATTGCCACCGGGCGGATGTACCAGACGATGATCGAGCAGTCCCGCTTCCTGGCCTACATCGACGTCTTCACCATTCTGAGCGCCGTGGCCTTGCTATTGATTCCGTTTTGTTTGTTGCTCTCGCCGGTTAAGAGCGAGGGGAGTGCAGGAGCACACTGATGATACACAGACGTTTACACCCCCTGATGATAATGATGCTGCTGGTGGGCTGCGCCGTCGGGCCGGACTACCAGCAGCCTGCGCCACCCGCCGTTACGCACTGGAACGATAAGGGCGACAGCGCGGTAAAATCGCAAACCACCTCCGCCGCGACCAATCCGCGCTGGTGGAAAACCTTCGGCTCGCCGCAGCTCGACAGTCTGGTTGAACGCGCCATCGCCGGTAACCTGACGCTGCAGCAAACGGTGCTGCGCATTGCCGGGGCGCGTGAACAGATTAACCAGGCGGGCGGGGCATTTTTCCCGTCGGTGAACGGCAATCTGCAGGCGACGCGCCAGCAGCTCGGGCTGGAAGGGGAGCTAAAATCTCACGGCGTGTACGACCAGCTGGATAATGTCGACCCTGAACTCAGAGGCGCGCTGGGACCGCTGACGCAGCCGATTAACCTTTATCAGGGCAGCTTCGACGCCCAGTGGGAAATCGACCTGTGGGGCAAGGTGCGCCGTCAGGTGGAAGCCGCCGAGGCGCAGCAGAAGGCCGCCATCGAACAGCGTAACGATGCGCTGGTGTCGCTGGAAGCGGAAGTGGCGCGCGCGTGGCTCCAGCTGCGCGGGGCGCAGAGCATTATCGCTACCCTGAACACACAGATTAAAAGCGCGCAGCAGACGCTGGACCTGACCGAAAGCCGCCAGCGCGGCGGGCTGTCACCGCAGATGGACGTGGAAAATGCCCGGGCGCAGCTGGGCAATCTTGAAGCGCAGCTGCCGCAGTATCAGGCGCAGGAACGCCAGGCGATGAACGGGCTGGCGATCCTCCTTGGTAAGCCGCCGGGCGCGCTGGATGCCGAACTGCAATCCGCGCAGCCAATGCCCGCGCTGCCGGATATCGTGCAGACTGGTATACCGTCCACGCTGGCGCGCCGCCGTCCGGACGTGCGCGAAGCGGAGGCCAACCTTCATGCCGCCACGGCGCAGATTGGCGTCTCGGTGGCCGAGCTGTTCCCGAGCTTTACCCTCTCCGGACAGTTTGGCCTGCGCAACAGCGAATCCGGCTGGCTGACCGACTGGAGCAGCCACTTCTACAGCTTCGGCCCGCAGGTTTCCATCCCGATTTTCCAGGGTGGTCGACTGGTCTCCAGCGTCAAGGTGGCGCGCGCGCAGCAGGGGGCGGCAGTGCTGGACTATCGCCAGACGATACTGACGGCGCTCGGCGACGTTGAAAACGCGCTGGTGAGCTATCGCACCGACCAGCAGCGTGAAGCGGGCCTGGCGAAAACCATCGACGCGCTGCAAAACGCCTTTGATCTCGCCAGCGACAGCTACCGGCAGGGGATCGCCAGCTTTATTGACGTGCTGGACGCCCAGCGTCAGCTCGCTCAGGCCGAACAGCAGCGGGCGCAGGCGCAGGTGCAGAGCGCGCTTGACCTGGTGGCGCTCTACAAAACCCTCGGCGGCGGCTGGGAGCCGTATCAGCAGGTGCGGCTGCCAGACTACAGCGTCTTTGGCGACGCCCCACGCGGATAGATTCAGAGGATTGGGCAAGAAACGGACAGGAACGCCACATTCGCGATGGCTGGGGGGCGGGTATAACTAACAGACATCCAATCGACATGCGAGGAAAGCGTTATGCGTTATCAAAAACTGGGCAATACCGGACTGTTTGTTTCTGAACTCTGCCTCGGCACCATGACCTTCGGCGGTGAAGGCGGCATGTGGGGCAAAATTGGTCAGCTTCAGCAAAGCGACGCCGAGCAGCTGGTGGGCCGCGCGCTGGACGCCGGGATCAATTTTATCGACACGGCAGATGTCTACTCGGAAGGGCGTTCAGAGGAGATCACCGGGCAGGCGCTGAAGAACCTGAAAATTCCGCGCGAAAACGTGGTCGTTGCCACCAAGGTGTTCGGTGAAACCGGCACAGCGGGGGTGAACTCGCGCGGTAGCTCGCGCTATCACATCATCAGCGGCGTGAAGGAGAGCCTGCGCCGCCTGCAGCTCGATCATATCGATCTCTATCAGCTGCACGGTTTCGACCCCGCGACCCCCATCGAGGAGACGCTTTACGCGCTGGATAATCTTGTGCAGCACGGTCACGTGCGCTATATCGGCGTCTCGAACTGGGCGGCATGGCAGATTGCCAAAGCGCTCGGCATCTCTGAGCGTCTGGGGCTGGCGCGTTTTGCCTCATTGCAGGCGTACTACACCATCGCCGGGCGTGACCTTGAGCGCGAACTGGTGCCGATGATGCAGAGCGAAGGCGTCGGGTTGATGGTATGGAGCCCGCTGGCGGGTGGTCTGCTGAGCGGAAAATACGATCGCGACGGGCAGAGCGCGGCCGGTAGTCGTCGCCTGGCGTTCGACTTCCCGCCAGTGGATAAAGATCGCGCCTTCGACTGCGTGGACGTGATGCGTACCATCGCCGAAAGTAAAGGCGTTTCCGTGGCGCAAATCGCGCTGGCGTGGCTGCTGCACCAGAAAGCGGTGACCAGCGTCATCATTGGCGCGAAGCGCGTTGAACAGCTGGACGACAACATTGCCGCCACCGGGATCCGCTTAAGCGAAGACGAGCTTAAACAGCTGGATGCCGTGAGCGCGCTGCCGCTTGAATATCCTGGCTGGATGCTGGAGCGGCAGGGGGAGTATCGTCGCAATCAGCTTGCGCAACAATAACGCTCCTCATCCCCGGCGGCGCTTCGCCTGCCGGGGATGATATCGAAGAAATGACGATAAGCTGCTTTTGCCGATTCAACGATGGGCTGTGGCGGTAATCAGCAGCCGTCTTTGCAGGTTGCGGCTGGGTTTTGCTCAAGGACTCTTACCAGCAGGGCTCGGGGCTCTCTGACCACATCTGTTCCAATTGCCAGTACTTTGCCGTCCCTTTCCGCTGAATACTTCGCGACAACATCACCGAAAGCATTTCGCTGCAGGGCGACCTCTTGTCCTGCTTTTACCGTGTCGCCGGGTTTAACGAAAACTTCCGCAAACCCACCCGTAGTTGCTCGTATGGAACTGATAGCATTACCAATATACGTTTTATTGCTGCTGGCGGTTGCGCCGATTTTGCCTTCAATCACCTTGTAATGGATCAGTACATTGAGGGCACCCTCTAAACCCCGGGCAATCATATCCTGCTGGTAAATCCTCGGCTCTCCCGTCTCGGCCGTTATTGCCGGGATACCATTTTGAATAAAGGTGGTTTCCATTGAGCCGGCTTCGCCGGGGTCTTTCTTAATTTGATCTGCCGGAAAAAGTTCCGCAATTGTCCGGGCATCCGCATTGCGGTAGTCGGCATAAATGAACAGCGGGTAAGCCGTTCCGGTAGACTGGGTGTGATAGTCAATCGCCAGGTCGACATTCCCCTTGTAAACCTTGTTCCACATCATCCATGCCTGACGCTCAGCAGGGTTACCCGTTTCTTTTCCTGGATGGACGCGATTGTAGTCGATCGTTTCACCCCCATCGGTTGAAACAGACCATGTCCGGGAGACTCTCTCAAGGCCAGAACGGTTTGGGCCAATGATGCCAATAACGCTGCCGTTCATTTTTTCGGGGTCCAGTTGTTCCATCACTTTTTGTACGATGCGCACGCCGTTTAGCTCATCCCCGTGGACGCCTGCCTGCAGAAGGACTTTCTTCCCGTCCGTTTTCCCTTTTGCCACCATTATGGGTACATACCAGCGCTGTCCCGTTCCTGTCTCAACCCCCTCGAACATGAAGCGATGTTGTCCGGCTGGCAGGTCTGATACATCCAGCGTAGAGATAACCGGCACTCCCTGCACTTTATCACCCGTATACACCGTTGCCGCGTGAGTCATTGAGCCGGGCAACGCTAAGCTGAGAGCGAATGCGATACGGCGAGTAGATATCTTCATGAGCGTCATTTTCCATTTGATAGGGTTGAGATTTTTATGTTCCGGCCTGAGCCGTGGTTGGTGCGCATTAAGTTAATAATGATTTTATGAGGCCAGCCAGCGGCACGAGCAGGAAATGTGATTCTGCATAGGCTAATGCTCAGGCCTAAATAACAGGATTTCGTTATCCATTTTTCCTGCTCAGCGCTTCTTTCCGACATTCCTCACAAAAAACGATCCTCCCCTTTGATCGAAATTTCATCTTCGCCTATATGACTAGTCATGAGATTTTAAATGACTAGTCATATAGGGAGAGAGCATGAACAATTCACTGCCGGCCAACTTTTTATGGGGCAACTCGGTATCCAGCATGCAGACGGAAGGGGCCTGGAACGAGGGTGGGAAGGGGATGTCGGTGTACGACATTCGTGAAGCCGGAGAAAACGTCTCCGACTGGAAGGTGGCGACCGACTCCTACCACCGCTACCGGGAAGATTTCGACCTGATGCAGGATCTGGGCATGAACTGCTACCGCTTCCAGATCTCCTGGAGCCGCGTCTGCCCGCAGGGCGACGGCGCGTTCAACGACGAGGGCATCGCCTTTTACGACCGCTTTATTGACGATCTCATCGCCCGCGGCATCGAGCCGATGGTCTGCCTCTACCACTTCGACATGCCGCTGGCGCTGGCGCAGGAGTACAACGGCTTCAACGATCGCCGCGTGGGGGAGGCTTTTATCCGCTATGGCAAAAAGATGATCGACTGCTTCGGCGACCGGGTAAAGTACTGGCTGACCTTTAACGAGCAGAACATCTTCCATATGCCGGAAGCGTTCCGCATTTCCGGCTATATGAAAGGCGAGAAAACCCTGCGCGAGCTGTATGAGCTTCAGCACCATGCGATGGTGGCGCACATGTCGCTGACCGAGTATCTGCACCAGACAAAACCGGGCCAGCTAATGGGCGGCATGCTGGCGCACCAGCTGATCTATCCGGCCACCTGCAAGCCGCGCGATATCTTCTGCGCCCAGCAGTATGACGAATTCCTCAACCAGAACCTGCTGCGCGTCTTTGCCGGTCAGGGCTACAGCCCGGCGGTGATGGCGGTGGTGGAGCAGGAGGGCTTTGGTGATATCTATCGCGCCGAGGATCTCGCTCTGTTTGCCCGCACGAAAAATGACTTTATGGCCTTCAGCTACTACGCCAGCAAAACGCTGGACAGCGATGCGATCCCGGAAGGCACGCCGGTCAACTATTACCTGCTGCACGGTGAGAAAAATAACCCCTACCTGAAAGCCACCGAGTGGAACTGGCAGATCGACCCGCTGGGTTTTCGCACCATCATCACGCGTTATGCCAACGACTGGCGCATGCCGGTCTTCCCGATTGAAAACGGTATTGGGGTGATTGAGTCCTGGGACGGGGTTAACCCGATTGAGGATACCTACCGCATCGACTACCACCGGGCGCATATCGAGGCCATGAAGGAAGCCATGTTCGAGGATGGCGCAGAGGTCATTGGCTATCTCGGCTGGGGGTTAATTGACATTCTCAGCTCGCAGGGGGACATGCGTAAGCGCTACGGCGTGGTCTATGTCAACCGCGAGAATCACGACCTGAAAGACCTTAAGCGCGTGCCGAAGAAGAGCTACGCGTGGTTAAAACAGGTTATCCATACCAACGGACGCGAGATGTAAGCCGTACGCTGCCGGGCCGTTTTTGTGACTGATTGATGGGAACACTCCGCTATGTCTGAAACAAAAATCACACCGCACATGCAGTCCTTTGTCGATAAATTTGTTGAGTTCTCGGCGCGCCTGGCAAACCAGGTGCACCTGCGATCCCTGCGCGACGCCTTCGCCACGGTGATGCCGATTTTCATCCTCGCCGGTCTGGCGGTGCTGGTGAACAACGTGGTGTTCCCGTGGATTTTTGAGGGCGACACGCTCACACAGTTTAAGGTGTGGGGCGAGGCGATTATTAACGGCACGCTGAACATCGCCGCGCTGCTGCTGGCGCCGATGATTGCCTGGTCGCTGGCGCGCAACAAAGATTTCGACAATCCGGTCTCGGCAGTGGTTATCGCCGTCAGCAGCTTTATCATCATGATGCCGATGCGCTTACAGGTTACGCCCGTTGGCAGCGACGCTGCGGTCAGCGTGACGCAGGTGCTGACGTTCGCCAATATCGGCTCCACCGGGATTTTCGCCGGGGTGCTGATTGGCCTGCTCTCCACCGAGCTGTTCATCGCCATTTCGCGGCTGAAGGCGCTGCACATTTCGCTGGGGGAAAACGTACCCCCGGCGGTGAGCAAATCCTTTACCGCGCTGATCCCAACCATTCTTACCTTGTCGGTGTTCGCCGTGCTGGCGGCGCTGCTGGCAAACGTGCTGCATACGGATCTGATCCATCTCATCACGACCTTTATCCAGCAGCCGCTGCGGCTGATCAACACCAGCCTGCCGGGGACGATTTTCATCTACAGCTTCGGCAACTTCCTGTTCACGCTCGGCATTCATCAGTCGGTGGTCAACAGCGTGGTGCTGGAGCCGTTTCTGCTGATTAACACCAACGAGAACATGCTGGCCTTCGCCAACGGACAGCCGATCCCGCACATCATCAACAACATCTTTGTGCCGACGTTTGGCATGGTGGGCGGTACGGGCAGCACGATCTCGCTGCTGATCGCCATCTTTATCTTCTCGCGGCAACAGTCGGCGAAGCAGGTGGCGCGTCTGTCGCTGGCGCCGGGCCTGTTCAACATCAACGAGCCGGTGATTTTCGGCCTGCCGATCGTCTTTAACCTGCCGCTGATGATCCCGTTTGTGCTGCTGCCCGCCATCGGCATTTATTTTGCGTGGCTCTGCACCACGCTGGGGTTAATGTCCCGCTGCGTGGTGATGATCCCCTGGACCACGCCGCCGATCCTCAGCGCCTGGCTGGCGACGGCGGGGGACTGGCGCGCCGTGGTGGTCCAGTTGGCAATCATCGTATTTGGTGTATTCTTCTACCTGCCTTTCCTCAAAATTGCCGAGCGAGTGGCCTTGAAAAACAGCGGGATAGAAAACTAACAGAAAGGAAGGACGATGGCGGCGAAGTACATCACCATAGCGCGGGAAATTAAGAAACGCATTATCAGCCAGCAGTACGCCGCCAACGAACCCCTGCCGGACCAGTTTGCACTGGCGGCGGAGTTCAGTACCAGCCGGATGACTATTCAGCAGGCGATGCGCCAGCTGATCGTCGAAGGGCTGGTCTACACCCGCCAGGGGCAGGGGACGTTCATCCGCAAAAACTTCCTCCAGCTCTCGCAGTGGGATCTCTCCGGCAGCGACTACTTTGGCGCGACCAAAACCTGGGCGCATCTGGGTACGGTCACGAGCCAGGTGGTGCATTTCGAACTGCGCTTCCCGAACGAAAAAGAGCAGGCGTCGCTGATGATTAACGCCGATGCGCCGATCTACGACTTCATTCGCCTGCGTCTACTGAACGGCGAACCGATGTCGCTGGATTCCACGGTGATGCCGATGAATCTGGTGCCGGGCCTGACGAAAAACCACCTTGAAGGGTCAGTGTTTCAGTACGTTCAGGAAACCCTGGGGCTGAAAATTATGGGGTCATACCGGGTCGTGCGGGCGCTAAAGCCCAGCGCGCTGGACAGAGAGCATCTGGTCTGTGAGGAAACCGATCCGGTGCTGGAGGTGGAGCAGGTCATTTATCTGGAAGATGGCACGCCGCTGGAGTATGCCCACTGCCACTATCGCTACGACCACGGCGGGATTGTGATAGTGAATAACGGATAAAAAAAAGCGGGCCTCGAGGCCTAATGCCGATCAGTTAAGGATCGGTTGACCGATCCAGTGGCTGTGTAAGAATCCGGAAATGCTCACCCGTTTCCG